>CALMVK010000316.1 GCA_937873145.1 uncultured Granulicella sp. | reverse complement strand
TCTGCCCGCACCTGCTCACCATCCGCCCCATGGTCATGCCCGGCGAGTCCAAAATTACGGTCACCATTGAAGGCCCACCCAACCAGATCGTCCTTACCATCGACGGCCAGGAAGCAGTCGACCTCGAGATGGGCGACGAAGTCCAATGCCGCCGCTCCACCGCCTCGGTCCGCCTCCTCCGCCTCCGCCCCAACGGGCTATTTAACGTTTTGCGCAGTAAACTTAAATGGGGCGTCCGCTAGTTTTGTTATCCCCGCGAAGTAAGTCTGCGTTGTAAGTCATCATTCTGGCGCAGCTAGAATCCGCATGCATGTTCCTACTTGTCAGTTAGGAACAAGTTTCCTGTTTATCACGGAACTCCTACGAGAATCGAATTTCCGCTTGTAATAGGCGGTGACCAAAAGAATGACGGGAACACCGATCGCAGCTGGCCAGAGCCACAGGATAATACCGGCATGTTTGAAGATATGGCTAAGCGTAGCGGTTGAAAAGGCTGTCCAAGCTGCAACATAGCTTCCGATAAATTTCGCCAAATGCGAGTACCACCAGAACATCTTCTCCGTGGGCTTTCGAAAGAAGACGTACATGTCGATGGCGGTGCCGCGCATGCCAAGGCAGCCCAGCACAATGGCTACGATCTGCAGGTGCTGCACCGCAGCGGGATGGAACCAAGCTACTGCAACGAGAGAAGCAGACGCCAGAAAGGCAATGGATGCTGCTGCCCAGTCTATTGGATGAGCGGAACCTCCGTTGGCAAGATCCTTAAGCTTCAGTACACGGTAGCCGGAAAAGGCGAGATACGCGCTTATAACTGAGACCAGCGCTAAAAAGAGCACAGGACGGAACAGGGCCATGGGTAAAGCGGTGCACGATACCACACCCATCGCCCAGAGATACACCATGCCCCAGCGGCGATGCTGTTTACCGCCCTTTACAGTTGCCAGTGCTACAGGGGCGAGAATGAAGGACACCATACCAGCAGTTACATGTACGACGAGAAAGAGCTTCATCCAGAGTGGGTCGGGGTGCATGATGTATCTCCTTGATTGATAGCAAGATCATCGCGCGCTGCACCTGCAGGGACCAGTGGAAGGTATCAGCCGTGAAACATGACAGGTGTCATCTCTCAAGCATGATGGCGTGGGGTCCCGACTCTCCTCGGCTTGCGCGAAGATAAGGAGAGTCAGGAAGACGAGGAGTGCATGGATCAGAACTCAACTTATCGCGGAGCGAACGTACTCGGTATGCTGCGCGATGAAACGCAGCTGCTCCGCTGGGGTTCGTTGCTGTACTCGGTCTTCTGGTTCGCAGAACCGGTCCACCGCCGCTCCTTTATTGTTTGGGCATTCTTCCTGGTCTTTTATGCGATCTTTCTGACCGGGTATCTTCGGGTCCTGCAGGGCAAAAAACAAGAACAGCGCTTCTGGCTTGTCGTTCTGTTTCTGCTCGGCTATCTCTACTACCCCTTTAATCCAAATGCCGGCGGTGAATTTGTGTTTGCTGTGGTGGTAAGCAGTTTCTTCCTTCGTGAAGGCACAACCTTGTCGGCATTTCGCACATTTGCAGCCATCCTTATCGCTCAGGCAGTAGGGTTGTTCTTGGAAACCTGGTGGTTGCATCTTCCCTGGTCCATCGCTCACTCAGTCGTTTTCTTTATGGTTGTCATTGGCTTGAGCAACTTCTCTTTTGCACGCCAGGTGTTCATCAGCAATCAATTGCGGAAAGCGAACGAAGAGATCGAACATCTCACGCAACGGGCGGAGCGTGAACGCATCGCACGAGATCTGCACGACCTCCTCGGCCATACTCTTACTGTCATTGCCATCAAAAGCGATGTTGCAAATCGGCTGTTCTCCGTGCAACCCGAGATCGCTCATGGAGAAATCGCGGAGGTGGAGGCTACGGCGCGAGAGGCACTGCGCGAGGTGCGGTCCGCCGTCACTGGATATCGTGCAGAGGGGATCATGGTTGAATTGAGCAAGACACGGAATGCGCTTCGAAGTGCTGGCGTCCAGCTTGTTACCCAAGTAGACATCTTAGATATTTCACTGACCGAGAGCGATCTGCTTTGTTTTGTGCTCCGCGAGGCCACCACAAACATCTTGCGTCATGCCCATGCAACAGCATGCAGAGTCGAACTTTCCAAAAATGACCGCATACGGCTCACAATCGATGATGACGGGGGCGGAAAGCAGAGCCCCGACGGAAATGGGATTGAAGGGATGAGAGGTCGTCTTCGACACGCGCACGGCTGTCTGAGTATTGTCAGTTCCCCCCTAGGTGGCATGCGAGTGCTCGCAGAATTGCCGATATCCGGAGATGGAAACGAGCACCGCAAAGGCGAAGGTCGCTCATGATCTCTAGTGGCAAACCGATCACGGTTGTACTTGCAGAGGACCAAGGCATTCTGCGGAGCTCCTTGACCGTCATGCTGGGTATCGAACCTGGTATCCATGTCATCGCCTCCGCTGCCAACGGGGCTGAAGCGCTGCGAGCGGTAGGTCTACATCTGCCCGCGGTACTGGTCACCGACATCGAGATGCCCCAGATGACGGGACTCGACTTAGCAGCACGCGTAAAGGAACTCTATCCCGCGACCCGGGTTCTTATTTTGACTACGTTTGCCCGCTCCGGCTATCTGCGACGTGCACTCGATGCGGGTGCGATTGGATACCTTCTAAAAGACTGTCCATCAACGGAAATGGCGGAGGCCGTCAGGCGTGTCGCACGAGGAGAACGAGTCATTGACCCAGGGCTGGCAGCCCAATCATGGTCCGCCGATGCCGGACCACTCACGGAACGAGAGCGTGAGGTACTTCGACGTGCCGGGGAGGGCGAGAGCACCGCTGAGTTGGCTCGAACGTTCCGGCTCACCGAAGGAACGATTCGTAACTACCTCTCGGAAGCAATTTCAAAGGTAGGGGCTCACAATCGAACAGAGGCCGCGCGGATCGCGCGCGACAAGGGTTGGCTCTGATCGACTCGAAGGTATGTTGTCAGTTCTGCTATAGCGTACGGGCGGAAATGAATGCGTGCCTTCACAAACCAAGGCCTACGTAAGCCGACGGCAGTCGGGTGTGTTGGCTCCGCGCGCTCCTCTCACATCCGCAAACACAAATCCATCCCGCTCCACCACCTCACCCACTTCCACCG
>CALMVK010000315.1 GCA_937873145.1 uncultured Granulicella sp. | reverse complement strand
GCGGAGCCGACGGCCAGGACGGCTTGGCGAAGCACATTGTCTGCCTGCGTCCGCCGATTGGCGAGGGCGTTTTGGCGAAACTGGGCGGCTTCCTGAGGAGTAGCGCTCTCGCTGGACGATGCGGGAAGCGGGGCCGAGTCGACGCCAGCGCGCGCCTGAGTGAGCATGGCAAGCGCCTGCTCCGGGTGGCCGGCGCGGGTGAGGATGCGGGCGTAGGTGACGGCGCCGAGAGGTTCGCCGTAGAAGGAGTTTGCTGGTACCAGGAGTTGGGTGCCGGCGAGCGTGACTCCCTGCTCGGCGAAGGTGCGGGCTTCCGCTAGCAGGTTCCACTGCTCGAGCTGTGCGGCGACAGAGAAGAGATTGGCAGCAGAGGCGGTGTGGCCGGTGAGATAGGCGGTCTGGAGAGCGCGGACGGCCTCGGCGGGTCGATTTTGGCGGGCACGCAGCTCGGCGAGGCGAACCATCCACGCGGGGTCCTGGTAGGAGAGGGTGAACAGCCGGGTGTAGTCCTGGGCGGCGGCGTCGAGCTGGGCGGGGTCGGTGAGGCCCAGGCGAAGCTCGAGATTGGCGCGGGCTTCGTAGAGGTCGGCGCGGTCTTTGCGGATCGCGATGGCGGCGTTGTAGGCCTGGACGGCGCCAGGAAGGTCCTCGAAGGTGGTGTCCGTCTGGGCAAGGAGAATGACGAAGCGAGAGTCACGCGGGGATTGTTGAACGGTGGTCTGGAGAAAGGTGACGAGCTGCGCTTGGAGGCTGTGCGCGAGGGCGTAGAGGGCAGCTTGCTGGGCGGTGGCTGCATCCTCCGGATAGGCAGAGAGCAGGGCAATGTATTGGTCAAGCGCGCCGGGAAAGTCCTTCAGGCGGGTGAGTGCGGGGATAAGTCCGCGGCGCAGGAGGGCTGTGTCTTGCTTGCGCTCGGCTGGCGTCAGTTGTGCGGTGCGGACGGTACTTAGTTGCGCTTCGTAGAAGCTGCGCAGGCCGAGATCGTCGCCGGCGCGGGCGTAGCTGGTGGCGAGGACGGCCAGGACCTGCGGATCGTACGGGGCGGCGGGCAGAAGCGTGAGGGCGAGGCTGCGCGCCTGGGCGGTGTCGCCCGATTCATTGGCGTGGTTGGCGGCCTCGAGCGTAAAGCTGCGGGCGAGCTGCGGGTTGGCGGGCCGGGCAGTGTTGGCGGCTTCAAGCAGCGTCGAGATGGCGCGCGGAGGCTGATGTGTGCGCAGATAGAAGTCCGTGGTGCGGCGGATGACGCCGAGGATGCGGGGGTTGGCGCGGTAGACGGCGTCGATGGTGCGTGTGGCGTCGGGCAGGTCTTTGCGGGACTCGTAGAAGGCGGCGAGAGTGTAACTGAGCTCGAGTTTCGAGACGGGATCGGGGGTGAGGGCGATCTGTTGGGTCAGGCTGGCTTCATAGACGGCAGGCAGAGTGTGCGTTTGGGCGAGCGCGCCGATGGCGGCGGCCTGCTCCGGTGTAGAGCTGCGGGCGAGAGCGGCTGTGAGGACGGGGGCGATCTCGGCGAGACGATGCTGGGTGGCGAGCAGGTCGATGCGCAGGGTGAGGGCTGCCGGGCTGGAAGGTTGGTCGGCAAGGGCGCGGGCCGTGGCCTGGTCGGCGGGGGTGCGGGTGGCAGGGCGGATGGCAAGCTGGAGCAGGCGGGAGCGGGCCTCGCCAGCGGAATTGGCGGAGTCGTTGGCGATCGCTGCATTTGTGTATTCGGCAAGTGCAGCGGGAAGGTCGTGGCGATCTTCGTCGATGGCGCCCATCTCATAGCCGAAGAGGGCGGGCTGGTGGAAGTGGTCGCGGGCGGCGCGGAGCTCGGCCTGCGCGTCGGCGAACTGGAAGTAGTCCCAGAAGATGGTGGCGGCGTTGAGATAGCCGGCGGAGACACCGGGATGGAGCGCAGGGATGCGCTGCCAGAAGGGCGCGGCGGTGCGGAGGTCTTCGCCGCCGGTGGCGGTGGTCTCTGCGTAGAGGTCGCCAAGCGTGGCCAGTCGGTCGGGATTGCCGGGCTCGGCGGAGGCTAGGTTCTGCTCGATCTGGACGGCGCGGTTGAGCGAGGTAGAGGTGGGGTCCTGATAGCTCAGCGAGCGGAAGAGGGAGACGGCGCGGTCGTCAAGATCCAGGCTGGCGGGGTAAAAGGAAGCAAGCGTGCTGAGCAGAGGCGCGGCCTGCTCAAAGTGCGAGGTCCAGAGGTCGGCCTCGGCAAGCTCGCGGGCGGCGGCCGGGTTGAGGATAGAGGACGCCGCCTCAGTTGGTGGGAGTGCCTGCGATGAGCCACCTGAGCGTTTTGTCAGGAGTTGAAGGGAGGCGAGCTCGGGCTGGAGCTTGCCGGTGCGGCTCAGGTAGGCGAAGAACTGGTTGCGGAGGTCGTCGTCCTCCCACCAGTGTCGGCGGAGGAGAGCCTCCCAGGCGGCAGCATCCGTGGTGGGCCGGGTGCTGTAGAGGGCAAGGAGGTTGCGGGTAAAGACGAGGTCGTGCGGGAAGCGTTTGGCGGCAAAGAGGTTGAGCTGGAGCGCGAGTTGGGCGGTGAATTGACCGTTTTGCTGGCCGCCTCGGGGCACCACGCTGAAGTAAGCGTCCAGCTCTGAGCCGGAGAAGATCCCGGTGACCTGCTTGGTAAGGGCGTCAAAGGCTCCGCGGCGGCGCTGGCGAAGGTAGAAGCGGGCGAGTTTGTCGTACCAGGTGGGCTGGCCGAAGCGGGCGATCGCTGATTTGTAGAGGTCTTCTTCTGCGGCGGCGAGATTGTTTTGCTGGAGGAAGGTGGCCAGGCGCTCGTAGAGGAGCGGCTCGTTGGGGCTGAGGTCAAGCTGGCGGCGGAGGACGGCGAGGGCTTGCGGGAGGCGCTTTTCGGCGGTGAGCCGGCCGAGGTAACGGTCGAGGAGCTGGTTGTATTCGGTGGCATCGGGAAGTGTGGCGGCCACGGGAGTATAGGTGCCGAGGGTGAGCGAGGCTGCTTTTGGGTCGGGTGCTGGCTGACCTTCGAGAGTCTCGGAGGTTTGGTCGGGAGCAAGGACTGTGTTGCTCTGGGCAGGCGCCGACGGGCTGGCGGAGGTTAACGGGAGACCGCCGGACTCGGTCTTTAGTTTGGTGGCAAGTTCAGCCAGGAGACTGTCGTAGAGAGCAAACTCGGCGGTGCTGTTGCCTTGGCGTTGGTCGGCGTCGGCCAGGAGGCTGGCAACTTCGAAGCGGCTAGAAGCTTTGGGAAAGGCCGTGAGGAACTGGCCGGCATCAGCGATGACGGCGGCGGTCTCGTTGTAGTCGGCGTAGACATGGATGAGCTGCGCATGAAGCGCGGCGCGTTCCGGGGCGGCTGGGTATTGCCTGTCGAGCTGGCTGAGGAGTTCGGCTGCTTTGGCGCGATGGAAGTAGCTTTGGGCTTTGGCGGTCTCGGCGTCGTATTGGGATTCGGGGGAGGTGCCGTTGAGCCAGAGCGAGAGGATGCCGTTCCAGTAGCCGGGCCCTTGATCGAGGGTGGCGATGTCGCGGTAGAGGGTGAGATTGCCGGCTCCGAGAGCGAGTGGCTGATCGGGTGCGGAGAGCAGCAGGTGGATGAGCGCGGAGAGCCCGGCCTGCGCTGCGGGTTCTCCGCTGGGGAGCGCGCCGGGGGTGGAGGCGAGGGCGAAGTTGTAGCGGGCGGACTCGGAAGAGGCATGGATCGACTCTTCGAGCGCGGCTAAAGTAAGGAGGTCGGTGGCGGTCCAGTTTGCGCCGCGTGTTTCTCGGGAGGTGCGGAAGGAGTCGAGGGTCTGCTGAGCCTGGTCGTTACGGCCGGATTGCTGGGCGTAGAAGAAGATGCGAGCCAGCGCGTTGAGGGCCTCAGGGCCGTCCGGGTGCTGGGCCAAGCGGGCGCGGGCGTCGGCGACCATGGCCCGCTGTCGGTGGGCCTGGTTGAGGAGCGCGAACCAGGATTGGACGAGGTCCGCCGGCCACAGCGGCTGGAAGGCACGGTCGTAGACGGCCAGGGCGGCGTCGAGGTTGCCGCGGCGGTACTCGAGCAGCGCCTGGGCGCGGGTGGGAAAGACTTCGTCGGCGGGAAAGGCTTTGCGGTAGCCGGCGATGAGGGTCTCCGCTGTAGTGAAGTCGCGTTCGTCGAGCAGCACCTGAAGGTAGCGGGCGTAAACGGCGGGCTGGTCGGGGTAGCGGGTAAGGAAAGCTTCGTAGAGGGTGTGCAGTTCGGCGGGCGGCAGAGCCTGGTCGGCGGCCAAGGCGAGGAGGCGGTCGAAGGTCTGCCAGGAGCGCTGGGCGGAAGGGGCAAGGAAGCGCTCGGCCGATGGATTGGGAGCGGCAGCTACGGTCAGCAGGGTGCGGAGTTCCTGGGGAGTCTGAAGCCGGCGATGGTAGAAGTCGGCCAACTGGAGCTGGGCGGAGATGGGGTCCTTTGCGCGCGCGGCGAAGAGCTTCCAGTCGGCTTCTGCTGCGGGAAAGTCGAGGGCAGCTTCGTCGGAGCGGGCACGGAGTTCGTAAAGCTCGGTTTGAGCAGGAGTGGAGGAAATGAGGCGGGCGAGTTCGATTTGTGCTTCTTTGGGCGGGCGAGGATAGAGCGCCTCGACCGAGGGCAGTTGCACGGCACGGTAAAGGGCGGACTCGACCGCCGAGGCCCCCGGAATATGCTCGAGCCAAGAGGGCAGCAGGGCGTGGGCGGCGAAGCACGCACCGAGAACGGCTATCGCCGCGGCGGTCACAAATCGGCGCTTACGGAAGCACATCGACCTGGACCTCCTGACTGCCGAGATTGTGGGCGATATCTTCCGCGCTAATGGTTAGCGTGTATCTGCCGATAGGAAGAGTAGAGGGGATGGTGAGAGTGCCGGTATTGGTGAGTGCGCGAGGGTTCCAGCGGAGAGTGATGGGGGCGACCCCCTCCAGGCGAGCGATAAGCGTGCGCGTAGAGGCGGAGGCAGAGGCGCGGATCTCAAGCGTTTCGCCGCGATGGAGGCTGCTGCGGTTGAGTTGAAGCTTAACCGTTGGCGGAGTGCTGGCAATGACGAACGTCTTGGCTTCGTTGTAGGTATGGCCTTGGCGGTCGCGAAGCAGGAGGCGGACGAAGTAGGTGCCGTCCTGCATCTCCGGAGGGGCGAGAAAGCGCGTCTCCCAGAGGCGGTTGGCGTCGTTGCCGGGAGCCTGCAGGTCTTCGCTGGCGAGATGGCGCAGCGGCTTGGTGAGGCCGAAGGGAAAGAGAGCGATGACGGAGGTAATGGCGGGATCGGTGCGGACGCGGAGCACGGGGTCACCAGGCCGGATGACGCGGGGACGCAGCAGCGCACGAGGAACGGCAAGAAAGGAGGTGTAGGGTGTGACGAACTTGTAGCGGCGGGAGAGCCGGATGATCTCGTCAATGGCAGAGGCGGATTCGCCTTCGCGGTCGATCTGTTCAAGCAGCGCGTTGACGCGGGCTTGCGCCCAAATGCGCGGCAGTTGCGGATGATCCAGATCGACGAGCGGAAGGACGGTTTCAGCCTTCGCGTTCAGGGCTGTGCCGTTGCGGACGCCGTGTGCGACGAGCTTGAGCTTGCCTTTGCTGGGTGTGTATTGGCCAACCCACTGTGCGACGGAGCCGGGGTAAACGGCGTCGTCGAGCGCGTAAATGAGGCCGGTGGACGAGCCAGGGCCAGTCGTAAGGTTCAGGTCTGCGACCGGGTTGTGAGTGAGCTTGGAGAGAAAGGACTGGAGGTGAGGCTGGACGGGTTCGGTCGAGGTGACGGGCTCAAGGAAGCCGCCGTTGCGGGAGAGTGAGCGGAGCAGGGTCAGGTTCGCGTCGTCGCCGACGGCGAAGACACAGGTGTGCGGCGGATGCGGTAACTGCTTCCAACTGGCCGCGTAACGGGCGGCGATCTTCCCCGGCAGAACGGTCTCGCCGCGATCGCTGCCGCCGTCGCTGAAGAGGAGGAGGGAGGCGTCGCCGGTACCGGTTCCGGCTTGCGCCAAAGCCGCGGCGAGCGCCTTGCCGAGATCGGTGCCGCCGCGCAGCTTGCTTGCGCGGACGAAGGTGAGCGCCTGCTGAACGGCTGCGGAATCTGCCGGAACGGGCTGCGGCTGGAAGGAGGTAACGGTCTGATTGAAGAGTAGGAGGCTGAAGCGGTCTGTTGGGCGAAGACTGTGGAGGACGGCTTCAAGCGCGGCGTAGGAGCGCTCAAGCTTCTCCCACTGCATGGAGAGAGAGTTGTCAAAGAGCAGAACGATGGTGCGTGGAGCGAGGTTCTGACTGGAGACCGAAGGTTTGGGGTCGGCAATCAAAAGCTGCGCCTGAAAAAAGCCGGGCTCTGGCTGCTTCACGGGTGCGGGTGCGAGCTCTCCGGCTCCGGGTAGCGGCGTCTTTGGGTCGCGGTGGGTGATGACTTCGAGTTGGTCGGCGGCTTCGGAAGAGAGCTTCCAGGTAGCCTGGAAGTCCTGGTCGAACGCGAAGGTGGTGCCTTCCAATGTGCCTTCGACGGTGTGCTGGTCTGAGGTGCGGAGCTTCAGCGGGAAGAGTTTCGAGGGAGAGGCGAAGTCCGCGATGGGGTGAGCGGAGTGAAGGAGAAAGTGGAGCCTAAAGTGCGCGGCGGACTGCGTCTGGCCGGCATCCGGCTTGAGTGGCAAGGTGAAGAACTGCTGGAAGCCGGTGGTCGAGAGGCGCTGGTGATATTCGAGCTCGAGGCGCTTGGTTCCGTAGGCCGGGATGGGAACAATGGAGGCCGTAAAGAGCGTGGAAGATTTGGGGTCCACGCTGTCGCGCTCGCCTGCTTCGAGAAGGCCGGGATCGATGGCCTGCATGCGCGCCTGATCGTAGATCTGCTCGGCGCGGCGGCGCTCCAGGATGACGGCCGGGATGCGCACGACGCCATCCCAGACCGCGAAGTCCGAGACCGTCGCGCTGCCGGGGAGCGAGAAGCGATAGGAGCCTTCCTCGATCTGACTGGTGTGGTTCAGGAAGATCTGGACGATGGAGACGTGCGCGTCGCCGTTGTCGATGGTGACGTCGACCGACATTTCTTCAAGCGAGAGGATGGCTGGGTCGGGAGCCTGTTTGTCGCGTGGGATGAGGGTGCCGGCGTCGGCATGGGCGTGCGGCGTGCACAGAACCAGCACGACGATCCACAACCATCTCAGCAAGCGACGAAGGGTCACAGGCTGGCCTCCGCGATGCGCACCAGGCCGTTATCGGTGCCGACATACAGCTCGTCCTTGCGGCTGGCGAAAGCAGTGACGTTGAGCGACGGCAGACCTTCGGTGACAAGCGCCCATTGCCCGGTGGCGTTGGTATAGGTGAGCAGGCCGTGGCCGAGCGTGCCGGCGTAGATGTGGGTGCCGGTGACCAGGAGCGCATTGGGGTTGACGACCAGATCCTTCGGCGCGCCGGCCGGAAGATCGATGGCGGTGAAGGTGGGCGTGCCGTCGCGGGCCAGGCTAAGGCGTTCGAGGCCCGCGCCGTAGGTTCCGAGCAGGGTCGCGCCATCCGGCAGAAGAGCCGCTGCCGTGATCCAGTTGTGGCCGAGCGCGGAGTTGGTTACGGTGAGATTGCGGATCACCACGCTGCTCTCCAGAATCGAAAGGCCGCCAAGGGTTCCGGCCAGCAGGCGGTTTGGGTCTGCCTGCGCGGCCAGGGCGTAGACGTGATTGTTCACCAGGCCTTCAAAGGCGTAGAGGCTCTCCGGGCCGGTGGGTTTCAGGAAGGTAAGGCCGGCCGGTGTGGCGAGCGTGATGCCGGAGGCGGTGAACGCAAGGTCGGTAATGTGCTCGCTGATGAGTCCGTCGCGGCGCGTGAGCGTCTGGCGCGGCTGGGCCTGAGCGTCAAAGAAGACCAGGCCGTTGGCAGTAGCGGCGGCCATGGTGTGACGCGCGGGATCGAGCGCGAGACGGTTGATGCAGAAGAGGTGGTCGTCTTCGAGATGGCGGGTCGGCTGGCCCGCTTGTGGGTCAAGAATGTCTAAACCGCGATCGAAGAAACCGACAAAGAGGCGTCCGTCGGAGTCGAAGGCTAGCGCGGAGATATTGCGGTCCGTGAGGGCGGAGCTCGGAGCGGGAAGCAGGACGGGCGTCCAATGCGAGGAGGAGCGAGCGAGCAGCTGGCCGTCGGCGAGCGCATAGAGAAGTCCCGTGGGTCCGGGTGCGGAGAAGAAGGCATCGATGCGCTGGTTGGACAGCGCACCGGGATCGAGCGGCACAGAGATGGACGCCGGGCGAAGATGGGGGTGGGCGTCAAGCGGGACCGGGACGATGCCCTGGTCGAGGGTGCCGACAGTGAGTTGCGAGGTGGAGGCGGCAAGCGCGTGGCCGAAGAGGCTTGCGGCGAGGATGCGAGTGGGGCGCAGGCTGATCTGACCGGGTAAAAGTGAGGCCAGGTCGAACTCGGCGATTCCCTGCGGTGTGCCGGCGTAGGCTTTGCCGTTGGCAACGGCGAGGGAGTCGACCTGCGAGTCGGGCAGACCGCTTGCCGGGTCGCTGTGTTGAACGGTGCCGGCGTGCAGGAAGAAGAGTCCCTGGTTGCGGGTTCCGATGAGGATAGAGGCAGGCCCGGGCGCGGCTAGCGTGGTGACTTCGAGCTTGGCGGAGTCAACGCCTGGGAGGCTGAAGGCCAGTGGCGTGAGATGAGTTCCGTCAAAGAGCAGGACGCCGCGGTGGCGGGTTCCTAAGAGCAGGTCCCCGGTTGGGAGCGGGAGCAGTTGGGTGAGATCGCGGAACTCGGGCGAGCGAGGCAAGAGCTGCTGGAGCGTGGGTGTGCCGGAGAGGTCGAGGCTGAGAAGGAGCAGGCCGGCTCCGGCGGTGGCGGCAAGAAGTTGCGGAGCGGAGGCTCCACGGAGGGTTGCGGTGACGACCTGGGTCAGGGGTGCGACTGGTAGTTCAAGCCCGGTGCGAAGCGATCGATGCGGCGTGCCGTCCGGGGCGAAGAAGCTCAAGCCGGCGGGACCCGCGAGAGCAAAGCCGCCGGCGAAGACCGTGCCGGAGGTGAAGTTGGTGGTGGAGACGATGGGCTCGAAGGCGAGGGTGCGAGGGTGTGTGAGGTCGAGCGCGGTTTGGGTGAAGGGGGTCTGGTGCGCGGTGCGCACGGCTTCGGCGGATTGAGTCAGGGTACGTTGTGCGCGGAAGAAGGCGAGGGCGACGAAGGCCACCACGAAGGTGACTGGGAGAGCCACAAGGAGGCGCGTCGTGCGTTGCATGATGGAAGCTTGGGCCTGTGCGCTTCACCGTCCGGCGAAGATGAAGTGAGCGTAGCACGAGTTTGGCGGAATGCGTGTGGTGAGTTTTATGCTGCTTGCGGCATGCCTGAGGCGGTGTGCGCGGCCTTGATGTATGGACAAGGTCAGCTCCTTGGTGGCTGCTGCCGACATACAGCTCCCTAGTTTCTCGGAAAGTACGGATTCTGCAGCAGGGGCCTTCAGGGTTTCGGTTTTGAATCGCTCAACGAATCGCTTTCCAAAAGCATCCTGGCCTCGTCAGAGTCGAGGGGAACGAAACCAAAGCCATAGGTCCCG
>CALMVK010000314.1:2848-3676 GCA_937873145.1 uncultured Granulicella sp. | reverse complement strand
GTAAGCCGTGAGTCTGTTGTCGACGTTTTTCTGGAAGTCCAAGAACGCTGTGAGCACACTGGCCGCTCTCAACCGGGCGGGTGCGAGTGCAATCGAAGATACGGGAATGTCCCAGTTCCTGATCCCGAGCGAATCAAGGATGGCCGTCGTTTGGCTCACCTCGACATAGCCGCCGTCCCGATATCGGTAGAAGCGCATACTGTCGGAATCGATGTTCAGGTAGCACCTGGTATCGCGGTGTTTGTAAAGCTGGATTGTTCCGTGCTCACCCATGTGCATGAAATCGGGGAGCCAGCTGACGGGAACTGCTCTTTCGAGTGGCTCCCAATTAGGCATACCAGTGGGAATCGTTTGCATTCTGTGTCCTCATGTGTGGGCAGGTGTCGGTAGCCCCCGCACTCTGCTCTGCTGTGACCGCACCGTATCTGCGGTTGCGCCTTCGGTCAAAGCCGGGAGGTTCCCGGCCTGAAGAGCTCCATTTGGGGCGGTTCATTCTGTCGCTGAATGGGTGCACTGACAATCTGGATCAACGAGCGGCCGGACTTCATGGTGAAACCGGTCTCTCGCTCTAATGCGCTGACCTGATCGAAGGCTTCCCGATCATGCTGGTGGATCATGCGCACGTCATGGTCGGTGGCGAAGATGCATACGCGACAGGAGAAGCGCCGAAGGTAGCCGCCTACTGTGCCATCACGGTGGTACTCCGGGACGTACACCGGGTGCAACGGGACAGCGTTTTGCCAATGCCACGTGAGCACCTGATCTGTCGTCTCCTCGAAGATCGGTAGCCAGTTGTAAACCGTCCGACCATTCTTGCTCATCTCTGCA
>CALMVK010000314.1:0-2838 GCA_937873145.1 uncultured Granulicella sp. | reverse complement strand
TCTCTGCATCGAGCTTCCAAGGAACCTGACGTGCACGTTGGGGGGACTCTTCGGCGCGCATTCCCATGCAATTGATCACCACTCTCTCCGGGATTGTGCGCAGGAACTTCTGGATGGGACCGCGCTTCAGGTCGCTGGTGCACTGCCGGAATTGCGCTGACGGAAACATCCCGCGACGGCGCACCATCTCTAAATAGGTCTTGTTCGGGTTGCGAACTACGGTCAGCGGGAGGTCGAATCGTGCGGCTATTTCTCGGCACCACTCCACTGCCGGAACTGGCTTTACGTGCTGGAAACCCGTGTTCGCCATCACTGCGTACATCTTCAGGTTGGGGAATTCTTTGCGCACAAGCCCGAGCATTCGTGTGCTGTCTTTGCCACCGCTCAGGTTGAGAAGCAGAGCGGTTGAGGCGGTCTCCGAGCGCAGTACTTCACGAACATCTGTCATAAGGAACGTCTCCATTTCGGCTCTAGTGATGTCTCCTCTGCAAGGCACCAAGGACGCTCGATTGACGGCTAAAAAGGCGTTTCTGGGAAGTGGCCACTTTCGGCGGCACAAACAGTAGGTAGTCAGAAATAAGTCGCTTGGACTGAGCATCTTACAGAGCACGCGGCAGGGCACCGGCAGGGCGCCAGGATGACACGGAAGGGCATGGGGACTTCTACAGGAAGTGCTCTGGAAGTCGGCAAGGCAGGGCGACGGCAAGGCGGCGGCAAGGGCAATAACATGGCAACAGAAGGCTGCGGAAAGGGTTTCGTTCTCACCTGGTTGTACGTTCAGGCCAAAAGAAAAAGCCCTTTCAGATGGTTGAAAGGGCTCGCTAATACCTCTTCAGAAACTGACAGAGGCCTTATCCAGCGACCCCGGCAACAACTTCTAACGCTTCAGCGACGGTCATAGATTGCCGCATCGTCCCGTAGGAGAACATCACGCTTGTCGCTAGCCCTGCGCTGCGAAACCGTCTGGACGCGGTGAAAAGCATCGGCAACTCCGGCTTCTTGAATGCTGCCGAGAGCGTGAACACCAGATCAGGTGTTGGCGTCAGGTACAAAATTGCACTCACCTGGTCCTCATCTCGGATCCCCTTTGCAATCTCCTGATACCGCGCTGAGGTCTTGAGGGTTCGTTCGTACTCCACGGCAAGGCGCAGTGCCTTTGGTCCCCAAGTGATTTCTGCCAATGCGTCGTAGTCCTTCACCAGCGGACTTCCAAGAACATAATTGAGGGAGCTCAACTCTCTGTCCGTCTGCCAGTGCTGTAGTATCCCCGTTTGTTTGAAGGATCGCCGGATCTCAATCAACTCCAAAAAGTGCGGGGCCTGGAGGCGATTCGCAAGCGTTTCGGAACCCGAACTTACGCTCACAAGTCCCTCGCCAAAGGTCTCCAGAAGGCTGAGCCCTTGTCTCGTTATGGTGTACACCTGGCCGGCGTAGGGAAGAACCCGCCCGATCGAACTGATGAGCCGACCAGCGAGAAATCGGTTGATCCTCCAATTGAAGGAGCGACGGCTCCTTTCCAATCCCCTTTCCAGTGCGAATTCCATCAGCTGATCGTGCGAGATGAACGTGCAGTTTCTTGCCTGCAACAGTAGGGGCACGTCCCGCTCCTCGCTGATTTTGTAAGCAGCTGTAGTCCGCTCTAGCTCGTTAGTGACAGCTAACGGGACGTCTCGATCTGTGACAACTGCACTTTCCCACTGTTCTGGAGACATCGCCATGTTCCTTTCTCTGTTGTGAATTCACTACCAACCTGCATCCACAACAGGGTTTCCTGTTCCTCCCCGTGGACACTAGCTGCAACAATCCGGACCCCGGGTGTTCTCCACTCCGAGCCAAAACGCAGTCTGCCGAAATCCTTTTTCTGAACTGCCACTAGGACAGCGTCGGGTACCGATACGGAACGGGTTCTTCGCAACAGGAGAAGCCGGTTCCAACTCCCCGAGCGCTCAAGGCCGCAGGTTTGAAAGTAGCCCCCCTTGAAATTCAAGGGGTCTAATCGCTGTTCCAAGATGGTGCCAGCATTCAAACGGATCACGCCGGCCACGATCCAGTTTCTGCGTACCCTTGCCCCCTGACAGAACCCTGTGGTGTTGAACACTGCAGCTTGTGAGGTAAAACGTCCTGGATGCTCTTTGTCTCGACCGGGACGTAGCCACCATAAGGATCCGAAGGTGAGACATTGCACGATCATGCTGACCTCACAGGCCGTCCCTCACGTTCCTCTGTGAGGCTGACATGCGCACGGCTAACCTGAGTTCTTAGGTTCTGGATCTTCTGATCCTTCGCGCCGATCTGCACATCCTTGGCCGCCAACTGCTCGTCTTTTGCGGCAAGCTGTGCACGCAATTGAGAAACAAGATCCCCATCTTCCTGTATCGCTTGGCTCGCGTTCTGTTCCTTGGGAGTGGGCTTGCGTTGACTTCCTGCCTGCTGCTCCACCTCCGTTTCGGGCCTTCTTTGCTCGCTGACCTGACCCTTGTCCGCTCCGGGCCTGAGATCGTGAGCTAGCTTTGTATCTTCCTGACGGTCTTTTTTGACCTCGCCGGCTTCCTTCTGTTGGCCGAGTTTTGAGATCTCGTCGCACTTGGCGTTGTAGAGGTCCGCTAGCTGATTGTGCTTGCCTATCGCCTCCAAAGCCTTCGCCCGGGACGCGACGTGGCTGTTGTGGAGCTGGGCAACGATGGCTGCGCTGATTCGCAACCGGTCCTCTGAACGGCGATGCTGCCAATAGTTCCCGGCCATACTGAGGGAGAACCCAGTCAGGAGAACCACGTCAGCCCACCACAGAACGTGCTGGAAAGTCTCCTCGATCGCCGCCAACCGAGCCGACTCTAGGAC
>CALMVK010000313.1:12478-24178 GCA_937873145.1 uncultured Granulicella sp. | reverse complement strand
CTCCCAGCCCGAACGCATCTGCCCGCCCCCTCTGGCGCCGTTCGTCTGGGATTGCCCCTGGGCCATCCATCTGGACCGCATGCAGACCTCCGCCGAGGCTGTCCTCGGGGAGCACGACTTCACCAGCTTCGCCGCCGTAGACCCGGACCTGGCCGACCGCGAAGCCCCGCGCGAGCCCGCCGGCCGCACCGCCATCCGCCGCATCGATCGCTCCTGCTGGCAAGAAGAACTGGGGCTGCTCGTCTATCGGGTCACCGGCTCCGGCTTCCTCCACCACATGGTCCGCAACCTGGTAGGAACCTTCGTCGACGCAGGCACCGGCCGGCTCGCTCCCGAAGCCATCCCCGCCATCCTGGCCGCACGCGACCGCCGCGCCGCCGGCCGGACCGCCCCCGCGCGCGGGCTGCTCCTGCTCTCGGTCGAGTACCCGGCATGATCGGCCGCATGACCGCTCACACGGCCCTCACCCAGCATCGCGTCACGCGCCTCGCCGCCTACCTTCCCCTCCATCGCGCCTTTCACTGGCTGCATCTGCACCAGCCCCAGATGCGTCTTTGGCAGCTTGAGCTGCTGGCCATCCCCGCGCCTCCCTTTGGCGAATCCGCCCGCGCCGCTTGGTTTGCCGCGCGTTTCGCTCAGCTCGGCCTCAGCCACGTACACATCGATCAGGAGGGCAACGCGCTCGGCGAACTGCCCGGCAGCTCCCCGCACAGCCCCGTCATCGTGCTCTCCGCGCACCTGGATACCGTCTTCCCCGCCGGAACCGACACTGTCCCAAAAGAAGACGGAACCCGCATCCTAGGGCCCGGTAGCTGCGATAACGGAGCCGGACTGGCCGCCCTGCTCGGCATCGTCGCCGCCTTGCGCTTTGCGGAGCTCCAGCCTGCACGCACCCTTCTCTTCGTCGCCAACGTCGGAGAAGAAGGCGAGGGCGATCTCCGCGGCATGCGGCACCTCTTCGCGCACGGCGCCTACCGCAGCCGCATCGGAGCCTTGCTTGCTCTCGAAGGCTCGGGAACCGCCGCCGTCGTCACCCGCGCCCTCGGCAGCCGGCGCTTTCGCGTCACCATCACCGGTCCTGGAGGCCACTCCTGGTCCGACGCCGGCGCACCCAATCCCATCCTGCTCCTCAGCCGCGCCCTCATCGCGCTGGCCGAACTCCCCGGTCTGCAGCCGCGTTCCGGAGAGGACGCCCGCACCACGCTCAACCCCGGCTGCATCTCCGGAGGCACCTCCATCAACTCCATTCCCGCCTCCGCCACCGTGCAGCTCGACCTCCGCTCCACCTCTCCCCAGCAGCTCGCCTTCCACGCCGCGGAGATCCGCCGCGTCTTCGAGCAGATCCTCGCCCAGGCCTGCCCCGGCAAACCCTCCGCCGTCGAACTCACCTTGGACGTCATCGGCGACCGCCCGCCCGGCGCCCTCGCCGAGGCTTCTCCCCTGCTGCTTACCCTCCTCGCCGTCGACCGCCACCTGGGCATCCGCACCGAACTTCGCATCGGCTCCACCGACGCCAACCTGCCGCTCTCGCTCGGCATCCCCGCCATCGCCCTGGCCGCCGGCGGCACCGGAGGCGGCATCCACACGCAGGCCGAGTGGTACGACCCAACCGGACGTGAAACCGCCCTACGCCGCATCCTGCTCACGCTGCTCGACACCGCCGAGACTCTCTCCGCCGAGTGAAGCACCCACGCACCACAGCCTACCTTCTGCTGCTCGCCACGGTCCTGGTCTGGGGAGCCACCTTTACCCTCATCAAATCGGCCCTGCGCGACGCCACGCCTCTGCTCTTCAATCTGCTGCGCTTCGCCCTCGCCGCCCTGGCTTTGACAGCCGTCAACCGCGGCCAGCTTCGCGTTCTCTCCCGGCGGCATCTTGGCCTGGCGGCACAGGCAGGCCTCTTGCTCGCACTCGGCTATGAGCTCCAGACGCTGGGCCTCACCGAAACCGATCCGGCCAAATCCGCCTTCCTGACCGGCATGGTCGTCATCTTCGTCCCGGCCTTGCTGCTGATTCCCACGTTTCGCCCACCTGCCACCTCCAGACCACGCGCCGTCACCGCAGTCGGAACCCTCTTCGCCTTCTTCGGCGTCCTGCTTCTCACCACCCCTACCGGCGTTGCGCTGCACCACCTCCCGGCCAGCGTCGGACGCGGCGACCTGCTGACGCTGGCAGGCGCGCTCGCCTTTGCCGCTCACGTCCTTGCACTCGGCCGCGCCGCCCCGGAGCTTCCACCCGGTCCTCTGGCGACTGTCCAGATCGGCTCTGCCGCCGCCCTCATGCTTCTTCTACTTCCACTGCAACCGCAGCACATCTCGTTCACTCCGCGCTTGCTCCTCACCTTGGGCGTTTGCAGCCTCTTCGCCACCGCCGCCGCCTTCACCATCCAGAGCTTCGCCCAACGCGTCCTGCCCCCCACGCACACCGTACTTCTACTGACGCTTGAACCGGTCTTCGCCTGGCTTACCGCTTTGCTGGTGCTACACCAGAGTCTGGACCGGCGCGCTCTCCTTGGCGCTTCGCTCATCCTCCTCGGCATCGCGGTAGTTGAACTCTCCGGCACAGCCCGGCCCGCAGAGATTCCAGCCTGATCTCTCCAACTCAACCCAGGCAGCTCCGAACGCAACAGTAAGTCGTCATTCTGGCAAAACCAGAATCCCCGTATTTGTTTTCCGATTGCTCATACACAGCATAAAAAAGAAATCAAGTCCCTAACTACCTACTTACTTCACATCAGAAAACAAACCATCACCACTAAGTCAGCAACGCACGATCACGCATCGCCGTCTTCGCGATCAACTCGCCAAACAGTGTGTTCGCCCAGGCAAACCAGGCTCTCGTAAATTCTGCGCAATCGTTCCGGTGATAAGACTCATGGATAAACCCGGTAGACGCAGCGCAACGCTTCAGCATTTGAATCATCGTTTTGATCTCTAAGTCAGAGTCGCTCGTTAGCGCATACATAGTCTGCGACATGGGCCAGATACTATCGCGCCCAATGTGCGGGCCGCCGATTCCTTCCCCTGCACTCCCCTCAAAAAACCAGGGATTTTGCTTGCTCCAAACAAACGCTCGCGTGCGCCCATACAAGGCCGCATCCGGAGAACTCTCAAGATACGGAAGACTCAACAGGCTCGGAGCATTGGCGTCATCCATCAAAACCGCACCGCCATAGCCATCGATCTCATACGCCCAGATCGTACCCGCTGTAGTCGCTACCATGGCATGCTGCCGCGCCGCATCCTCCACTTCTTTTGCCAAAGCGAGCGCCTCGTTCGCCATCCCGGTGTCCCCCAAAATAGCACTTGCCATCGTCGCAAGCTGCCTAAGAGACGTGACCGCAAAAAGGTTCGCAGGCACCAGAAACGGGAGCGTGCAAGCATCGTCTGAGGGACGAAAGGCAGAAGCAATCATGCCGTTCGGCTTCAGCGGATTGCCAATTCCGTTAACCAGAGAGTCCGTAGGATTCAAAGCGAAACGCTGAAACCGATATGGACTCTGCTCCCCTTTTCTCTGCTCCACTCGCATTGTTTTCAGAACGGTTTGCATAGCAAGCTTCCATGCAGCATCGAAGGGCGTCGTGTCTCCGGTACTCCTCCAGTACCCATGAGCAAGACGAATCGGATAACACTGCGAATCCAACTCATACTTCCGTTCGCCAACGCCCTGCTTCATCACGGTTTTGTCGTCGCGGCTTCCTTCTAACGGCGGTGCATTCAAATCCGCCATAAAGCAATTCGCATATGGATCAATGAGCAAACACCGAGTCTGCCGCCGGATCACTCCTTCCAGAAGCTCGCGCAAAGCCCGGTCTTTACGCGCAAGCGGAAGATACGGCCACACCTGCGCCGAGGAATCGCGCAACCACATCGCCGCGATGTCCCCGGTAAGCACAGC
Organism: uncultured Granulicella sp.; assembly: GCA_937873145.1. Classification (GTDB taxonomy): domain Bacteria; phylum Acidobacteriota; class Terriglobia; order Terriglobales; family Acidobacteriaceae; genus Edaphobacter. The sequence continues at coordinate 20,281 of CALMVK010000313.1, read as the reverse complement.
AGTATCCGGCTTACCCTCAAACCTGCCCGGCTCGACCGTCGTATCCAAAGTATTTGGAAAACAATTGGTAAATAAAGTAACTAAAACAGGATCAGGAATCAGCTTACTAACTGAAGTGAGGTAAGCCTCAACCGCTTCACTGCGAAACTTACGATCCTGAACAGGCGGCCGTCTACCTGCAATCGTGGCGCTTGCTTGCGCACGCAGCACAGTCGGAAACAGCGACACGCCTCCGGCTACCATCGTCAAATCACTCATCTGCGTAAGAAACTTTCTTCTCGTAACCTGCATCGTTCTCTCATTCATTCGGTATCGATTAACCTTCTTACTCCGACCTCATAGCCCAGCTCTCAGCAACTCACCCACTTACTTTCTTTCAAAAGTACGGTGGCGGACGCAGCATCAAAGCAAGTGCTTCTCTACGATTCAGCAACTCTCTTCTCTCTCTTGCAACAACGCCCGTCGAAGGCATCTACTATTTCGCGAGGTAAGTCTACATCACCGCCGGAGCTTCAATACCCAGATAGCCGAGGGCGCGAACCATCTCGCGACGAGCAACGGCCGCGGTGGCAAGCAGAAGAGCCCGGCGAGTGGAATCCTGCTCGGTGAGAATGTGGTGACGATGATAAAAAGTGTTGAATTGCTGTGCGAGTTGAAAGACATATTTCGTTAGGAACGCGGGCTCTGCGGAACTAATCGTCTGCTCCATCAGCAAGCTTAGGCGAGACGCAGCAAGCCAGGTCTCCCACACACTGTTTCCTTCCTCGATATTGAGCAAGGCGGACAACTCGGCGCTTCCAGGAAGCCGAGCCAGCGCCTCCGACTCCGACGTCTCGGCTTTACGAAAGATATTTGAGGCTCGCACGATCGCGTATTGCACGTAAGGTCCAGTCTCGCCTTCAAAGCTAAGCGCGTCTCTAAAATCGAAGGCAAGAATCGTATTGCGATTGAAGCGCAGCATAAAGTATCGCAAGGCACCCACGGCAATCTGTCCGGCGATGTGGATCCGCTCTGGTTCTTCAAGCTCGGGATGCCGAGCATCGACCTCTGCTTTGGCTCCAGCGATCAATCGATCGAGTAGATCGTCCGCCTTAACGCCAAGACCCTTGCGGCCGGAGACCTCGATGAACGGGCGTGCCTGGTCCTCCACTGAAATCGTATACCCAAGCTCGACCGCGCAGCGTGGCGTCAGCGCCACCTTCTCATACGAGAAATGCGTATACCCATCGGCAGCGGAGCTATAGCCCATGCCGCGAAGGGCAGCGATGACATTGTTCTGCGGATCCGCCTGCGATGAATCGATCACGTTATAGATCGCATCGGCTTTAGCAAAGACAGGATGGCTTGCGTCGTTTGCAGCCGCGCTCCCAGTCGAAGCCCAGCAGGTGCGGTCTGGATACTCATGAAACTTCTCGTAGAAAAAGTCCTTGCCGGGCAGCAAACCAAACTTCCAAAGATGGTAAGCGATGTCTTTGCCCACATACGTGACCGTGCCATTTGAGCGCACGATGACCTTCGCCTCTTCATCCGGCCCCGTCTCCATCGCACTCTCACTGCCTGCGCGGCGCATCACCCAGCAGTCGCGATTCTTGCCTTCGGTCTCCTGATACAACACACCGCGTTTGATCATCAGCGTACGAGCCGCATCCCAAAAATGCAGCGTCAGGATCTCGGACTCGCGCGGCAGAAAATCGTATTCAATGCCCAACCGCTGCATCGTCTCCAGATGCCGGCGCAGGACGGCAGTCGAAACTAGATCGGCAATCGCCGCCGTATCGTTGCCGCCTACTTCAAGCGCGTGCAGTGTCTCCAGGCGAATCTGTTTGCGAGACGCCAGTTCTGCGGCCGAGAGCCCAGGCTCGACATACCACTGGCTGACCCGCGCATAAAGATCCCAGCAATAAAAGTCGATTAACTGATTCGTCTCGAGGAGTTCACTCAGCAGTTGCTGAACGCCAGAGAGCGAGAGCCCCAGCAGGTGAGTAAAGCCGACCACCACATCGGCAACCTGCACGCCAGTATTGTCGATGTAATTCTGAACGCCGATCTCCCAACCGGACTTATACCCGTCCTTACGCAGGAGCCGGGCAAAGGTGTCGCCAAGAATCGCATTGCGCAGATGTCCGATGTGCGCGGCTTTATTCGGGTTGATACTCGTGTGCTCGATAAGCCGGAAGCCGGGACCGCCAAGGTCGGCATGTTCATCGCGCGCCATACGCTCGACGAGCAACGCGCGATCGAGTCGCACGTTCAGATAACCCGCACCCGCTATCTCAAAAGAAGCAATCCCGGGAAGATGGGCAAGCTCCGCGGTCAACGCCTGCTGTAGCTCCTGCGCAATGACCCGAGGCGCTTTGCGCAGGCGCTTGGCTAGTTCAAAGGCGATCGGCAAAGCCATCTCACCCAGCGCAATCGAGGGCGGCTGCTCCACCGCAAGCTGAGATACCGTAACGTCATACCGCGTGAGCAGGATAGTTTGAAGCCGGGCCAGCAGCATCTGCTGAAGAGTGCGATACATGAGGAACAACACCACGATCTAGAAGGATGGGTCTACTTCTTTAGTCTACTCGAGCCCTCCGAGGGAGGTCCGTGTAACCCGAGCAAAGCTCGAAAAGGAAGGCCGCGCGATAAACTCTCAATCAGCCTATGCCTAAGGAATCGAGGTTTGCAGCCGTAGCCAAGCGTAGCCCTCAACCGATGCTGATTCTGCTGACGAGCCTGGTCGTCCTGGTGCATGGCTACCATCCCTATGCCGAAGATGGCGGCCTGTACGTGGCCGGCATCCGCAAGGTGCTCGATCCGGACCTCTACGGGCTGCATGCGGAGTTCGTCACGGCGCCTCTCCGCTACTCCTTATTCGCGCCCATCATGGCCGGACTGGTGCGCGCATCACGCCTGCCTCTGCCGTACCTGCTGCTTGCGGTCTACGCGGTCAGTGCCTGGCTGACGCTCTTCGCCGCGTGGAGACTCGCAACGCATATAACCGAGAACGCCTCGGGAAGACTGGGCGCGGTAACTCTCCTGGCATGCTGGTTTGCGCTGCCGGTCGCCGGAACCTCCTTGCTATGGATGGATCCCTACGTGACGGCACGCAGCTTCTCGACGCCGTTCACCCTGCTGGCACTTGGTGCTGCAATGGAAGCGGTCGCGGCACCGCATCGCTCAAGCCGCCGTGCCTGGCTGCAAAGCTGCGGCTGGCTGGCTCTGGCCTTCCTGCTGCATCCGCTCATGGCCGGGTATGCGTCCCTGGCCATCGTGCTGCTCGCCATGCTGGGCTCGTCCAGACGCTCGGTACACCTCGGCGGCCCGCTCGCACTGGCAGGCGCAGCTTTGCTTGCGGCGATAGTCCTGCAGGCGAGCACCCCGCCCGAATCGGCAGCATACCTGCAAGTAGCCATGACACGGACGTACTGGTTCCTGAGCCAATGGGCCTGGTATGAGCGCGTGGGAGCCGTCGTTCCGCTGCTGGTGATCGCCCGGCTTGGCCTGCGCGGTCCAGGTCAGGGCAAGGTCTTGCTGAGCAAGACTACGCTTATTCTCGGCGGCGGCTCGCTGCTTATGGCCCTGGTCTTTGCGCGTCAATCCCTCGCCGTCCATGCCGTCGCGCGGCTGCAGCCGTTACGTTGCCTGCAGCAGGTGTATGGGGTCATGGTGCTGCTCTTAGGCGCCTGGCTGGGTGAGCGCTGGTTGGCCCGCCGCCCGCTGCATTGGTGCGCACTCGTGGCTGTAGCGGCAGGGGCGTTGTTGGTTGCGGAGCGCCGCACCTATCCAGCCTCGGCACACCTGGAACTACCTTGGTCGCCGCCGGTGAACCCTTGGGAGCAGAGCTTTCTCTGGGCGCGGGACCACACACCCAAGCAGGCGCTCTTTGCACTCGATGCGCGTTACATCACCCGCGGCAAGGATGAAGATGCACAGCTCTTCCGGGCGATCGCCGAGCGAAATGCACTGGCCGACTACTCCAAGGATGGGGGCGAGGCGGCGATCGCCCCCACGCTGACAACGGCCTGGATGCAAGGCCAAACGGCACAGGCGAACCTCGAACGAGAAAACGATCGAGCGCGGCAGACCGCACTCCGGCCTTTAGGAGTTACCTGGGTCATTCTTGAAGCAGCCAGTCCAACCGCATGGAACTGTCCCTACTCAAACAGCACCGTCAAAGTCTGCCGCCTGCCATAGGAGCGGCCTCCATCCCAGAGCAATCGCTAATCTACTGCCGTTCGGTTTTGACCCATCAAGCTTCAGGTTGCTAGGCAGTCTCTGGACTCCCTACCTCACTTTGTGTACGAGGCAGAGAGCACAGATTCCTGACCTTAGTCCTAACTCCATATCGACTTCCACAAGCGAACTGCTGCAACAGAGCCCGGCAGGTTCAGACCAACTTAGGCCAGGCGACGACGGCAGAAACTGGCGATTCCGAGAATGCCCGTGCCCAGAAGAGCAAGGCTGGACGGCTCCGGAGTGGGGGAAACGGGAGAGAGGGCAAAGGTCGCCGACTGAAGAACCGAATTTCCTCTCGCCAGCTCGATATTGGCAAAATAAGAAGTGGTAGTGCTGTCGAAGAAGATGTCTGCCGTATCGCCTACTACATCCGTAAACGCAAGACCACCAAAATCCAATTGACCGGCTTGGGTTGGAAAGAGCTGGTTATCGTTATGAGCAAAAGTATTCGGCGCTACCAGAGCCGCCAATCCCGGTCCTGTAAGACTCGTACCTGTAAAAGACCCGTCGCCGTTCGCAGTCGCAGTAATCGTTCCAGATCCACTGAGACCATTGGCGAAACCAACACTACTCGTTCCAGGAACGTTGAAGTTGAAGGCGAAGGTGTCGGCATGGGCTGCGGCACCGAAGGCAAAAAGCGATGCGGTAAGGGCAGGAGCGAAGAGGCGCATAAATCTCCATTGGGTGTGTGTTCAGCACACCAGGGAACGGGTTTCGTACCAGAAAGTAGAACAAACAAGGAGCACGGTCTTCGGCTGTTCCATTGTTTGTTGATTACCTCTAACCTAGCGGACTGGATCGAGACAGATGTCACGGCCTTGTCAGCAAATTGACACACTTCTTCGGCCCTCGACCGCAACAGTGCTCCGTTCCCTTACAGCTACTCCGATGTTGGTCTAGAGGCAGCTTTCGCTTTTTTGTTCTCATTCCTGAAGGGGATCTGCGGCTGTACTTGCCATTGTTTGTCTCCTTACCCTCGGCAAATCCACTCTAGATCGCACACAGCCAAACTTATAGACTGCATAGTCCGATAGTCTAATTAGTCCAACAAGACGATCTATTTCGAACTGGAGGCTGTTTATTGACTCGCCGAGAGCCGTCATAGCTTCTTCTACTTCTAAACGCCCGGATGTTCATGGGGACGCGAGCCGATCCCTGCGCCACAGCACGTATGCCACAAAAGTGGCAGTGACCTCTTCGCTCAAGCCGGCTATGCTCGATCCTGCGATGAGGACCGGGTTACGGAACCCGCAGTGGACGGAAGCCCTCGACCGGGAACAAACCCGTCGGATAGTCGTCCGTGCCAAACTGTGGGCGGAAGAGATAACGTACGAAGAAGCCGCCCGTAACGGTGTTGTAATTGTTGGTATTGTTTGCCGAAAGAAAGCCGCCCGCATACCAGTGCTCCGTAATGCGGTAGGCGGCTTCGCTGTTGAAGCCGTAGTTGGCCCCGGTGTTGCTGTTAATCGGCGAGTAGCCGCAGGTCTGTGCAGAAATCTGCGCCACCGTACACCCGAACGCCGTGTCGTAGGTCGTTTGGAGGCCGCGGTCGAGCGGAAAGAAGGATTGACTCGCCTCCTGGAACGTCTGCACGCCCACACTCCCCGCGATGGTGTAATGCAGGTTGTTTCCATAGCGGCCGGTGAAGGTCACCGGAACGGAGGCAAGAAAATATGCATCCGGGCTAAAGTAGCCGCCGAGACCATAGGACAGGCCGCGCTCGTTGGAGGCGTAATGCATCCCGAACAGCGAAGCTCCCACATGGATGCGGCCGACCCCCGGGAAACTATGCGCCAGAAAGTAGGCGCCAAGCGATCCCTCAAACTTGTTGTTCTCAAGCACGTGATAGCCGGTCAGGTCCGCGCCATCCGCCGTAATGTAAAAGCCGGCGCGCTCGTCGCCAAGATCGAAGCGAATGCCTCCCCCAGTCGAAAGAACTCCGCCCCAGATATTCCCGGAGACCGTGCCTCCCACCGAGTTAGGATCGCGAAGACCGGCATACGAGAGCTGCGTCTCGGTCACCGCGTCGCGGTTGGCGTAGAAGGTCAAGTGACTGATCGGCTTGTAAAGCACACGACCGGTATAGTTCTGCACCAGAAACTCATACGGCGTATAGCCCACGGCCGCGGCAAAGTTGCGCCCGGCAACCTGAAACTCCCCGCCTACGCCATTCGTCACCTGCTGCGCCGGAGCTACAGCCGCATTCAACGGAAAGGACCCGAGTACCGGGACATTCGTCGTTGCACCCGCAAAGGCCCCCACGTTCAGGACACCGGAGTTGAGAAAAACCGCACGCGGAACCACACTCAGCCGGATACGATTGGCCAGGGTCACCGACGCCTCCACCGTAGTTTCGAGATCGGTGAGGCGATCCAATCCGAGCGTACCGCTGCGGTAGCGCGCAGAAGCCGTCCCACCCAACCAGCCGCTGTACGAGGATTCAAGCGTCTCCAGATCGCGCTCGGCCTGCTGACGCTCCGTCAACGGCACCTGCGGGGCGAGAAGCCTTCCGCTGTAAGGATTGCCACGCAAGGCCGGCACATGCTCCGCCACCAGGTCGGCGTCGGTGGGTGCCGGTCCAAGCGGATACTCCGGACCAGTCTGCGGATAGGGTTGATAGGTCAAGGGCTGGCCGATACCGGGATAACTCAGCCCGGGCGTGGGCGCTGGAGCCGGCTGAGCAGCGATCGCAGCAGGAACGCGCGCCGGCCGTGGAGTTCTCACTCGTCCGCGTACAACCGCTCCTCCGGTTCTTGGCTGCGGATACTGCTGCTCGCCACCGCCAACCTGCGAACTCTGCGCCTGAGCCCCTTGGCCGGTGCTGGTCGCAGGCTGCGCCACCTGCGCATTGCTTGTGCCAGTATGACTCGCGTCCGGATGGTAAGGCAGGTACTGTACCGTCTCAACGGGCGCGGTCGTGTACTGCTCCTCGGGAGGTTTGCTCTCCCCGGTCAGCACGGCTTTCGCCGCGACCGGCTGAGGATGGCGATGATGCGTTGCGCCAGCGGCGGCTACATCCGGAACCGAAGCAATCGGCTGCTGGCTGCGGGAGCTTGGAACGTACCGTGCCGAAGGCAGCTCCCCCGTCGGGGCCCGCTGCGGAAGCACATATACCGGCTGCATATCTCCAGCTTGAACTTTGGTCGGAGTATACGGAACGTAAGGCCCATACACGTCACCGGAAGCCGTATCCGTCTGGGCACGCACCTGGGAAGCGGGTTGCGCCGTAAGCGGTCCCGGACGAATCGCAGACGGATCCCCAGCCGCGGAAGGCTGGTCCTTGTACCTCTGTTCCTGCTGCGCCTCCACCTGCTGCGTAATGCGTGTCACCTGTTGCTGCTGATACATCGCCGGCGTTAGAACCAGGTCGCCGGACAAACCCTCGGCAGCAGTTTCAGTAGGCAGGGCGGTCGCATCGGCCGGCAGAAGCTCGTCCACCGAGGCCTGAGGAACATAGTCGCGCAGACGCGTCCTGGATCCTGCCGGCAAGGATGGATTCTGCGGTGCAGCGTCCGGCGATGTCATATACGAAGGCACCGCCGGTGCCGGCAGCGGCGCAGCAAGCCCGCTCGGACCGACGGG
>CALMVK010000313.1:0-12378 GCA_937873145.1 uncultured Granulicella sp. | reverse complement strand
GGACCGACGGGGCCACCTGGACCGACGGGCCAACCTGGATCGATCGGCACAGGCGCCGCTCCAGCCAAACCGTAACTGGGCAGATACGGCTGCGCCGCCACGGGCGTCTCCGTCACTGGCGTGGCGGCATCGTTCACCGCCGGAGCAAGCAGCGTGGCCAAGTCCTGCCCCGGTCTGGCGGCACGAGACGGCAGTTGCGAGCTCGCCATCGGCACCGGACGGCTCAACTCCGTCGCCAGTTCCGCACCCGGATCGGTGGGCGGCATCGCCTCAAGCGAAGCCCGATAGTATTGCGCAGCCCGCTTCGTATCGCCGCGCGCCTGTTCGAACTTAGCCCCGAGAATCAGCAAACCAGGATCTTTCGGATATTGCTGAAGCCCAAACCGCAGCCAGGTCTCGGCATCCCGAACATCGTTGGCTGCCAGCGCCGAGCCAACCGCGGCACGGTAGTCGGAGACCGGGGCGGAGGTCAGATCCTGCGCCTTCCAGATCGACACCGCCTCCTTTGACATACCGGCACGCGCATAGCCTCCAGCCAGGGCCTTGAGCACCCCGGGATTGTCCGGGAAGGCGCGCGCAGTCGCATTCAAGATCGCCAGAGCCTTGTTCTGATTGCCGGCTGCCGCCAGCTGATTGGCCCGGCGCACCGCCCAGTTGGCCCAAATCGTCTGCACCGTGCGCCGCTGCGCATCGCTCAAATCCGTACGGCTGCCCAGCGAAAGCAACTGCCGGTAGAGCCCTTGGTCGTTCATGCCATTGAACAGCAGCCAGGCATTCTGCACGTCGACCGAAGCGGGAGCCTCCGTATGCTGCTGGGCATAGTGCTGCTTCACCCGGCGCAAAAAGAGCTGCGACTGCTGCGGCTGTCCAAGCTGGCCGTAGACCGCCCCCATCGTTTGCAAAAAATCAACATCCTCTTCCAGCCGCGCCCGCGTGGCGGGAGGAATCAACTGCACCTGTGCAAGCGCGTCCTGGTCGCGGCCGGTGCTGTGCAGCGTGGCAAGCAGACCCTTCCACGCCTCAGCCCGGTCTGGCGACTCACGCAAAACCTGCTGGTAAAGAGGATAGGCCCGCTTCGGGTTGTCGCGCTCCAAATACACACCGGCAAGCTGCAGCCGAAGCGGCGCAGAGGGCTTCTGCCCGGCGGACACCTGCTGCGCAATCGCCTTCTCGAGAATATCCTGCGCCACATCGAGCCGCTTCTGCGACTCGTAAACCGACGCCACAGTGGCCTCAAATCCCGGATCGCGCATCGCCTTGGCATAGCTTGCTGCAGGCATGCCTTCAAGCGACTGCAACGCCTGCGCATCCTGATTCTCCTGGTGCTCTACGCGGATCAATCCCTGCCAGGCCTCGAGATTGTTCCCGTCCTTCAGCAATACCTGGCGATAGAGTCCCGCCGCCTGATCCAAATGGTTGGCAGCCTGCAAGAGACTCGCGTACTGCAGTTCGGTTTCCACTTGTACCCCGCGGACATCGGCCGGAAAGGGCAGATCGAGCGCAGCCCGCAGCACACGCTGTGCGTCCGCATCGCGTCCCACCGAGGCGTAGGCCGAAGAGAGCGCACGCAGGTAAAGCGGATCCTTGGCAAGCTCCACGCGGACACTGGCAGGCATCGCTCTTTCGCTCGTCAGCGCCGCAGCGGCATCTCCCGCCCCGGCCTGTGCCAGAAACAAGCCGCGCCAGGCATGCGGCGCATTCGGCCTCAGCTTGGCGAACTGCACAAAGTAAGGGATCGCGGCCTCGGGCTGCTGCGCCTTCAGCAGCGTACCGCCCAGACCCTCAAGTGCCTCGACGCTGTTCGGCCGCATCGCCAGGGCCGCGCGGTACTGCCGTTCGGACTCCGGAAGATCGTTCGCGTTCAGCGCATCCGCGCCTTGGCCCATGGTAAACCAGAAGCGCGAGGTGGCCAGCGCAGCTTCAAGGCCAGGATCCTTCGAGCCATCCCGCTGGCCCTGCAAGAGAAAGCTGAGCGCACCGCCAAAGTTGGCCTGCTGCATGCGCACGTAACCCATGCCGACCAGCGCGTTGGCGTCCTCCGGAGTGTTGGCAAGAATTGCTTTGAACCGGACCTCGGCCTCTTCCAAATGCTTCGCATTGAGAGCTCGATAGGCGGCCGCGTCGGCAGCCGAGCGCGAGGCGTTCAAAGCAGCCTGAGCGCGCTGTTCAGCAGTCTTCGGCGGCGTCACCTTCGGCGCGGGAGGCATGTTCTTCAGCGCTCCGGCAAGCTGCGCGTCATTGTGATGGGAGAGGTATTCGCGAAGGGCCGCTGAGCTGGCCGGATTCTGCGCATCCCAAAGCAACGATTGGCGAAGCGCTTCACTAGCCTGCGGATCACCCGGATGCGCTTCCAGCAACTTGCGGCCTTCGGCGCGGGTCTTTGGGTTGTATGTCAAAATGCGGCCGAGCGCAATCTGCGCCTTCAGGTCACCAGGATTCTTCACCACGATCGTTCGAAGTCCCGCAATAGCATGAGCACGGCCATCCTCAGTCGCCGCTTCGGTCTCGTAGTACGCCAGCGCGGAGTCACCCGGAGGAGGATTGTTGCCGTAAATCTGGCGATAGATCGCCATAGCCTGCGCATATTGGCCCTGCTGTGCCAGCTTGCCCGCATTCTGCAACTGCTGACTGCGATCTACCTCGGTCGTGAGGTTTTCCGTTCGCGCAATATTTGGATCGTTCGGATTGATCGCGCGAAGACGATCGAGATACATTCCCGCCAGCGCCGGATTCCCGCTCAGCTTGGCCGCGCGCGCCAATCCTCCAAGCGCCTCTGTGCTGTTTGGATCGGCAAGCAAAACCTGCTGCCAGGTCTGCGCCGCCATGTCCATCCGGCCGCGCACTTCAAGAGCGTGCGCCTTCTCCAGCAAGGATTGCGTTGCCGCAGAGGCAGTCTGGGCAGAAACGGAAGCGCTCGTCGAGACAAGTGTCCCCGCAGTCAACAGAATCGCTGACGTGAGAAGCCGAGATGCCGTACGTGTCTTCATAGGTCGGTAGAACACGCCGCGAAACCAGGGGAATCTGATTGGTAACGCAGCTGTCCCTCTGAGGGTAACGTCTTTCCCCGGCCTTGTGGTGCTTTTTCTAAACCTTGCTCCAGACCTTTCCAAAACACACAAATCGACAATAAAGACGCACCTATTTCCAATTAACCTGAAGCTCTCCAGAGGCCTGGATGCGGTATCGTTTTTCGCTCCACGCAGTGGAAAAGAGGACAAGATTTTCGTCATAGTACTGACTTGGGTTACTGGAGAGACCCGTCGACGCGTCTCTTGCCGCAAGCAAGCGATGCTGCTGCATCTTCATCTGTGCCTGCATGCCGCATGACCTCAGAAACGGAATCACCGCCGCTGAAAAGCCGACCGGCGCATCCGGCGAGACGACCGCTCCTTGAGCGCTCACCACCCGGGGTGGAGTAACGGCTGTACGCAGAAAACTTGCCATCCCCTGGGTTGCCTGCAGAAGCGAACGCAGGCCGGGTGTAGTCGGTTCGGCAAGGCCCAGCCAAAGATAAACGCGAATCGCATCGTAGCTTCCGGCAGGCTGGGTCGACGATGCGTCGGGTCCGGACGACGGCGCAGCCGCAGGTTGCACCCCGTCCGGACCTGCGGACACCCAGTCCATGGCAAAGCCCTGGGTTGACGGAAGGACGAGCAGCTTCGGCAGAGTCGTGAGCAGCGCCTGCCATGGACCGCGTGGCAAGGTCTTCGCAAGACTCATCAGCAGGAACGGCGGAAGATAACTGGGATTGAGCACATACGTCTTCGTGCCGGTCTGGAAGCCATGCGTACCCGGAAGCAGGGCCAAGCCGAAATCCGGGATCGGCACCACTTCTTCCCGGGCGATCCGCTCAGCCATTAGGCGCCCCAACGAACTGTAGCGGGAATCGTGCCACAGGCGGCCCGCCTGGAGAAGGGTATACGCCATCCAAAGGTCGGCATCCGAAGCCGAGTTCTCGTCCAGCGGTTTCCATTGCCCAGAGGAATCCTGGCCCCAGCGCCAGGCCGGAAGCCGAAGCGTCAGGTCGCCGCCGGCCAGGTTCGCCTCCGTCCAACTCAGCAGAGTAGCAAAGCGGCTCCGGTCGTCATCGACCAAAGCGAAGAAGAGCGCATACGCCTCACCCTCGCTCGTGGTGCGCTCATGATCGATCACTCGCCCTTGCGCGTCGAGGTAGCGTTGCGTGTACGCCTGCCAAAGAGGCCATGGCTGCGGTTGCGCCTCACACACTCCAAGCCCACACAGCAAAGCGCACATCAGGCCCCACGGGATAATCGCACCACGGCTTCTCTGGCAAACTCCGATGAACGCTTCGAGCATGCTCAGAGTTGACCCTGCAGACGCGTACGAGCTTTTCGGCGTAGAGCGGCACGTATCAACGCGGCCATCAACATACAAACGATGACTGTGCTGACAACAACCAGCCAAGGAAACTCCGAGAACAGCAAATTCAGCTTGACCCAAAGCGAGAGTGAGCCCACCTTGTACACGTCGTTGCCGATCCGGTACGACACAAAGCGTTTGTCATGGAGCACACTCACCGACTGCGAGATGTCGGAGTATTGCGAGTACTTGAGAAAGGTATCGACAAACCTCGGAACTACATTGTGATCGCGCAAAGCGACCAGGACCACAGATTTACTCGACCCGCTCGGCCATTCGACCCCCTCGATCAGCGCGTCCGGTAGGCCACCGGCAGTCTCAAGCTGTCCGGATTGGATGTGGTCCGAACTGCGAACCTTCCACCAGGCATGTTGCAGCGGCGCGAAGAACCCCTGGGTATCCTGAATGTGAAGACCTGCACCATCCACCTTGACCGGCAGCGACGGGTTCAGCACCTCGATCGCAGGCTGATCATCGACCGTGCCAAGGACCAGATAGTCCTTGCCGCTTCCCTTCTGCATCGCAGCGGCATTCAGTACGCTGACATTCAGCACCGGATAGCCGGTCTGCGCGCCGAAGTGTCCCATAAAGGTGAGATACATCTCAATCTCATCGACCGTCGGTACATCCGGCAACACAACCGACGTATCGGAAAGGTCTGCCTTGCGGGTAAACGGATACCCGGCATTGGCGAAGATCTCGAGGTTCGGCATTACGGCTAAATGCGGAATACCCTCAATATCCAAGTAAGAATTTTTTAGAATGGCTCCACGCAAGTTGAGCGGTGCCGTGTCCTGACATCGTCCCTTCTTTGCGATCTGGAAAACGAACTTCATCATCAGCGAGTTCGAGAAGGGCCGCATATCCACAACCGGCACAGGCACCACGGTGTCCAAAACCGCGGAGGCCTTCTCCGTGTGCGGCATGGGCGTTGAGCTGATGTACGCGGAATTCATAAACACCTGCAGCGTGCTCTCATTCGCAAGCGGAAAACCGTTATAGCGGTACGCCATGTGGTAGCTCATATTTGGGTGCGAGCCGCACTGCTGCAGACAAAGGTCGGGAGGAATGCGCATATAAGCGCCGACCGGCACGCTCCCATCGCCTTCGATGTCTCCAGAGCTGGCAATATCGCCAAGGGTGGTCGTCCGCTCCGTGCTCAGCCAGCGCGGAGCATCATCCGGAGCGCGATCCGCTAGCGAGTCCGGCTTGAGAACACCGCGCTCCTGATCGCCCTGCAGCAGATCCCGCTGCAGCACCAGCACTTCAGACGCTGTAACAAGATCGTCGGCACTGTCTCCCGTAAGCACCAGCAGCTTCGAGTAAGGATCCACCGGATTCGTCCGCATGGCGATCGTCGGCCCCGAACTGGAGGTCACGTTCAACGCCGCCGGAAGATCGGCCGCACTCTCGCCCAGAATGATCGCATTGCCAGCCGGAATGGTCCCGAAAGATACCTGGAAGTGCACCGGACGATAGTCGGTAAGAATCCCGAAATAAGAGGCGACAATGCCGGCCGCGCGTAACGACTTCGGCGACGGCGCGCTCAGAAAGACAATCGAGATACTGGGATGCAGGTTCACCGAGGAGTCATAAAACGGCAGCGGCAGCAGGCTTAGATCGTTGCGCAGTGGCAGCAGACTTCCGGCAAGCTCGATCGTGGAATTGGTATCGACGTGGCTCCACAGCGTGGAGTGCGAGGGGTCTTCGCATTGAAACGTATAGTGGCCGATAAACTCAAACGTCAGCTCATTCTGGTGCACCAGCATGTCAGCCGGAAGCACAATCGTCGCTTCCAGCAGCGCGCTAGTCTCAAGACGCGTGGTCTTCAGCACCTGCGACCCGGACGTGCTGTCTTGCTGGCCCGTCTCACCCGAAGAGACAGGCCGAGTCGTCACGGGAAGTGTGGCAAACAATGTCCCGTTGAGACTTACTTTCAAGTGGCTGATGTCGGGCAGCAGCCCCGGCGAAAAGTGATACCGCAAGTGCATGGTCGCGGTCTTGATCACCTCGGTCTGTGGCACGGAGAACGGCACGGTGTGGTACGCATCGACGCCGCGCAACACGATCGTTTCCGGAACGCCGACATCGGCAAGCGAAAAGATATTGTCGAAGTTTCCCGGCGCAACCGGGTGTGCGCTGACACCGCCATCGATGCCCGAACTCAAGGGGCTGCTTGCCAACGCGGTAGAAGAGCCGCCCGCAGTCGTGCCGCCGGCTGGGGCCACCAGAGGAGGTGTGGCCACAACCTGGGCACACAACGCAGTGCGCGTCAGCGCACCCACCAGCAGCACGAGCAGCAGCAGAGGCGCAACGCTCGCGGCAAGCCGGCCCTTCAGCCTCTTTCTTTGCTTGTTCTTCATCAGTCCTCGTATCGTAATATTCAAGCCGTGCACCGAGATGCGCAGAATGCGACCCAGGCTCTTCATCGGCCGATCTATCTCGCGTTCCTCGCCCCAGCCCAGCCATCGATCCGCGCGTGAGTAGAGCACCATCGTGAGCGACTCTTCCTCCTGCAGGTTCAGTGGATCGAACTGTGCACGCAGGTTCCGTCCATCCGCGCTTACGACCGTTGCAGGAAGGGTCGCATCGCCGTCCAGCACCGGAAAAACAAGCTGGATAGAATCCCCGGGCAACGCCGTAAAGGTGTGATCCATGTTGATCTGCACGCCGCCCGTAGACAGGTCCGAAGTCACGCCCTGAACTACATTTCCGTTGGCCAGCACAACGTCGGTGGGCACATCCATCTCCACGCGCACGGTCTGTCTGCGCTGCTGGCTCTCCAGGGCAACCGCCGTCGCCACGCCCAGCACAACGATGTTGAACACCGTCCACAGCAGGTTCATCACGATTGTTCCTGGATGGGTTCCGTCGTAAGCAATACTCAACGGCCAGACCGGGATATAGAAGTAGCGCGGAATCGCCATGAGAAAGCCGCAGAAGTTCAGCAGCAGCATCAGCAAAAACGGTTGTGCAATGCGCGTGTCGAAGAAGCTTCGATTCACGACGCCACCTTTCGCCGTCACGTTGAAGCTGCCCAGCTTCGGATTGATCAGAGCCAACATCGTAGGCAGAAAAATGTAGGGCGAGAGCACTGTCTCGTAGATCTCGTTCCAAAACGAGTGCCTGTGCTGACCCTGAATACGAGAGTTGGTTAGGGAAGAGAGTACCAGGTGCGGAAACGCATACGCAAGGATCGCCGCCCAATATCCCGGCACGTTCGTCTTGCCCAGTACAAGATAGATCAAGGGCGCGGTAAGGAAGATCAGTCGCGGCAACGCATAGAGAAAGTGCGTCATCGCGTTGAAGTAACAAAGCCGCTGCGCCGGGGAGAGCCCTTTAGCAAACAAGGGGTTGTCGACGCGTAAAATCTGAATCATGCCGCGCGCCCAGCGGATGCGCTGCTTGATATGACCGCTAAGCCGCTCCGTCGCAAGACCCGCCGCCTGCGGAATATTGATGTACGCAGTATTCCACCCATTCATCTGCATCCGCAGCGACGTGTGCGCGTCCTCGGTGACGGTTTCCACCGCCACGCCGCCAATCTCGTCGAGCGCCGTTCTCCGCAGGACCGCACAGGACCCGCAGAAAAACGTCGCATTCCAAAAGTCGTTGCCGTCCTGCACGATGCCGTAGAACAGCTCGCCTTCGTTCGGAATCGTGCGGAACTGCCCTAAATTGCGCTCGAACGGATCGGGTGAGTAGAAGTGGTGCGGCGTCTGCAGCATCGCCAGCTTGCGATCGCGCAGAAACCAGCCCACCGTAACCTGCATAAAACTGCGGGTCGGCACGTGGTCAGAGTCGAAGATCGCCACAAACGGGGCGTCCAGGCGCTCAAGCGCGCGGTTGATGTTGCCCGCCTTCGCGTGCGCGTTGTCGTCGCGCGTCATGTAGCCGACGCCCGCGTCTTCAGCGAACTTGCGGAACTCCTCCCGTTTGCCGTCGTCGAGAATATAGACGTTCAGCTTGTCCGCCGGCCAGTCGATATTCATGGCGGCCAAAGCGGTGTAACGCACCACGCTTAGCGGCTCATTGTAGGTAGGAATCAGCAGGTCGACCGCGGGCCACTGGTCAGGATCGTCGGGAAGCGGCACAGGTGTACGGCGCAAGGGCCACAGGGTCTGCATATAGCCCAGGAAAAGGATGACGAACGCGTACAGCTCGGCAAGCACAAGCAGCCAGATGAAAAAGGCATCGATCGCCGTCCAGAGAGTGCCAGGGTCAAGAAAAAACTTGACCGTGGTGGCAAGCCTCCAGTAGCCATAGCGAAATGTTGAAAAACAGGAGACCAGCATCAAGGTCAACGTAAGCAGGTACGAGCTGGAACTGCGATCCATCCACATCGCCACCAGCACCGTCAGCAAGCCAAGCACCGTCTGCTGCGGCCAGGTCAGTTCCAGGCTGCCCGTGAAGACCAGGAAAAACAAACCACTCGTCAGAATGAAGTAACGAAGCGCTTTGAGAGGAAAGCTGTCACCGGACTCGAACTCCCGCCACCATGGAGACCGCGTCATTGTTCACTCCATCGCGTGTTGGCCGGGGCCTGCGTTGCCGGCGCGGAGACCCCGCGCAGCCATCCCGCCAGCTTGCGGTAGTCTCCAGCCACCGCGTCGCTGAGAGCGTAGTCGATCACCGTCATGCCCTCAGCCAATGCTTCGCTTACTGCCGGCGAGCGGCGCACCGCCAATGGCAGCAGCCGGTCCCCCAGCTTGCCACGCAGAACCTCGCGCACATCCAGGTGCAAAGGTAGCGACACGTCGAAGCCGTTGAGCAGATAGAACGGCAGCACGGGCTTGCCTTCAGGATCCTGTATACCTTCAAAGCAGCGCTCGATCGCATGCAGGCTGATGACCGAGTTCATGTCCGGAGCAAGAGGCACCAGCACGGTCAACGAAAGCCCGGTCAAGCGGCGTATCATCCATCCCGAGTTCGAATTCAGATCCAGCAAAATACGGTGCGCCCCGCGACCATCGCGCGTTAGTTCTTCGAGCACCGCCTCAGGGCGTGCCTGCTCATAACCGCGACGCTCAACCTCATAGGACACCAGGTGGATGGGCGCGTCAGGACGGCCAACCGGAGGGGAAAACGTGCGGACCACGCCAGTTCGAAGCTCGCTCGCCCCAAAGTAAAAGGGCATAAGGCCATGAGAGGTGGTGTCCGCCAGCAGAACCTTCTCGCCAAGGGAAGACAAGGCCCGGCCGAGCGTGGCAACGAGACTGGTCTTGCCAACGCCCCCGGCAAGAGAAAATACGGCCAGAGCAGGAACGCGGCTCGCCTTGCTACGGGAAGCAGAAGACTCCGCGGCAGATCTCCAGCCTGCTTCCATCCCCGGATCGAAGACCCCTTTCAGCGCAAACCAGCGCGAGGCTACGCGCTCCTGCGAGTGCTGCAGGGTTTCGGGGACCGCAAACGATCCAGAATCCGGCTGCGTGACACCGCTTGAGTAAAGCCAGGCTGGTGCACCCTCCCGCTCCAAGGACTCTGGACCTTGCCGCTCGGCCGCATCGGAAAGCGCGCGAGGCGCATCGGGCTGGATCTGCGGACGCAGGTTCGGCTGGGCCGGCAAAGGCGATTCAGGCGAGGAACCGGCGTAAGCGGCCGCCGTACGACGGATCTCAGCCGGAGTATCGGTCGCGCGGGTCCGCAGCGTGACCGGAGGCTTGTCCACGGCGGGATTCGTACGAAACCCAGGGAAGACACCCGAGGCCTCATCGGGGTGAAAGCCCTGCGGAGCCCTGCGTGCCTCCGCCGCGCCAGGTCTCGCGCCGCGCCGTTCCTGAGGCACGCTGAGAGGAAGTGGCTCCCGCAGCCGGGAGCGCGGCTCAGCCTCAATCCGCTGCACCGGGTGGTTGCGATCGGTGTCAAATCCCGGGTGCACGGGTGATTCATACGGATCGGCCACCACCGCGGCCGGCGGCGTGGAGATGGGGCTACCCGGAGCGCGTCTCATCTCCGATTGCGAGTAACTGCGTGCCTGGCGCTGGGCGGAGGCATGCGCTTCCGCAATCTCACGTTCTTCTCGACGCGCTGCGGCCTCCGCCATCGCTGCAGCCTCGGCGCGACGAGCCGCCTCAACGCGTTCCGCGGACGCTCGTCGGGAGGCCTCTTCGGCCTCGCGAAGCGCGCGTTGCCTCCCAGATGCATTGTCCAACAGGTCGGAGTTCTTGACGGCGCGCTCAGCCTCACGCGCCAGGCGTTCCGCTTTCGCCGCGGCCAGCTCCGCTTCCTGCTTGGCTTTCAACTCTACCGTCCTCAGTTCTTCCGCCGCTCGATGTCGCACTTGGGCCCGATACTCCCGACGCGACGCGGAGAAGTCACGGTACTTGGCATGCGGTAGATTGGCCCAGGAGTAAAGCATCGCCACATCGTCCGGCGTCTCCGCAAGTGCCTCCTCCGGGATCTCGGGAATACCTGTATCCATAGACAAGTTCGGTTCGCCCCTAACTCCTTGATCGTCAAGATGGAGAGACTGCGGAAGAAGCTCGGGGGCAGACCTCGCTTTGCACACCTCTCATACGATGGGTCGAGCCTACGTGGCGCATCAGTACCAGTCAATGCACCCTTTGGGTCACACAGCCCTCGGAAAATCGAAAGTATACTTGAGTGCCGGCGAAGCTCGCGAAGACGCTTGGCAGGGTAAAACTACCGACATCACCCTCCGTCCACGCTCATCAACATCCGACTGCCCAGCCTGCACACCATGGAAAAGCTGTGCAGGCAACTGTGTTACTTTCTTACTTGGAAGTCGTGGTTTGAGCCTGTAGCTCAGTCGGTAGAGCATCGCCCTTTTAAGGCGTTGGTCCTGGGTTCGAGCCCCAGCGGGCTCACCATTCCTCCCTCATCAATACCTGTGGCCTTCTTCGCAGTTTCGAGCATCGCTTGGAGAAGGTAAGCGGCATCTACCCATCCGCTCTAGATTCCGATGCCATCCAGCTCTGAAAAAGTTGAGCGCACACCCTCTCCAATACCGGTAAAGGGCGCAGTCCAGCCCGCCTCGCGCAGCCCGGCGATATCCGCCTCGGTAAAATGCTGATACCTGTTCTTTAGATCACCCGGAAACGGAATAAACTCGATCTTCCCCGGCCCGTGCACTTGCATCAAGGCCTCCGCAACCTGCCTAAACGTGCTGGCCTGGCCGGTCCCGGCATTTACGATCGCCTGCACAGGCGTCGCGGACCGCTCCGGCAGCAGCCCGGCAAAGAAAAGGTTCATCCGGCACAGGTCGCGAACGAACACAAAGTCGCGCCGCTGCTCGCCATCCGCGTAACCTCCTGAGCCGACGAACATCCGGATCGTTCCTGTCTCTTTCAACTGCTTGGTGAAGTGGTGCAGCACGCTCGCCATGCGGCCCTTGTGCTGCTCGCGCGGACCGTACACGTTGAAGTAGCGCAAACCCACAACACTGCTGCGCACCGGCTCCCGAGTGTCGGCAAAACGGCGGCGCACAAAATTGTCAAAGACCAGCTTGGAATAGCCGTAGACGTTCAACGGCCGCTCGTTTGCAGGTGCCGGCTGAAAGGACTGACTCAACCCATACACCGCCGCCGTCGACGCATAGACGAACGGAATCCGCCGTGTCGTCGCAAACGCCAGCAGCTCCTTGGAATACGTAAAGTTGTTGTCCATCATGTAGCGCCCGTCGTCTTCGAGCGTGTTTGAGCAGGCACCCTGGTGCAGGATGGCGCGTACCTTCACGTGCTGGAAGTCGCCTGCCGCCAACGCCCGGCGAAACTCCTGCTTATCCATGTAGTCGGCATACTCCGCGCCCCATAGATTCAGAAACTTAGGGCCGGAGAGGTTCGGGGAGGGCGCCAAATTGTCCACCACCAGCACGTCGCGCTCGCCAATGCGGTTCAACTCGTGAACCAGGTTGCTGCCGATAAATCCCGCCCCGCCCGTAACCAGAATCAACGAACCATCTCCTGCGGCTCGGCCGCCATCATCTTGCGCACCAGCCCGGTCGTCGAGAAGCCCTCAACCGTTGGCACGATCTCCACC
>CALMVK010000312.1 GCA_937873145.1 uncultured Granulicella sp. | reverse complement strand
GTATCCCCTGGATTCGGTGCAGTGATTGTCACGTTGGAGCTTTGCGGCGTGGGCGCCACCGGAGTCGGTGCTGGAGCAGGAACTGGGGTCGGGGCGGGCGTCGGGCTCGGGGCCGGTGCCGGCACCGGAACTGGCGCGGCATTACGGTAAATCGCCACGATCGTATCGTTGTTTGCCTGCCAGTAGTCGCAATGCGCCATCAGGATATCGCCGGCGGCCACCGAGGCCGTCAACGCATTTTGGTTTGCCGCCAAAGTAGACGCGTTCACGTCATTGATTAGATTTACGCTGAATGCCTTCGGATAATAGTTATAAAGAGTGCTGTTTGTTCCCAGATCGCCGTGGAAGATGAACGATAGAAACGGAGCCGTATACGCATAGTGTTTCGGGGTAGATTCTTCAGGCATCAGCAGCGAGTCCGGCAGAGCTGCCGCTGCCTGCTGAAAGATGGATGCATCGAGTACAGCGCCATCGCTTTCTACCGTCGAATCGAGATAGAACAGCGTTGCGCCCCAACGCCCGTGCGCATACTGCATCTTGCGGATCAGTTCCGCCGCTACGGCGGAATCCGGCAGGTACGTCTGTTGCGCCGTTCCATCCTGGTTGATGGCGAAGTGCTGCGGCCGCACGCACACGCCCACCCGGAAGCCCGCGTCGCTCATCGTTTTGAAGTACGCATCCACCAGATGCATGCCCACGTAGCGTGAGGTCGTGTCCGTGACCACGCTTTCCATCTCCGGCGCAGCGGTCCCAATCAGGTCCGGCGAGCAGACATAGCTCGTCTCCTGCGGGTACTGTTCTCCTTCAATGTCCCAGGTTACTGCTCCCTGTGCGTTTAAGCGTTGTAAATTTTGCACGTTCGCTGCACTTTGCTGCAGAATCTTTGCCTGAAACTGGGCCAGTCCACTTGCGGTTGTCACATTGAAGTCGGCGCTGTTGCTGTCGTTGAAGTAGCGCCGCGGATTGTTGGGGTATCCTGCGGGCTGGTTCACATTGCCAGACGGCGAGCTTGCCAGGTATACCGTGCCGATCACCCGTCGGTCGGTCCAGTTCAGCTGTGGAGGCCAGGTCGAGGCCCAATTCTTGTACGCATCCGCCGCCAGTGTTCCGGTCCCGGTGCCCGAGGGCGCAAAGCGCAGTGACACGGTAAAGGTGTCCGTTTGTCCCGGCATCACGGGGCGATCGTTGTGCGGAAGAAAGGTGGCCAATCCGTCGGGCGTCGTGCTGCTGACGGCCGCTCCATAAGCATTTCCGTTGCCGGACGATTGAAAGCCGCTATACAAAGGCTTTGAGGCATCGCTCACCACGGAGACGACTTCACCGCCGCCCCAGTCCGCCGTCGTCACGCTCGGCGCAGTCGTGTTGTAGGCATACTGGGAGTAGCTGGCATTGGCAAATCCGGCCGGTAGCTGCGGAAAGTTCAGTACCAGCGGATAGATAGACGCGCCATCGAAGATGATGCCGGAGTTGGCACGGTTGGTTTCACTGACGACCAGATTCAGCGTGTTGCCGCTCTGTACATATTGAAGCGTGATTTGGCCCCAGGTGAACGGGTAGGTCCAGGTCTTCGTAGCCAGATTCCAGCTACGGCCGTTGTTGTTTTCGCCCCAGCCGTATTGGCCGCTCGTCAGCACATTACCATTAAGGTCGGTCGACTTCATATGCCAGATATGAAAGGCATCTGCTGGAAACGTGCTGAGATTTTCAAGCACTTGCCCGTTATAGGAGAGATTTTGCAGGCCGTTGTTTCCGTAGTTGACCACAAGCTGCGCCTGCGCCGAACGAGGCGTCATGAAGGTAAGCGTAAGAAGACAAGCGGCTACCTGCAGGCAGTGCGAGAGAGACAGTGTTTGAGTATGCATCCGGCCTTTCCGTGACCCTCGGCTCCCGAGGCGGTGACCGCAGCTTACTACGAGGGTTTTGCCGGAAAAGCAGACGCCAGATGGGCGTGCACGATGAAACGATGAGGCGCAGCTCCAATAAAATCAAAGGGATAGCAGGTGATCAAGGTAAGTTCCGGAGTGTTGTGGATGTCCAAAACGGAGAGATTGTCGGGTTCTACCACTTCCGTTGTATCAGTCACATACTCATAGGTGCCTTCGCGAATTACGATCTTGATCACCATCGGCGCGGCGATGTGGCGCAAAGGACGCAGGAACGTATCGCGATGCCCGGCCAGGACAAAGTTGCCGAGGCCGCCGGCGTTTGCTGTTCCACGAATATGCCCCACGCCCCGGCGCAAGCTGGCTGGATCGTAGTCGGAGAGAATCGGCACAGTCAGGTTTAGGCTTGGAATCTCCAGCCTCCCGATCACCTCGGAGTCGGCCGTCGGCGTGGGCGTCGTCGCACGCGGAGCCTGTGCCGGCAACGTGCCTTCGGCTAGTGCAACATGCCGTGAGATCGCCGCCTGTGCCGCGAAGCACGAGACCAGCAACAGGCAGAACGCGCCCACTCCATAGAGGGCGCGTTCTAGCCAAAGCGATGGGCTTCGTCCGCCGGTTGCGGCCGGGGAAGGCTGCCTACGCAACCATCCTCCGGCGTGCCGTCAGCATGGCTCCGCCAAACAGCGATCCTGCCCCCAGCAGCACCAGCAAGGGAAGCTCACTCGCGGTATGCGGAAGCTCCTTGATCGCGGGCCGCGGCGGATGATTGCTGGCGACCTGCTGCTGATATTTCTCGGCCTTGATCCCCGGGCCCGTTCCATCGGTGCCTACCTTGGTGGTCGAGAGCATCCACAGCGTTACGACTTGCATGTCACCCTTCGAGAGTGTCGGATCGGCTACCCGGCCTTCGGACGCCGGATCGATGGCCGGAACCTTGTTGCCATTTGCCTTGGCGAGCGAGACGGCCTCGTCCTTGGGATACACAAATTCAAGCACGGGACCCTTCGGGAAAGCGAAGCCTCGCAGCGCATTTTTGCCGTCGCTGCCAGAGTCGTACGCAATCTTTCCCGCCCCTGATTTGGGAAGACCGGACCCTGCTAGCCCAAGAAAGGTGGCCATGGACTTACCGGATGCGCTGTCGACCTCTAAAATCGTTCGGTCGGCAAGCTTATCCACCACGTGGATGGAGTAAGAACCGGGCTTCAATGTCGTTCCCGGAATTTGCGTCTGTTGACTAACGGTGAAATCGGTTGAATCGTTGGGAGTGGCCCCACTTTTATCCACGCCGAACCCGGCTGCGAACGAAGGCGAAGCGAGCGAGAGTGCAGCAATAACCAAAATCGAACTAATTTTCATTTGGAGAACTCCTTGGTAGGGATGACTCAACATACGCGCTTTGACGCTACTTCATCATCGGCTGCTCTCCCGCATCGACGAAAGTCGACAAAGGATTGCGTTCGGTGTTCTTGCAAGCGCCTAGGCAAGCATTTTGCTTACCGTCTCGAACCCATAACCAGCGTCCTTGAGCCGGGGAACCAACTCCTGGACCGCTGTGAGGGTAGCCTGGATGTCAGGCTTCGGCTGGATGTCTCGTCCATCGTGCAGACAGAAGATCGCGCCTGGTGCCAGCCCGCGCAGCAGCCGCGCTACAATTCCGGCCGGGGGCAGCTTCCAGTCGTTGCCGATCGTCGTCCACATGACGCCATGAAGACCGAGCTCGCGCTGCGCGGCCGCTAACCCAAACCAGCGCAGGCCATACGGCGCGCGCAGCAGCGTGGGGACCACTCCAGTCTCTGCCGTGATGCGCGCCTGCGCCGAAGCAAACTCCTCAAGCACCGTAGCCGGTCCCAGGAGATTCGGGCTGTAACTCAGCCGCGGACACAGTCGTCGATGCGTGTAAGTGTGGTTCCCAA
This sequence comes from uncultured Granulicella sp., assembly GCA_937873145.1. Lineage (GTDB taxonomy): Bacteria > Acidobacteriota > Terriglobia > Terriglobales > Acidobacteriaceae > Edaphobacter. The sequence continues at coordinate 15,304 of CALMVK010000312.1, read as the reverse complement.
GCTCATGTCCCGCCTCGGCCACGCGCCGTGCGACCGCGCCTAGACGCGCCACATTGGCGCCACACTGGAAGAAGGTCGCCGGCACCTCCTCGCGAGCAAGATACTCGATCAGCCGCAGCGTGGCTTCGCTTGGGCCATCGTCGAAGGTCAACGCCACCGATCGTCGTTGGCTTGCACCCCGGTACGACGACGTCCCGAACATCTGCGCTGAACGTCCACGTACCCCGTACGCCAAACCCGCTACAGCTCCGCAACCGACCAGCGCCGAAGCGGCCAACGCTGCGCGCCCATTGCTGCATCCAGGCCTGTCTTCAGCCTCACTGCTTGCATGCTCGAACATGCCTCAGTGTACGCAGCTTTGCTGACGCCGCGGAACGCCCGCAGACGACAACGCCCAGCGCTACTTCTGGATCGTGGTCTCCGCCCCGGTCAGCTTCTTAGAAACTGCTGCCGGCGTCGGCAGATCGCTCCGATCCCATCCTCCGCCTAACGCCTCGATGAGCTGCACTGACGCCGTCATCTCTTCAATCTGCAGCGATGCCAGGTTCTGCTGATCGGTCAGCAGAGTGAGCTGCGACGTAACCACATTCACGTAGGGATCGATCCCGGTGCGATAGCGGCCCATCTCCAGGTTCACGTACTGCTGCGCGGATTGCTCTGCCTGCTGCGTCTGTAGAATTTGGTGAGAAAGAATCCGCACTGCTGCCAGGTAGTCCTCCACTTGCTGAAAAGCCGTAAGCACCGTCTGGCGGTAGCTCGCCACATCCGCGTTGTAGGTCGCGATGTACTGGTTCACCGTCGCGCGGCGCAGACCCGCATCGTAAATCGTCTCCGACACCTGCGGGCCCACCGACCAGATGCGGCTCGACCAGTCGAACAGATGTTTCAGCGTCGAGCTCTCCACGCCTCCCGTCGCGCCCAGCGTCACGGTTGGATAGTATGCCGCATCTGCTATGCCGATCTGCGCATTCGCTGCCGCCATCGTCCGTTCGGCTGCAGCAATGTCCGGCCGTCGCTCTAAAAGCTGCGCGGGGACGCCTACCGGGATCGCCGGAGGAGCGGCGTTCAGCGGCCGCGGAGGAATGGAAAAATCCGAAGGATTGGTGCCGATCAGCACAGCAATCGCATGCTCATACTGCGCCCGCAGCACACCCACATTGGTCGCCGTTGCGGTCGCGTTCTGCAAGGTATTTTGCGCCTCCACCACAGAGATCTGGTCGCCTACCCCTGTCTCGTATTGCGCCTGCGTCAGCTCGAGCGCCTTCTTATCTGCTTCGAGCGTCTTGTTGTACAAATCCTGCAGAGCATCTTGTCCGCGCAACTCAAACAGATACACAGCCAGCGCCGCCTGCTCGGTCAGCCGCTCGTTCTCGAGATCCGCCGCGCTAAGCTGCGCCGCATACTGGTACTCGCGAATCTGGTTGCGCACCTTGCCCCAAAGGTCCGGTTCCCACGAGACATCGAAGGGCAGGGAGAGGATGGAGCTTTGCCGCCCCGCTGAAGTAACGGCACCTGTACCGCTGGTTCCCGTGGTTCCAGTCCCTCCTGTACCAGTGGTGCCTGTACCGGTAGTTCCGGTGCCTGTAGTTCCGGTCGTGCCCTCCGTGCCGGAGGCGTTCGTCAGGTTGGAGGAGGAGCGCGAACGCGTAAAGGTTGGACCTACTGAAAGGGTAGGATAGAGTTGCGACCGGGCCTGCGCTACCAGCGTGCGCGCCTCCAGAAAGTTCTCAAAGTACTGCTTGATCGTCTGGTTGTTGATGTCTAACTGGGCTTCCAGCTGATTCAATTGCGGATCGTCATAGATCTGCCACCACTTGCCGCGCAGCATCGCATCGCCGGGCTGCGCCACCTTCCATCCATCGGCCTCCATAAACTGCGTCGGAGACTCCTTGTAGATCGGCGGCGGCACTTGCGGCAACGCCGCTGGAACACGGTACTTCGGGCCGACGCGGCAGCCTGCCAGGAGCAGCACCGCCGCGGCAGACGCGCTGAGCAAAAACAGTTTATTCCGCGGGTGCTGGCACATGGCGGCCCTCCGGATTGAAGTTATCGCGCTGCTTGCCCTGCATGCGCAGGCGCAGGCGATCGAGCGTAAGGTATACGACTGGAGTCGTATACAAGGTTAAGAGCTGACTGACGATCAGCCCGCCGACGATCGTAATGCCCAGCGGACGCCTGAGCTCGGAGCCCGTTCCTGAACCGAAGGCCAAGGGCAGCGCCCCGAACAGCGCAGCCATGGTCGTCATCAGAATCGGCCGAAAACGCAGCAGACATGCTTCAAAAATAGCCGCCTCTGTATCCATGCCGCCTTCGCGTTCCTGCTGCAATGCAAAGTCGATCATCATAATCGCATTCTTCTTTACAATCCCGATCAAGAGCACAATGCCGATGATCGAGATCACGTTCAGGTCCTCGCCAAACAGCATCAATGCCAGCATCGCCCCGATACTCGCAGAGGGCAGCGTCGAAAGAATCGTGAGCGGATGCACCAGGCTCTCGTACAAAATTCCCAGCACGATGTACACAGCCAGTAGCGCGGTTGCAATCAGCACAGGCTCTGAACTCAGCGACTGCTGGTACGCCTGCAGCGTGCCTGCAAACAAGCCGTGAATTGAGCTCGGCGTGCCCAGCCGCTGCTGCATCGCATCGATGGCCGTGGTCGCATCGCTCAACGAGATCCCAGGTCCCAGGTTGAACGACACCGTTACGGAAGGAAACAGACCCGTATGATTGAGCGCGAGCGGCGTCGTATTTGGACTTGCCTTCACCATCGCAAACAGCGGCGTGTTGCCCGTTGCGGTCGCACTTGCTGCCGAGGCATTGTGGAAGTACACACTGTTCAACCCCGCTGGAGTCGACCAGTACTCCGGTGCTACTTCAAGCACCACGTAATACTGGTTCAACTGCGTATAGATGAGCGAAACCTCACTTTGGCCAAAAGCCGCATACAGTGCCGCATCGAGTGAAGACGCCGTCTGCCCAAGCCGCGCCGCCGTCACCCGGTCATAGATCAAACGCTCATCGAGACCGCCATTTTGCTGGTCGGAGTTCACGTCCTGCAACCCAGGCAGCTTCTTCATCTCTGCGTAAAGCTTCGGCCCCCAGGTCTTCAGATCGTCGACATTGTCCGCCTCGATCGTGTACTGGTACAGCGCGTTGCTGGATCTACCGCCGATGCGCAAATCCTGCGCAGCCTGCAAAAAGGTAGAGGCGATCGGAAGACGATTCAACTGCGGACGAATGCGGTTGATAATGGCTGGCGCGGCAATCTTGCGCACGTTCAGCGCCTTCAGCGTCACATAGAGGTTACCCGTGTTGGTCGCTCCATTGCCTCCCGTAAATCCGATTACATTCTGCACTCCTGGATCCTTGCCGATGATCGCCGCGGCACGCTGGATCGAGGCATTCATGGAAGGAAACGAAGAGTCCTGCGCGCCTTGCATGCCGCCCGCCAGCGAGCCCGTGTCCTGCTGTGGAAAGAATCCCTTCGGGATCTTTACGATCAAAACTGCGTTCAACACCACAGTCAAAAACAACACCGTCAAGGTCAGCGCCGCATTGTCCAGAACCCAATGCAGGCTGCGTCGGTAAAGGTCTAGAATCCAGTTGAAGAAGCGTTCTGTCGATGTGTAGAGGCGTCCATGCTGGACGCCGTGCTCACTCTTTAGAAGATAGGCGCACATCATCGGAGTCGTCGTCAGCGAGATCACCATCGACACCAGAATCGCCGTTGAGAGTGTGATCGCAAACTCGCGGAACAGCCGCCCCACAATGCCGCCCATCAGCAGCAGCGGAATGAAAACTGCAATCAGCGAGATGCTGATTGACAGCACCGTGAACCCGATCTCGCTTGCGCCACGCAGCGTCGCCGCCATCGGCGTCATGCCATCTTCCAGATGCCGCGAGATGTTCTCCATCACCACAATTGCGTCGTCCACCACAAAGCCGGTCGAAATCGTCAGCGCCATCAACGATAGATTGTCCAGGCTGTAGCCGCACGCATACATCACCGCGAACGTGCCGATCAGCGACACCGGCACTGCCACCGCCGGAATCAGCGTCGCGCGCCCATTGCGCAGAAAGATGAACACCACCACGATCACCAGAGCAATCGAGAGCAGCAGCGTCCGCTCCACGTCGAACACCGACGCCTTGATCGTCGTCGTGCGATCGAGCACCACCGTGACCTGGATGCCGCTCGGAATCGCAGCCCGCAGCGCCGGCAGTTCATCGTAAATGCGCTGCACGGTGTCAATAATGTTCGCGCCCGGCTGGCGAAAGATAATCAGGAACACCGAGCGCTTGCCGTTCAGATAGCCCGCCGTACGCACGTTCTGCACTGAATCGATCACATCCGCAACGTCTGACAGCCGCACCGCCGCCCCATTGTGAAAACCGATCACAATCGGCCTGTAATCCACCGCCTGCGAAATCTGCCCGTTCACCACAATGTCCGCACTCTGGTTTCCGTCGGTAATCTGTCCGCGCGCCAGGTTCGTATTCTGCAGACTCAGCACGGATTGAATGTTCGACATGGCCAGCCCATAGCCGGCCAGCTTCTCCGGGTTCACCTCCACCCGCACCGAGGGCAACGCGCCGCCACCTGGACTGACCTGCCCCACGCCCAAGATCTGCGAGAGCTTCTGTTCCATCACCGTGGACGCTTCGTCGTACAGTTTGTCCGGTCCGTACTTGTCGGAGGTCAGGCCAAGAATCATGATCGGCGCATCCGCCGGATTCACTTTGCGATACGTTGGATTCGAAGGCAGGTTCACCGGCAAGTACGTGCGCGCCGCGTTGATGGCGGCCTCCACATCGCGCGCCGCGCCATCGATATCTCGACTTAAATCGAATTGAATCGTTACGCTTGTCGTGCCCAGCGTACTCGATGAGGTCATCTCGGTGACGCCGGCAATGTGACCAAACTGCCGCTCAAGCGGCGTCGCCACAGATGATGCCATGATCTCCGCGCTTGCGCCCGGAAGGCTCGCCGCCACGGCAATCGTTGGGAAGTCTACCTGCGGCAAAGGCGAAACCGGCAGTATCTGAAACGCAATCATCCCCGCTATGGCGATCGCAATCGTCAAGAGCGTCGTCGCGACCGGCCTTAAGATGAAGGGCGCTGAAATGTTCATACAGCGCCTGTGGTTTGCGGATCCGGCCCGGCACCCTCGGGCTCGTTGCCGGTCTCTGTCTTATGCGGTTTGTGTGAAAAACGCTGACCCAGGGTGTCGAAAAAGATGTAGATGACAGGCGTCGTGTAGAGCGTCAACACTTGGCTTAACAGCAGACCACCCACCATCGCGATGCCCAGCGGCCGCCGCAGCTCGGAGCCGATGCCTGTCCCGAACGCCAGCGGCAAACCGCCCAGCAGAGCCGCCATCGTCGTCATCATGATCGGACGAAAACGTAGCAGGCAGGCCTCATAGATCGCATCCGTGGCACTTTTGCCGTGATGCCGTTCGCCCTCAAGCGCAAAATCGACCATCATAATGCCGTTCTTTTTCACAATGCCGATCAGCAGCACAATGCCGATGATTGCGACGACGCTTAGATCCTGGTGAAACAGAATGAGCGAAAGAAACGCTCCCACACCCGCCGAAGGCAGCGTCGACAAGATCGTGATCGGGTGCACGAAGCTCTCGTACAGCACCCCCAGCACGATGTACACCGTCACCAGCGCGGCCAGGATCAGCAGCGGCTCGCTCGAGAGCGAGTTGCGAAAGGAGGCCGCTGTACCTTGAAAATCCGCCTGCAAACTCGCCGGCATGTGCATCTGATCGTGAACCTTGTCGACCGCGGTAATGGCTTCACCTAGCGCGGCATTCGGCGCCAGATTGAACGACACCGTGATCGCCGGAAACTGCCCCTGGTGCGTGATCGAGAGAGGCTCTGTCGTGGTCTCGAAGTGGGAGAAGGCGCTGAGCGGAATGGCGTTGCTGGGCGTCGAGCTGCTCGTCGTACTGGTTGAGGAAGCCGCTCCTCCCGCAGTGGTCGTCGTCCCTGAACTCAAGACGCTGGCCGGAGGGGTCAGCACGCTCGACGAAGGCGTATACGCCGCGCTTGCAGTCAAGGCATTGGAGCCTGCTGAAGTCGAGCCCGTGCCCGAAGAACTGGTCGCGCTCGCTCCAGTCGCCGTCGCCGACGCATTGGCCTGGATAAAGATACGGCTCAGCTTGTTCGGGTCAAGCTGGAACTGCGGCAACGCCTCCAGAATCACGTGGTATTGATTGAGCTGCGTGTACATTGTGTTGATTTGACGCTGGCCAAAGGCGTCGTACAAGGTGTTGTCGATGGTGGTTGGCGCGACTCCCAGCCGCGATGCCGTTGGCCGATCGATGACCAGCGACACGGCCAGACCCCCCAGTTGCTGATCGGTCGCCACATCTTCAAGCTCCGGCAACTGCTTCAGCTTCGTTACAAAGCGACTGGTCCACTCATCCAACTCTTCCTGGTTCGGATCCTCAAGTGTGTATTGATATTGCGTCCGGCTTACGCGGTCGTCGACCGTAATGTTCTGCACCGGCTGCATGAACAGTTCAATGCCGCCTATCTTTTCAAGCTTCGGTTGCAGCCTGCGAATCACATCCGACGCACTTGCATCGCGCTGGTCGAGAGGCTTCAGGTTGATCGACATGCGGCCGCTGTTGTTGGTTGTGTTGGTTCCATCCGCGCCCACAAACGAAGACAGGCTTTCAACCGCAGGATCCTCAAGGATCGCCTTCGCCAGCTCCTGCTGCTGCACGGCCATCTCCTTGGACCCGATCGTTTGCGGTGCCTGCGAGATCGCCTGGATCACGCCGGTATCCTGCACCGGAAAAAAGCCCTTCGGAATAATGATGTACAGATACACCGTTAGCAGCAGCGTGGCCAGCGCCACCAGCAACGTGATGCCTTGGTGCCGCAGCACAAAGGTCAAGGTGCGTCCGTAGAACGCGATCATGTTTTCAAACACGCGCTCGGAAGCCTTATAGAAACGCCCTTGCTGCGCCTCGGGATCGTGCTTCAAAAGACGCGAGGCCATCATGGGGGTCAGCGTCAACGAGATAACCGCCGAAAGCACGATCGTCACCGCCAGCGTTACCGCAAACTCACGGAACAACCGCCCCACCACATCGCCCATGAAGAGCAGAGGAATGAGCACTGCAATCAACGACACGGTGAGCGAAAGAATGGTGAACCCGATCTGCTCCGCGCCTTTGAGCGCCGCCTGCATGGGAGGTTCACCCTCCTCGAGATAACGCGAAATATTCTCGACCATCACGATCGCATCATCGACCACAAAGCCCGTCGAGATCGTCAGCGCCATCAGCGAAAGATTGTCGAGACTATAGCCCAGCACATACATGGCGCCAAAGGTCCCAATCAACGACAAAGGCACGGCCACGCTTGGAATGATGGTCGCCGAAAGATTCCGCAAAAATAGAAAGATGACCATGACGACTAGGCCGATGGTCAGCAGCAGCTCAAACTCGACATCGTTCACCGAAGCCTGAATCGGCGTCGTCAAGTCGGTCAGCGTCGTCACTTCGATGCCCTTGGGAAGGTTCGCCTCAAGCTGCGGCAGCAGTGCCTTGATGCTCTTCACCACGCTGATCGTATTGCCGCCTGGCTGCCGCTGCACGTTCAGCACAATGGCTGGCGTCATGTTCATCCATGCGGCCTGCGTGCTGTTCTCAACGCCATCCAGAATGTTCGCTACGTCGGTCAACATCACCGGCGCGCCGTTGCGGTACGCCACCACTACTTTGTGATAATCCGCACTCGTCACCAGTTGATCGTTGGCGTCGATCTGGTAGTCCTGCCGCGGCCCGTCGAAGTTGCCCTTTGCCGCATTCACGCTTGAGTTCGCCACCGCGGTCCGCAGCGCTTCAAGATCGATGCCGAACGAGGCCAGCGACGTAGGATTGACCTGAATGCGCACCGCCGGCTTCTGCCCGCCGCTGATGCTGACCAGCCCCACACCGTTCAGCTGCGAGATCTTCGGCGCCAGCCGCGTATCCACCAGGTCCTCCACCTGCGGAAGCGGAATGTTGTTCGACGTAATCGCCAGCGTCAGCACCGGAGCATCGGCAGGATTGGTCTTGCTGTACACCGGTGGAGAAGGCAGGTTCGCCGGCAGAAAACTCTGCGACGCATTGATAGCCGACTGTACCTCTTCTTCCGCCACATCGATGTTGAGCGTCAGGTTGAACTGCAGCACGATGACCGAGTTGCCGCCAGCACTCGTCGAGGTCATCTGGCTCAGGCCTTGCATCTCGCCGAACTGCCGCTCGAGCGGCGCCGTCACTGTGGTCGCCACCACGTTGGGGCTGGCGCCCGGGTAGAAGGTCAGCACCTGGATCGTCGGATAATCGACCTGCGGCAGCGCCGAGACTGGCAGCTGCGTATAACTCACAATGCCGATCAGCAGGATCGCCGCCATCAGCAGCGCAGTGGCGACTGGCCGCAGAATGAAGGGACGCGAAGGACTCAAGGCGCTCCGCTCCCGCTGGTGACGCTGCCGCTGGTCTTTGGCTGCGGCCGGTTGGAGATCGCTACCTTCGCGTTATCCTGCAGCCGCTCAAAGCTGCTATTGGCCAGCACATCCCCAGGATGGATTCCCTCTACTTCCGTCGTCAATCCGTCCGTCACCCCTTGCTGGATCGTGCGCGTGTGCGCCACGTTATTCGTAATCACATACACGAAGGCAGTCTGCCCATTGTGCTGCACGGCCGAGGTCGGAATCAGCGTCGCGTTGTGCAGCGTGTTCACCAGCAGACGCGTGTTTACAAACTGATTCGGAAACAGACTCGCGTTGGCATTGGCGAACTGCGCCCGCGCCTTGACCGTTCCTGTGGTCGTATCGATTTGATTGTCGAGCGTCAGCAGCGTTCCAGTCGCAATCTTGTGCAGGTCGGTTCGATCGAACGCATCGACAACCAGCTTTTTGCCCGCGCGCAGGGGAGCCGACACCTGGTTGATCGAGTCCTCGGCGATCGTAAACACCACCGTGATCGGCTGAATCTGCGTAATCACCAGCAATGGCGTCGTTCCATTCGCAGGTACCACGTTGCCTGGATCTACCAGCCGCAGGCCGACGCGCCCTGTAATCGGCGCAACGATATGCGCAAAGCCGACCTGTACTTGGTCGAACTGCACGGTCCCTTCATCGTTTTTCACCGTACCTTTATCCTGTTCAACGATCTTCTCCTGATCGTCGAGCGTCTGCTTCGGAATCGCATTGCGATTCCACGCATCGCGGTAGCGTCCCAGGTCCATCGTCGCCTGCGCCAGCAAGCCTTCATCGCGTTCGAGCAAGCCCTGCGCCTGCAGCAGCGTCGCGCGATATTGCCGTGAGTCGAGATCGATCAACGGCTCGCCCTTATGCACCATCTGGCCTTCACGAAAGTGCACCGCCGTGACGATGCCGCTGACCTCGCTGGTGATCGAAGCTGTATACACCGGGGTCACCGTGCCGATCGCATTGAGGTAAACGCCGATATCGCCACGCTCCGCCGTCACTGGATTCACCGCGGCTGTACCTTGTCCGGGGCCGCGCCGGGAGGCTCCCCCAGCCGCTGGTTTGGTGCGGTGCCGCATCACCAGCAGGAAGATCAACGCAAACAGCAGGATGAGCGCAAGCCAGACGAGCACGCGGACCCACACCCGCCGCTTCGGAGCCGGAGGCGCAGGTGGAGCAGGCAACTGATGGTCTGCTGGAATGTAAGGCTGCTCGTTCGATTCAGCGGGCAACTAGGTCTCCTGTTCCACAGCGTAAGGATCGATCCAACGCTGTCTTAGAGACGAAGCAGGTGACACAGATGACGCATTTAGTTGCAAAAAAGACCTCAAGGATACAAACAGTAAGACCAAGGCCAGCACGAAATGTAACTCGAAAGGCAACCCTCGCGAAGAGAGACCGGACTTTACTTTGATCCCAGCGTTCTCTGTGCCAGATCATTCTCGCATGCCAGGTTAGGACCAGCCCGCAAGGTCTAAACTAGAGAGGTGATCGGAATCGACAGCACGCAGGAGATCCGCCGCAAAATCGCCTGTCACGAGCGCATCTCCAGCACCGATGCCCTCTGGCTTTGGCGGAACGCCGGCGATGACCTCCTGCGCGAGCTCGCTACAGAAGTCCGCAGCCGCTTTCATGCACCGCACGCATGCTCCTACATGATCATGCGCATCATCAACTACACCAACGTCTGCGTCGCGCAATGCGACTACTGCGCCTTCTATCGCCTGCCCGGACAGGACGGCGGTTACGTCCTAAGCCAGGAACAGGTCTTCCATAAGCTGGACGAACTGCTTGCGCTTGGCGGCGATCTGGCGGCCTTCAACGGCGGCTTCAACCCCTACCTGCCGCTCGACTACTACTGCACGCTCTTCTCCGCCATCCGCGCCCGCTACGGCGACGCACTTGAGTTCTACGCGCTCACCATCGCTGAGTTCATGTACCTGGCGGACCATGCCAGGCTTGACTACGCGACCACCGCCAAGCGCTTCCGTGATGCAGGGGTACGCTGGATCACCGGAGGTGGCTCCGAGATTCTCACCGAAGACTTTCGCCGCCGCCACAGCAAGTTCAAGTACACCGTTGCGCAATATTTTGAAGCTCAGGCAGCCATCGTCGCCGCCGGCCTAAAAACGACTGCCACCATGGTCATCGGCTTCGATGAAACCATCGAAGAGCGTATCGAACATCTCGAGCGCACCCGCCAGTTCCAGGACCAAACCTCCGGCCTGGCCAGCTTTCTCTGCTGGACCTTCAAGCCTTACTTCACGCCCCTCGGCACCCAGCTCGGCGCAATCGAGATCACCACCGCCGAGTACCTGCGCCACCTCGCGCTTTGCCGCATCTACCTCGACAACGTACCCCGCATCCGCACCTCTGTGCTAACGCAGAATGAACGCGCGCTCGAAGGTCTGCTCTATGGCGCGGACGACTTCGATCTGCCCATCGAAGACGAAGTCACCCAAAAGGCCGGAGCCACCATCAATCTGCAGTTCGACAAGATCCTGAACGTCGCTCGACAGCTCGGCTTTGAGCCTACCTACCGCCACGTAGCCAGCGCGCAGCCGATGCTCCGCTAGCCAAGCTCGTACCAAACAACGCAGCCTACCGGTGCACCGGCTCCCCACGCACCATCTCTTCGAGCACCGCGTGCACCCGCAGCAGCGACCACGGCTCCTTCACCTCGGTCCCGCGCGTCTGCCCCGCCTGATGAATCAGCAGCGCCGGCCGCGTATCGAACGTGTCTTTGGACGCATGATCATCCTCCTCCGTCCACGCCGGCAGCCAGTCCCACAGTTGCACCCGCCAGGAGTGGTCGCCCTGCACAATCAGCGTCGTATCCTTCCATCGCGGAGAGCTCGCCAGCAGCCGCATCACCCGGCCCAACTCCAAATCCGCCAGCGCCAAATTATCCAGGTAAGAGCTGTCGCACCACTGCGTATAATCCCCATCCGCCCGGCTCCAGATATTCGGACTATGTGGAATCGCCAGATGTAAATAGACGAAGTCGGCCTGGTCCCTCTTCAGCAGCTCGAGCGCATGGCTCTCCAGATCCACATGCGTCTGGTAGCGCTGCCGCACATCGTACGAGCACAAATCACGATCCGCCCTCGCCCGGCTCTTTACCTCCCGCACCACCTGCTGCAGCGGCGTAAACGTGTTCCTCCAGAAGCTCTTCCGTTGCGCCATCGGCCCATCGATCTTGTCCCAGTCGGTCCAGTAACAGTCGTCGAGCGCATCCGCATAGATCGTGCAGTACGGGTTGTACCAGCCCACTGCGGCGGTCCGCCAGCCGTTCTGCCGCGCATCCCCAAAGATCGTCTGGCTGCCGTTCACCGTGTGCCAATCCCGCTGGCCCGTAGAGTGCACCTGGAAGCGATTGCTCATACTGAACGAAAAATCGTCGACCACTCGCCCCGTCAGTAGCGACGGAATGATCTTCACCGTCTTGAGCCCCACCGGCTGCACATCGCTGAACAACGTGCTTTGGCTGCGCAGCGCATCGAAGTTGGGCAGCGCCAGATCGCGCGCCCGATGCTCAAACAACTGGTCGTACGAGAGCTCGTCGAAGATGATCCATACGATCAGCGGATGTGCTCGCGCTGGCTGCGAACTCCGCGCCCACGCCGCGCTGTATTGCTGCGGCTGTGGCCGCCACAGCGTCGTCCACAGCAGTTGCACCACGCTCGCCAAAGCAAAGAAGGCCAGGAACATCCCTGCGAAATCCCCCAACTGCATCAGCCGCCGATAGACCGGCGGAAACACAATCAGCAGCAACAACAGCAGCGCCGCCCAGATCACCGTCAGCACCGGAATCAGCCCGGCCAGCCACGTCACCGGAAATACCGTGTAGTTCCGGCTCAGCAGATATGGCGGAATCCCGATCGCCAGCAGCGACTCCACCCACGGCCACAGCCGCGTCTCCCGCAGCGGAGCCAGCACCGCAAAAAACACCAGCCCCAGCAGCAGAATGTCCGCAATCTGCGCAAACGCAATCCCGGTCAGCGGGAGCGGCACATGCATCCGCACATCGCGCCCGCCGCCCAGCATCTCCCCATAGTTCAGCACCAGCACCAGCGACGCGAGCCCAACACATTGGCAAAGCCGCCGGAACATCCGCCCCCTAATCATTCATGGCTTCTCGAAGAGGTACAAAATACGCCCGTTCTGTAAAGCGAAGCGCTCTACCTCGCGAAACAGCCCCGCAGTGGCGGCCCGCAACTCCTCCTCGGATAGATGTCCGTAAAGCGCATCTCGTCCACGCAGCAAGCTCTGAAACATCGGATCGCTCACCGGCACCCACTCTACGATCAAGTATCGCTTCGTAAGCCGGTGGCACAACGCCAAAATCGCCGGCAGCGGAATCTGCTCCATCAGCAGCAAATGATGAATCACGGCCAGCATCATCACCAGATCGAACCGATCGGCGAGCCGGCTCAGCAGGGAAGCGGTCTCTCGATTCTCCCAGCCTGCCGCCGGAGTCGGCCGCGCCAGGTCCGCATGAATCGTTTGAATCTTCTGGCTCACGCCCTCCTCCGCGCACGTCCGCAGAAACAATCGCTCCGCCGCCGCCTGATCCCGCTCGAGCGCCACCACCTGCGCGCCTTTGCTCGCCGCCAGCAGGCTGTACTCGCCTGTATTTGCGCCCAGATCGAGCACAAACGCCGGCCTAAGCCGCTCCAGCACCTCTGCCACCCAAGCCTGCTTCGCCGCATGATCGGCTGCCGTGTAGTGCATGGAGGTCTGCGTATATTCAGCCCACGCGGAACCCGCAACCGCTGGCAGCGCGGCCTCTGTACTGCGCCGCAGACCCGCCAGCGTACGCTGCAAGACATGCGCATTCAGCTCCGGATCGCCGCCTCGCTTCACTGCCTGCGTCGCCCGCTCGCTTGCTCCTTTACGGCTGTCCAACCATGTGGGTAGCGTAATCGGCCACAGTGCCGCCCGCGAGAGACGTTGTGTCCAGCCCAAGGCTCCGTATACCTCTGCCGGTTCGTATCCATCGCGCCGAAAGAAGCTAAGCTCCAGCGGCCAATGCAGCAGCCGGTGCATCAACAACGGCAGCAGAAACGTACGCGTATACTGCCCATAGGCAAGCCAAAGCGAAGACTGCGGATCCCATCGCTCAAACGAGAGCACATCGACCAGCACCGGACGTGCGCCTCTGAACAGGATATTGAGCGGCGTCGCATCCTTGAGAATCCATCCCTCGGCCAGCGCCTCCACACATAAATTGAGCGTCAGCCGCGCCGCTGCGCGCCACTGCGAAGCAGTCCACTCCCAAGGATAGGTGGGTACTGCCACACGCGGATGAAGCAGCCTCAATCCACCTGCGTCGTCCTCGACCGTGCTCGAAATAACATCGCCTCGAGCCTCCGCGCGAAGGTAAAACTCCGCCCCCAGCAAAGCAAGTACCGATTCTCGAGCAACAGGATAAATCTCTCGTACCGCACTCTCCGCTTCAAGCCGAAGAGAGCCGCCGGGATCGCGAAACGTGGTAAGCAACTCATCGGACGACCACGCACTTTGCCCCGCGCTCGTCCTGGACAACTTCAAAGTCATGCAACCTTCGCCGGATCACCTTCTTTGGTGCGCACTGCCAGCGGTGGGGTTTTCTCGCCGCGATGAAACAAGGCCCGAATCTGACGACGAAGAAAAAAACCGGCCGCTGCCAGCACAGAGGCAATACTTTGCATCGCCAAAAGCCCCGAGCCTGGATCTACATATCCCCACGCTGCATGCTGACTCGCAAAAAGTAGGCAGATCCCGATAAAAAGTGAGAGAGAGAATGAGATAAAGCGGTTCATGCGATCGGTCTCCGAAGATGGATGGAATCATGCTTTGTGAAACTTTGTGCGTTGATAACGGCTGCCCTCTCAGTGCCTTGGACGGTGGACGCGAAAAAACGGAAATAGTTGCGGCATGGTATGGCCTTGCCAGTCCTTTGGCCAAGCTTCACCAGCCAAGCGCATCCTCACTCTGTCTCACAGGTAGACGCAAGCCCTGCGTCGTAAGATTCATCGGCCCCTCATACTACGCGTCCTGTGTGCCACTCGGCGCATAGCTCCGTGCACAAAACTAAGCCTGCGCCTTCGCCAGTTCTTCAAGAAAGGTCTCTCGGTAACTTTGCGCCAGATCATCCACGCGCCTGAGCCCTCTGCGATACAGCAGTATTGCTCCCACATCACACGCCAACATCACGGGTACCGGCAGCCACGGCTGCCCGAGCAGGCTTGCCAGCGCCAGCAACCCCACGCCCAGGGCCGCCGCTGCCAGCATCGCCCCCACACTGATCAACGCGCTCAAAGGCGATGCCTGCTTCCGCGCTACCCGGCCCGGGTCCATCTTCTTCGGAGTGGTGATCGACCGCACGTTGCCGATCGTCGCATTGACCAGCGTTGCAAATACCACCCAGCACACCGTAGCAAGCGTGACCGGCAACGGCGGCGCCCCCGAGGTAAACAACAGCACCGAGTACAGCAGAGCCACCTGCAGCGCAGCCAGACCAAACCCAAACAGGTTCTTCGCCAGCACCACCGTCCGCATCTCCACCGGAGCAAGAAAGTAAAACTGCACCCCCCCGGCATCCGCTCCGAACAGGTTGTACGCCAGCGCCGCAATCCCCAGCAGCGCATACGCCGCGCCCGCCGGAAACACCATCCCGCTCCGCGAGACACTCCCCATCCGCCCCGCAAACAGAAACACCATCACCAGCGGAGCCAGCAGCCCGTAAAATTGAGACGGATTTCGCCGCAAGGTAATCCACTCCTTCTGTACGCACGCCCCGAGCGCCGGCGAACCCCG
>CALMVK010000311.1 GCA_937873145.1 uncultured Granulicella sp. | reverse complement strand
GCCCTTCTATCTCGGCCAAGAGGGGATGGGTTTCCGCCTCTCTGAATATACGACAAGATTAGTCCGAGTTGTACGGATGAATGTGCCTTTGTTGTCTTTTACAAGGCCTTTGTGTAGACCATTCGTTGCGTACGGTAACCTGATTATTCTTCTCTCATGTGCCTTCGCCGGATCACACTCCTATGTTTTATATTTTTGTCCACTTGGCCCGCTCTCGCCGCAGATAAAAATGCGGATGAGTGTGATCCTCACAGTTGGTTCCAGCAAGACGCTCTTAAGAGGAAAATAGCTCTTCCTTTGTTGTGCCAAGGGAGTCTGGACGCCAGCTTGGACCGTAGAAAGTCCGCGCTCCACCAACTACGTCAAGTCATCCACTCGAACCCACGCGGTGCTGAAGCCTACCAAGCGCACGAAACTCTCCTCTCGTTCTTTTTTCGAGTGGGGCAGTACCGAGAGGCGCTTGAGCAGGTTGATGCCATGCTCAAATTGAAGCCTATTGCCGCAGATGTGCTTGAAGAGCGACCCTTGATCCTAGGGTTGGCCGCAAACCCAGATCAATCCGGTAAGGGGAAGCATTCCATCCTGGCGAAGAGCAACATCGAGGATGTCAACCCACACATTCCCGTCTTGGTAAACCATAAGTCAGCACTTTGGTTTATGGACACCGGCGCGAACATCTCAGTGATGAGCGATGCGGAAGCCACAGCTCTCGGCCTTGTGGTTCACGCGGTGGATACAAAAACGTCCGATATTAGCGGAACCATGACGGCGTTCAAGATCACCGAGGTCGATGAGCTGACTATAGGGAGAACTCATCTGAAACATGTCTCGTTCATGGTGCTTCCGCATACGCAGCCTCCGTTCGACGATATTCCTACTGAACAGCAGGCCCTGCTTGGCATACAGGTACTCTGGGCTTTAAGAAGTATTCGCATTGATCAAGCGCAACAAGTTGAGATTGCAGGGACCCAAGACTCCGATGCGCCATCGAGTCCGATCGCGTTTTACCAATCTCAGCCCGTGACGCAGATGAGCTTTGAGGGCAAGGAACTCATCTTTACGCTCGATACCGGGGCGACCCACACGACGCTCAATCCACCGTTTGCGAAAGCTTTTCCAGAGACAGTTGCCCTCGGCGAGAAGAAAGAACACATTCTAATCGGGGTGGGTGGCAGTACGACGCAACACTCGATTGCTCTTGAAAGGCTGCGTTTTATGCTGGCAGGGAAGACCACCGTTCTTTCACCAGCGACGGTGCTCCTACAGAAGACAACGGGCCCCAGCGAATGGACTGCCGGCAATCTCGGATATGACTTGATTCGGCAGACTGCTCCGTACACCATCGATTTTCAACGGATGCGGTTCTTCACTCAGTAACGTATGTTTAGTGACTCGACGTAGCTTCTATCGCCCCGTAAGGTAAAACGGTACATTCAGCACCGAGATACGATCGTTGCCTT
>CALMVK010000310.1 GCA_937873145.1 uncultured Granulicella sp. | reverse complement strand
CCGAGTTCAACAAATATCAGCACACAGGCAAAGACTATATGTAGATACGCCCTAGAGCCATTCAGGGATCGGTGTAGGGCGGATGTCCTTCAAAAGGACATCCAGGGACATGGTTACACGTCAGGGTAGGCGACGCCGGGGATGAGGGCGATGCGCTGAATGTCGGCGAGCAGGACCGACTCGCCGTGCTCTGTCGCGGCGGAGAAGGCTCCGTCGGGTTCGCGGTTGACGCGCAGCAGGAAGACGTCAGGGGTTGGTGGCTGATCGACGACGATCTCGATCTCGGCGAAGAACTGTTGGCCGCTGGTGAGTTCGATGGCGACGATACGGCCTTCGCATTGCTTCAGGAGTTCGATGTCTTCGGGGGTCATTGGAGTCGGCTTAGGCCTACTTGACGGAGCGCAGCGGGGCGAGGAAATTGACGGTGGAGCGCAGGACGACTTTGTTGTCCTGGTTGAAGGCGAGGGTGCGGGTGCGGACGATGCCGTAGTCCGGGCGCGAGGTGGAGTGACGGACGCTGACGACCTCGATCTCGGTGCGGATGCTGTCGCCGGGGCGCACGGGCTCGGTCCAGCGCATCTCTTCGACGCCGGCACCGATCATGCCTCCGAAGACCTTGATGGACTCGACGCGCAGCCGCATGACGACAGCGGCGGTAAGCCAGCCGGAGGCGGCGAGACCTTTGAAGAAGGAGCCTTCGCCGGCGGCTTCGTCGAGGTGGAAGGGTTGCGGATCGTACTTCTGGCCGAACTCCTTGATCTCTTCGGCGGTGACCTTGGCGGTGCCGGCGGAGTGGAAGAGCTGGCCGATGTAGAAGTCTTCAAAGTAAAGCTCTTGTGGCATCTGGGCGTCCTTAGGAGTGATTATCGCAGGGATCGTTGTTACGGAAGTTGAAGCAGCAGGACGGTGATGTTGTCTCGGCCTCCTGCCTCGTTAGCCTGGTCGATGAGGCTTCTTGCGAAGCTGGCCAAACCGCTGGCCTGATGGCGGCTGCGGGTGGCTGCCTGCTGAAACGCTGTGGCCAGAAGCGTATCCGAGAGCTCGCGGGTGAGGCCGTCGGAGGCGAGGAGGTAGAGGTCGCCGGGCTGTGGGGTAAGGCGCTGGATCTCGGGTTCGACAGTGGGCGCGGCACCGATGGCGCGGGTGATGATGTTGCGCATGGGATGCGTCTCGGCCTCGAGCGGCGTGATCTCGCCGAGCCGGACCTGCTCTTCGACGAGGGAGTGATCAAGGGTAAGCGGGGTCAAGGTGTGATTGCGCCAGCGGTAGCAGCGGCTGTCTCCTACATGGACGAGGGTGAGCGCAGCGCGGCTTGTCTCTTCGGCAGGCGTGTGCAGCAGCGCGACGAGCGTGGTGCCCATGCCTTGCAGCTTGGGGGAACTGCTGGCCTGGCGATAGACGGCGCGGTTGGAGAGCGTGACTGCGGTTGCAAGCCGCTGGGGTGACGCGTCGGCGGTGGAGGTTTGGTTGGGGTCGGCTCGCAGCGCCTCAAGAAAGACCTGCGTGGCGAGCGCACTG
This sequence comes from uncultured Granulicella sp., assembly GCA_937873145.1. Classification (GTDB taxonomy): domain Bacteria; phylum Acidobacteriota; class Terriglobia; order Terriglobales; family Acidobacteriaceae; genus Edaphobacter. The sequence goes on along the minus strand of CALMVK010000310.1, from coordinate 35,579 downwards.
GCGACCTCGCCGGCCGCGGCTCCTCCCATGCCGTCGCAGACGACAAAGGCTCCCAGCTCAGCTGCGGCGGCGCAGGTGTCTTCGTTGCCCTTGCGCACGCGGCCCGGGTGCGAGAGCATGGCGAATTGGAGCGTTTGCGTGGTGCTGGCATTGTGCGACGCGCGCTGCTGCAGGCGATAGATGTTTCTGTACGAGCGTTGAAACCAGGACATAGGCACAAGTTTACGGGGGAAGATCGTTGGACGGAATCGTACATGGAGAGAACCTGGCTGTACTAGAGAGTTTGCCTGGCGGTTCGGCGGAGTTGATCTATATTGATCCTCCGTTTAACACGGGCAAGCGCCAGGCCAGGCCGCGCCTGAAGACCGTGCGCGACTCAGCGGGCGACCGCACCGGCTTTGGCGGCGCGCGCTACCGGACGGAGAAGATCGCGGGCTCATTGGCAGGCTATGTGGATGTGTTCGACGACTACACGGGGTTTCTGCGGCCACGAATGGTCGAAGCGCGGCGCATCCTGACCGAGACCGGCTCGCTGTTTTTGCATGTCGATCCGCGCGAGGTGCATTACGCGAAGGTGATGCTGGATGAGGTGTTTGGGCGCGCCTGTTTTCAAAACGAGATTATCTGGGCGTACGACTACGGCGCGCGCGCGACCAAGCGCTGGCCGGCCAAGCACGACAATTTGCTGTGGTATACGCGCGATCCGAAGCTCTATACGTTCGAGCTTGAGCAGACGGATCGGATTGCGTATATGGCGCCGGCGCTGGTGGGCGCGGAGAAGGCCGCGCGCGGCAAGACGCCGACCGATGTGTGGTGGCACACGATTGTTTCGCCGACGGGCAAGGAGAAGACCGGGTATCCCACGCAGAAGCCGCTGGGTATCCTGGAGCGGATTGTGCGGGTACACTCGCGGCCAGGGGAGCGGGTGCTGGATTTTTTCGCCGGCAGTGGGACGACGGGGGTCGCGGCACGGAAGTATGGACGACGTTTTTTGCTGGTGGATGAGAACGAGGAAGCGGTACGGGTGATGGAGCAAAGGCTGGGAATGGAGGCGCAGCGATGGGAGGGCGCATCGCTATAAATTTCTAGACGAATTGCGTTAATTTTCTAGACAGCGGGCCAAGAGCTTTGTAGGCTGGGCGAAGAAAAGAACGCCTATGAAGAAATTTCGAATCAATGCCGGAAGTTTAGGGATGCTTGGCTTATGGATGGTTGTGCCTGGGGCGGTGGCTCAGAAAGGGAGCGATCCGACACCCGAGCATAAGACCTGCACGGTTTCGCCGGCACCTGCTCTTTCTGCTGCGGATCAGGCGCTCAAAGAAGGTCATTCTGAGGAGGCGGAGCGGTTGTACACGGCGATGCCTGAATCGAGCGGTCGAACGGTGGGGCTGGTGCACGCGGAGCTTGCGCAACACAAGCTGGATGCGGCGCTGAAGCTGGCGGAGAAGGAGAACGCCGCTCATCCCAACGATGCTGTTCTGCTCGGTCTGCTGGGCGAGGTACGTTATCGCCGCGGTGAGGTCGAGGAGGCGGCAAAAGCGCTCAATCAATCGGGCAGGCTCGACCCTTGCCTGGCGCGAACGCGCTATGAAGTGGGACGCTATCTGAACTTGAACGGCATGTACGCGTCCGCACAGCGGCAGCTTGAGTTTGCTTATAAGCTGGCGCCGGAGGATCCGCAGATCAAGCGCGCATGGGAGCGCAGTCAACGTGTGCCTTTGACCGCCGAGCAGGAGTTAGACCGGCTGCACGAGCGCGCGAACGAACCGAACCTGAGCGAGGAAAAGAAGGCTGCGCTTGAGAACACCATCAAGGCCGTGCAGGCGCAAAGCAAAGGGGACTGTACGCTAGCTGCGCCGGTGACGAACGCGAAGGTTCCAATGTTTGCCAGCAATGAATCGAATCTCAGCAGCCGGCCTGCGACCAGTAGCGGCGTTGACGTTATTTTGAATGGGAAGCGGCGGCGTTTTCTGCTGGATACGGGAGCCTCTGGATTGATGCTGACACGCAGTGCGGCGAAGGCGCTGGGACTGACGCCAGAGGCCGAGATGCAGACGGGCGGGATCGGCGATGAGGGCAGCCGCAATACGTTTCTAGCGCATGTGGATGACGTTAAGATCGGCAGCATGGAGTTTCATAACTGCATGGTGCGGGTGCTGGAAAGCGACCCGCGACTGGGCATCGACGGACTGTTGGGGCCGGATGTTTTCCACAGTTTTGTGGTGACCCTGGACTTTCCGAACAGCGAACTGCGCTTATCGCCTTTACCTCCTCGGCCCGAGGAGACGACCGCAACGCCTGCGCTTGGGACGGACGGCGAGGCGGTACAAGGCCCAGGAGCGCGGATCCGCCGGGATCGCTACGTCGCCCCGGAGATGGCAAACTGGGAAAAGGTGTTCCGTTCCGGACACTACCTAATTGTGCCAACGTACATTGGGAATACGCCGGTGAAGCTGTTCATTCTGGACACGGGGGCAGGCCAGAACTTGATCTCGCCGGATGCTGCGCGCGAGGTGACCAAGGTCCACGACAACGATGGAGACCGCGTTCGCGGGATCAGCGGTAATGTGAATCATGTAGCTGGAACCGATTCGCTGTTCATCCAGTTTGCGGGAGTTCGGCAGCAGATTTCGCAGGGATTGAACGCGATCGATACTTCGCAGATCACGCGTGGCTCAGGGGTGGAGATCTCCGGGTTTATCGGGTATCCAATCCTGCACCAGCTGATGATCCAGATCGATTATCGAGATGATCTGGTGCATGTGTCTTATTCGCCGCACCTGGAACGGATGCATTGATCGGTTTTATCGATCAAGTGTTTTGCGGGTCGACGGACTGGAAGCCGGTAGTTTCGTAGCGTGTGGTCAGCTTGCCGTTGGCGATGGTGACGACGGTGAAGCCCTCAGGTGTGCCGAGCCGTGTGCCGTGCCACCAGTTGCCGCAAACAGCGCCGGAGGTAATGTAGGGAACGCCGTGCCAGAGCACGGTCTCATTGATGTGCGTGTGACCTTGCAGAACGCCGAGGACGTTATGACCGCGAAAGAGCTGGAGGACGGCCGGACCGTTGATGAAACCGGTGCCGGAGGCGGCCTGCGGCGCGGGAGGCGTGTATGCCTGGATCGCGCTCACGAGTGGGATATGCGTTGTGACGACGATGGGCGTGTCCGGTGCCTGAGCGGCGAGGTCCTTGCTGAGCCATGCGAGTTGATCGTCGTCGATACGCGCCTCATAGTGGTGGTCGGCGGTGATCCCGATCGAGTCCAGCACGATGAAGTGGTGGCCTTTGCGATCGAAGGAGTAGTAGGTTGAGCCGAAGCGGTCGGCGTACATTTTTTTGCCGTAGGCGGGGTCGGTGGGCGCGGCGCCGCTGGCGAGATAGACGCCGAAGACGTCGTGATTGCCGAGGGTGTGGTGAACCTTGAGGCCGAGGTCCTGTTCGGTTTTGGCGTAGAGATCGAAGAGCTGAGTGGCTCGTGCTTTGGGTACGCCGAGCGCGTCGAAGACATGATCGCCGCCCTGGATGGCGAAGTCCGCGCGTACAGCTCGTGCGCGGTGCATGGCGAGATCGACGCCGTGGGTTGCATCGAGTTCAGGCTGGATGTGAGTGTCGGTGAGGAAGAGAAAGCTGAAGGGCTCGGCAGGTGCGGGCGTCGCGGGCGCGGCGAGCACGGGCAGGGCTGAGGCGGCGGCGGAGGCTCCGAGGAGCGAGAGAAAGTGGCGGCGGTCGAGGGTGCTCACACTCATAGGTGGAGAATACTGCGCGGAGATGTGTATGCAGTGAATGGATGAGGCGGCGAAGGATCGAGACGGCTAAAATGGAGCAATGCGGAACAAAGTAATGCGGGCCTTGGTTGCGGTGCTGGCTCTGGCCGGGCTGGTTGTGAGCGTACTCGCGCTGCGGGTACACAACATGGATCCGGCTGCCGCGCCGCCCTGCGCGGTGAATGAGCATTGGGACTGCGGCGCTGTGAATCACTCGCGCTATGCAGTATTTCCACCGAAGCTGGTGGATGAAGACGCGGCGAGCGGGAAGCGGCACATTCCAGTGGCGGAGATCGGGATTGCGGGGTATGGCGCGATGATCGTGTTTGCGGCTCTGGGCCGCTGGTGGATTGTGCTGCAGTTGGCGGAGATTGGGTTTGGTGCGGCATGTTTTCTGACGTATCTTGAAGCGTTTGTGCTTGAAAAATGGTGTATCTACTGCGTTTGGTCGCAGGTGATTGTAACGTCGATCGTGCTGGCGACGGCACTGGCCCTAGTGCTGCGCTGGCAGGCTGGGCGCGCCCAGAGGATTGCCTGATGGGGCTTACGCGCGAGCAGGCATGGGAGTGCTTCGCAAGCGACGACCTGATCGGCATTGGGATGGAGGCGGATGCGGTGCGGCGGCGGCTGCACCCGGAAGGCGTAATCAGCTATGCTCTCAACGCGTATGCGGATGCCTCGGGAGCTGCGGTACGGGAGGCTGGCGCGGAAGCCGTTGATCGGGGCGCAACGGGGATCGTCCTGTGTGGCTTTGGGGCTTCGAGTGCGCAGCAGATAGAGGCGGTGCTGAGTGAATGGAGCACAACTGCTTCGGCGCTACGGTTGGGTATGCTCGAAAGCGAGGTCGCCATGCTGGTCCAGGCAGGGCTTGTGGGTGAGATCCTGAAGCGTTTTGCGCAGTGCGGCCTGGCGTGGATTGAAGGGGACGAGATGGCAAGCTCGTCTGTCGACGTACATCGCGCGGCTCATGCGGCTGGACTTGTCACGGTGGCTTCGTTGCAATTTGGAGAAGACGAGCGCAAGGACGATTTCGTCGCGCGGCTGCAAGGCTTTTGGCATCTGCAGGCGGAGACCGGGCGTGTGCGGGCGCTTGCGCTCCACGGTGTACCTGCGGCTAGCGGACGGGAGCTCGATGACCCTACGGCTGTTGAATATCTGAAGACGCTGGCGATTTGCCGGATGGTGCTCGACAACGTGGATACTGTGGAGGCGAACTGGCAGCAGCAGGGGCTGAAGGTGATGCAGATGGCGTTGCGATTTGGCGCGAACGATGCTGGATCGCTGCTTGGGAGGCGCGCGCAGACGAGTGAGGAAGAGGTGCGCAGGTTGATTCGCGATGCCGGCTTTCAGCCCGTGCAGCGCAACTCTCTATCTACGGCCATGTTTTTCAATTAGGCTTGGCGGAGCAGGGACGAACCTACGATGAACTTTGCCAGCAATTTACCGGAAGCGACCGCGCGCACCGTAGCCTTTGCGCTACTCGCGCCGAAGGGCTTGGGCCACTACTGGAAGACGCACTACGCTGATAAGACCTTCGAGCATCTTTACCAGTTGAGCGGATTGGACGTTGCACTGCTGACGCCGTATTTTCTGGTCATGATTGTGCTGGCATTTTATGGCTTACATCGGTACCAGCTCGTCTGGCTGTACTACCGGAACAAGAAAAATATGGCCAAGGGAAGTGAGCCGCCGCAGCGTTTTCCGCTGGACGAATTACCTTTTGTGACAATTCAGCTTCCGATCTACAACGAACAATTTGTAGTGGCGCGGTTGCTCCAGGCCTGCTGCAAACTGGAGTATCCGCGCGACCGGTTTGAGATCCAATTGCTGGATGACTCGACGGATGAGACGGTGGAGGTTGCCCGCGCACTAGCGGAACACTATGCGGCGGGCCATGCCGGACTTGCCCCACAGCCGGTCTTCTACCTTCATCGCGAAAATCGATATGGGTATAAGGCGGGGGCGCTCGATGCGGGATTGCAGACTGCACGCGGGGAGTTTGTGGCGATCTTCGATGCCGATTTTGTGCCGCCGCACGACTGGGTGATGAAGGTGATCCATCACTTCGCCGAGCCGGAGATCGGCATGGTGCAGACGCGGTGGACGCACCTGAATCGGAACTATAGTTTCCTGACCCAGGTAGAGGCAATTTTACTGGATGGGCACTTTGTGCTGGAGCATGGAGGCCGCAGCCGCGCGGGGGTCTTCTTCAACTTTAATGGTACGGCGGGGATGTGGCGGCGCAAAGTCATCGGCGAGGCGGGCGGGTGGCAGCACGATACGCTGACCGAAGATACAGATTTGAGTTATCGCGCGCAGCTGATTGGATGGAAGTTCAAATACTTGCAAGATGTAGAGTGCCCAGCAGAGCTGCCGATCGAGATGACTGCGTTCAAGACGCAGCAGGCGCGTTGGGCCAAGGGGCTGGTACAAACGGGGATCAAGATTTTGCCTCGTCTGATGCGCAGTAACGCGCCCTTTCATACAAAGCTTGAGGCCTGGTATCACCTGACGGCGAACGTGAGCTATCCGCTGATGATTGTGCTAAGCATGTTGTTGATGCCGGCGATGATTATCCGCAGCTACCAGGGCTGGATGCAGATGATGCTGATCGATTTTCCGCTGTTTGTGGCAAGTACGATGTCCGTCTCCTCTTTTTATTTAGTAAGTCAGAAAGAGTTGTTTCCGGATCGCTGGTACAGAACCCTTCTTTATCTACCGTATTTGGTGGCGCTGGGCGTGGGACTTACCGTGACCAATACCAAGGCAGTGCTCGAGGCAGTGCTCGGCATGAAGAGCGCATTTGCACGAACACCGAAGTACAGCGTTCGCAAAAAAGGCCAGAAGACGCAGGCGCAGAAGTATCGTAAACGACTGGGCATTGTTCCTTGGATTGAGCTTGCGATTGGCAGCTACTTCGCTTGTACGGTGTGGTATGCCGTATCGAGTGAGAACTACTTTACAGTGCCATTTCTGCTGCTTTTTGTTTTTGGCTACTGGTATACCGGTTTGCTAAGTCTGCTGCAGGGACGTTTTGAGCGGCATTCTCAAACCGACAGGCAAGCGCATGAAAAGCCTTATCCTGTGGGTATTTAGCTTGATCGCCAAGATGCAAAAAGGCCCGGCTTCGAAGCCGGGCCTTTTTGCATTCTTCAGCTAGAAACGTACTCCAAACTTGATTGGAATGTAAGTGGTGCGATTACTGTTTTGGGGAAAATCATTATAGCCGGTATAGCTGTTGAGGACCGCTGTAGAGCTGTTGTAGGTAATGCCTGTACGTTGGGAGTTATCGATGAAGACATAGCGCGCCTCAGCATAGAGGCGCTGGTTGGAGAACCTGGATGCTTTGTAGGTCAAGCCAAAGCCGCCGTTGAAGCCTGGAGCGTTTGAGGTGTAGTGGTCGAAGTTTGAGTTCTGCTCGTACTCGATCGGTCCAAAGAGGGTTTCGACGGCGCCGATGGTAGGCACGGTGAAAGTAGTCACCTTATGATAGAAACCCACTCCAACAACGCCATAAGCTCCCAGCTTTTCTCCCTGATAGAAGTTATAGGTGGGATCGACTGAGAACGACCAGACGTGATTGTTTCCATCCAAGCCGGAGATGGGACAGACGCCGTTCGCCGCGTCCGTCGGCGTGCAGTAGTAGTTGTAGAGATTTTCCTGGCTGCCTAGAGTCGCACCATTAATTCCAAACTTGTCCCAGTCAAACTGCAGGTTCACACTAAAATTCTTGTTGAAGTTACGCCCGCCGCCTACCTGGAACCCGTAACTGGTATTGAAATAATGGTAGGTGTCCCCTACAGGCAAGGTAAATCCGGCACCGGCTAGAAAGCCATACTTGCTGGATCCATCGGAGTTATGGCTACTGTCGTTGTAGCGCGGACGACCGTAACGACGGCGTGGCGGAGGCTGGAGAGCAGAGCTATCGGCAGGCAAGTCAAGGCGCTCAGTGGCGGATAGATCACCGCCATCAAGCGACGAGGATGAGGAGCTATAGTCCACGCCGGCGTGGTATGCCAGATCGAGCGTTCCGGGTGTGTCATTTGCGGCAAGATGCATGACGGGTGCCGCGTTGAGATCGTTATCTGACACAAGATTCTGAGCATGGAGAACCAATGTCGAAGTAAGCGCGAGTGCGGAGAGAGCGGAGAGCCGGCCGGCCAGACCGGACACCCGGGCTACGCGGAATGAAGTCATATCCATCTAGAAAGCTCCTAAAACTGGTGATCGTTCTGCCGTTGTTAAACCCAAGGCCAGCACACTTGTTGTTCTCTAAGACGTTAGAAAATGCCAACGGTCTACGAGATGCGACCACAGGTGCTGCGAAACAAATGGGATGACACGAGACCTCCACTTCCATATGTGGAAGTGGAGATACCCGTGATGGGATGCTGAGCGGAGAGCTAGTGGATGTCGAACTGCTCGGGATGTAGGCTTGGATCGGACTTGACCAAGATTGTTTTGCCGACCATCTCTTCCATCTCCTGAAGCCAATGCGAGGAGGTCGATTTGAGTTGTTTGACGACCTCGGGGTGGACGCGGAGCATGACATCGCCGCGGTCGAGGTTCTTGTGCATCTTGCGCATCTCGACGTAGATGTCGTTGCAGATCGTGACGGGCGACTTGGTCATGCCGGTTCCTGCGCAGATGCCGCAGGTGGTGGACAAGGTGCGCTCGAGAGACTGCTTGACGCGTTTGCGGGTGATGGCGACGAGGCCGAAGTCATTGAAGGGCAGGATCTTTGAAGGAGCGCGATCGGTCTTCAATTCGTCTTCGAGTGCGGCCATGACTTTGTTGCGATTTTTGCGCTCATCCATGTCGATGAAGTCGATGATGATGATGCCGCCGAGGTCGCGCAGGCGAATCTGGCGAACGATCTCGGGGATAGCATCGAGATTGGTCTTGACGATGGTATCTTCGAGCCGCGCGGTTTTGCCGACGAACTTGCCGGTGTTGATGTCGATGGCGACGAGAGCCTCGGTCTGATTGATGACGATGGAGCCTCCGGATTTGAGCCAGACCTTCGAGCGCAGAGCTTTGTTGATCTCTTCCGTAATGCCGAACTGCTCGTAGAGCGGAGTTTCTTTGGTGTAGAGCTTGACACGGCGGATGAGCGAGGGCTGGAAGCGTTGCAGGAAGCGCAGGACGCGTTCGTACTCGGTTTCGGTGTCGACCCAGATGGCGGAGAAGGTGTCGGTGACCTGGTCACGCAGGACGCGCTCTACGAGGTTGAGGTCGTGATAGATAAGTGCGGGGGATTTGGAGGATTCGGAGCGCGCCTTGATGTCGGCCCAGAGATTGAGCAGGAAGCGGAGGTCGGAGCGAAGCTCCTGCTCGCTCGCACCGGCCGCGGCGGTACGCACGATAAAGCCTCCGGCGGCCTCTCCCTTTTCCGAAAGCAGGATTTCGCGCAAGCGCCGGCGCTCGGCGTCGGACTCGATCTTGCGGGAGACGCCGGTGTGATGGACGGTGGGCATGAAGACCAGGAAGCGGCCGGGAAGGGCGATGTGCGAGGTGATACGGGCGCCCTTTTTAGCGATGGGCTCCTTGGCGATTTGGCAGAGCAGCTCCTGGCCGGGCTTGAGCAGCTCCGAGATGGCGGGCAGGTTGGTTGCCTGCGCGGAGGTGCGTTGGCCTCCGTCGCGGCGTCCGCGATCGCTCGAGCCGCTGGCGCCTCCAGAGCGGCGGCTGCGGTCTCCGCGACGGCCGTCACGGCGTCCACGATCCTCGCGTCCACGCTCACTGCGACGTGGCTCGCTTGTTTCTGTGGTGGCTTCCGGCTGCGCGAAGCTCTCTTCGTGCCCGGAGGTGTGAGGATCGCGGAAGCCGGCGTCGGAGACGTCTTCAAGCGGCTCAGAGGTCTCTGTGTGCGTGGCTGAGGGCTCGGCACCAAACTCTTCGTCGTCTTCTTCACCCTCGAAGCTTTGGTCTTCTTCGAGGAAATCTTCCTCAAAGTCATCGTTGTCCATCTCTTCAGCGTGGCTGCCGGTCAGCTCGTCGATGGAGCGCTCACGGAGCATGGTGGCGAGATCGGGCGCGCCTTCAAGCATCTCTTCCTCGGGGTGGCCGGCACTGGCCTGGAGCGAGGGAAGCGGTGCGGAGGGAAGCTCATCCTCTTCGAACAGCTCTTCCTCTTCAAGCAGGCCATCGCCCGGCGCGAAGTAAGGGGCGGGCAGGGTCTGGTCGCCGGCGACAGCGTCGGCTGCGACGGGCGTGCTGGATTGCAGCTCGCCTTGAACAGAGGTGGAGGGTGCGACCAGGTCCTGAGTCATCAGGCTGAAGGGCTCGGACTGCATCTCGCCTGAGGCGTTAATAGAGGTGAGATCATGCGTGAGGGGTTGAGGAGCGGCGGACAGGTCGTTCGAGAGTGGCGTAGCGGCGGTTTCGAGGTCAGAGTCGAGCACCGGCGTGGAAGGCTCGGAGGTCCACTCGCGCAGGATGCTGGCTTCAGGTGCGTCGAAACTCTCCGGTACGTCGAGGGTATCGGGGAGTACGGATGCTTCGGCCGCGGGCCGTGGAGCGGCGGGTTGTTCGAGGGTGGCCGTGGGTGCGGACTGGCGGTACTCGCTGGGAGGTACGGGGTCGATGCGGAAGGAGGCGGAACCTTCCGTAGGCTCAAAGTCCTGCTCTGGTTGCCTGCGTTCGGGATTGGATTGGACGGGCTCCGCGTAGAGGTTCGAGGGCACTTCGGGCCGCGGTGGAGGCGGAACCTGGGTGGTATCGAGGGGAGTGATGAGGTGGCTTGCAGGGATGTGCTCTGGGTCGGTGAGATACGTGGGTTCGGTGACCTGAGCGTCCTGCTCTGGCGTGGGGGATAAAACAGGACTTTCTGTGCCGGTGGGTGTGCTGAGGGACGAGACGGGCGCTTCAAAACGGGGTGTGCTGGCGACAGACGAAGGGCGATCTTCCCGGAAGGGCTGGCCGCTGCGGCCGCCGCGGGAGCGATCCTCATTAGGATGGCGGTCTTCGCTACGATGATGGTCTTCGCCACGAGTGCGGTCGCGGTCACGTCCGCCGCTTCGGCCGCGGTCCGGGCGGCTGCTGCCGTCCTTGGAGGCGTCGGGGCGCGGGCCGCGGGAACGGAGGGTTTCGCCGGGCAGGACCGTGCCGCCATCCCAGCCTGAGACGACGAAGTTGCTGACGGCTGGAGGAGGCGCGAGCGAGGCGACTGCCTCAGGTGTGGAACCGGCGGGGCGGTACTTTGAGAGCGACTCGCCGGGCAAGATGATGGGTTCTGCCGGGGCCTCGCCGGCTGCGCCGTAGGAGGGTTCGTCGACCTGGTAGAGGCTGGTAGAAGGGGCGAATCCACGCGGCGTGCGGGGTTGCCGGTCGGCTCGCTGCCTGGGCTGCTCGCTACGCGGGCTGAACTCTTCACTGCGCGGACTGAACTCTTCGCTGCGGGGACTAGACTCTTCGGCTGCGGCGTGGAGGCTCAGTGGCTCTTCCGGTGCGCCGTGGAAGCTGCTGCCCTCCGATTCGAGATCGGTGGGAGGCGTGAGTGGCTGCGCACCGGCCGCGGTCGCGGCCGCGGCCTGACTGATCTCCCGCGACCTTTCGCCGGAACGGTTGCCGCGGCGGCCGCGACGGCCACGCCAGCGCCGGCTTCCATCCGCACCGGGAGCGCCTTCGCCAAGTTCCTGTGCGCCTTCGGTAGCGGAGAGATCGACGGCAGAGACCATCTCGGCGGGAGGCGCGGGACGCTCGATGGGCGACGCGGAGCTATCGATGAAACCCGAGGATCGATCGGTGGATGCGACGGAGCGGTCAGGGGGTGCGGCGGAGCGATCGGCCGAGGCGGGACGCTCTCCGGCGCGGCGGCTTCCGTCTTGGCTGGCGCCTCCGCGGTCGCGGCGAGTGCGTCCTCCGCGGCGATTGCGATCGCGCTCGCTACGCTCCCCACGGTCACTGCGGTCGGAGTCGGAGGTGGTAGAGCGGGGGGGATCAAGGCTTGAAACGGCTTCGGCAAAGAGGTCGGCATCGCTAGGCTCATAGGGGCGGGTTTCGGTGGAACGGGGCTGAGATTCGCGCGCGCCACGGGAGTCACGGCCAACTTCGCTGCGTCCGGAATCGCGTCCAGACTCGCCGCGATTCTGCTCTCGCGCTCCGTCGCGGGTATCCCGGCTGCTGCGGCGTGGTTCCCCGGCGGCTCCGTCAAAGTCGGCAGCATCTCCGGCTTCTTCCATGAAATCAGTGATGTAGAGGAAGGCGTCGCGGTCGAGGCCGATGTCGACGAACGAGGACTGCATGCCGGGGAGCACGCGTGTGACCTTGCCGTTGTAGATCGATCCGGCGAGGGTGTACTCGTTTTCGCGCTCGTAGTAGATCTCGGTGAGATTGTCGTTTTCGACAATGGCGAGCCGTGTCTCATGCGGCGTGGAGGAGATGTAGATTTCTTTCGACATGCTGGTACTCTTTCTGCCCGTGAACGGTGGGAACCGTCCTTACGAGCGGCAGGCAGAGCCAGAGACCGGGAGCGACGCGAAGAGCTACGCGCAGCTCACCGTTGGGGAGGACAGAAGCAGGAGTGCGGAAGCTGCGGATCGTAGATCTGTCAGAAGGCGTGGAGCTGGAGAGAGACGCGGCAAGACCGCGACCCGGAAACCAGGCCCAAAACCGAACCACCCCCACGTGCGCTGCTTCCAGGGGAAGCAGCGCAGACGGACCCAGGGAGGCGGGCATGGAGCTGCACAGACGGAATCGGAACCACATACAGATGCTTCAAGCGGTTGAGGGCAGACACGGAAGGTGACCAGATCAACCTCAGTACGAGGCGGGGCCGTTTGCCTTCCGGATGCAATCATTCCTGGAACCTGTCCGGCCAACGGAGTTCAATCTCTTAGCCTGGCCGGCCTTTTTCTAAACTTCGATACGACGAATCTGTTGCCGCTCTGTTCGGAACCGCCGAGCGATTTTGCTGACGGGAGCGGGGTAGAGCGCTGAGACGGCATCTGGCCGTTCAGGTTAGGACTTGGGCTGGCGCTGCAAGCTGCAGGGCGAACTTAGGGAGATTGTAACCCCTTCGTCACGGACCGGGAAGAGGAATACAGAAAAGTTGCGGTTCCTCGAAAGCCAAATGCTAAGATCGCTAGGCATGTACAAAGTCTGTCTGTTTACGCTGCTCGTTCTGGGATGCGCAGGAGACGGTGCGCCTGCCTTATGCCAGACCGGGGTCGATGCTGCGCCCGGTCTCAGCCTGCCGAACGGCAGCCGGCCGTATACCCTTGACACCTTCCAGGGAGCCAACCAGTTGCTGCCGATGCATTCAAGCGCTGTGCAGACGAATAACCACAAGGGATCCAACGTCACTGGCGGACTGCTGGCCGGACCGTTCTACAAAGCCAAGTTTACGACCGAACTGGAGGGCAAGCAGGCCAAGACTGTGCTCCATACGGCGGCGCCGGTGTTTTTCGTCCGTTTGAATCCTGAGGCTGACGAGGGCCAGAGTGCGTTGGCCGGTTGGGTCGTGGTGCACGTCCTGGTGGACAAGGATAAGGACCGGCGACTGCTTTCAACCGTGAAGTTCACGCAGCTTACCGGCAATGCCAAGCGGAGCGATACCCAGGTCGACGCCGCAATCGAGCCTATGGCGGAGGGCTGGATCAAGATTACGCCCAAGGAAGCTCTGGCTCCGGGAGAGTACGCGCTTGAGCCGGTGATGAAGCAGGAAAACGCCTACTCGCTCGTGGTCTATGTTTTCCGGGTTGATCCGGCTTCTACTGAGAACGCCGCAGACGTGATCCAGAAAGCAGACGCGAACCAGAAGTAATTCCGGCTCAGTTCACAAAACGGCGCATGCGGATGTTCATCACAATCCCCAAGGCGATAAAGGTGAACAGGACAGAAGACCCGCCATAGCTCAGCAGCGGCAGAGGGATGCCGGTGACGGGCATCAGGCCGACGACCATGCCGACGTTGACGGCGATTTGGAAGATGAGCACGGCGACGATACCCATGATGATGAAGGTTCCGGGGATGTCGGAGGCGGTCTGGGCGTTTTGGATGAGGCGCATGAGGATCAGGAAGTAAAGCAGCAGGACGACGACGGCACCGAGGAAGCCATGCTCTTCTGCGAGTGCGGCGAAGATGAAATCGGTGTAGGGGATGGGCAGGAAGTCGCCCTGGGTCTGGGTGCCGCGGTTGGCGCCCTTGCCCCAGATGCCTCCGGAGCCGACGGCGATCTTGGACTGGCGGATCTGGTAGCCGGAGCCTTTGGGGTCGGAGTCGGGATCGAGGAAGGCGTTGATGCGGGCCTGCTGGTAGGGCTTCAGGCGTTTGCCGCTGAGGAACGCAAGCCCACCCAGAACTACAAGAGCCAGGAGCAAAACCGCCACCTGGCGGAGCTTGATGCCGCCGAGAAAAAGCCCTAGAACCAGGATAGGGAAGTAGGTCAGGGCGGTGCCGAGATCGGGTTGCGAGAGCACCAGCGCCATGGGGACGCCGCAGAGCAGGAAGGCTTTGCCGATGTCCGGCCAGGTAAGGTCGCGGTTGACGAGATTCCAGAAGAAGCGGGCCACGATGAGGATCAGCACCAGCTTGACCCATTCCGAGGGCTGGAAGTGGACGCCTCCGCCGAGATTGATCCAGCGCCGGGCACCCATGACTTTGGTTCCGACCGCACGCACGGCGACCAGGGCGACGATCGAGATGCCGTAGGCCCAAGGAACGATGTCGAGCAGAGTGTGGTAATCGATCAGCGAGACGATGAACATCAGGGCCATGCCGGCCAGCAGAAAGAGTACCTGCTTGTGGTCGAAGCCATGGAACTTGGTCATTGCGGTGGCGGACCGTATCTCAAGCACGCTGAAGACAGAGAGAATCGAGATCAACGCAAGCAGCGCCCAGTCGAAGTCGCGGTAGGAAGAAAAGCGTTGCATGGTGGCTACAGTGTAGCGGGGAGATGCGGCGAGCCGGGCCTACTGCCTGGGGGATGGCTCATGAAACCGGCTCCAGCCTTGGGGTTGATTGATTCCGTGCTGCCGATAGCGTACTTCGAACTTGTCGGCAGGCGAGGAACAAAAGGCTGCACATCCCTGCCTCTTGTCCCTCCTCTTCGCTTTGAATTTGCCTAAAACTGTCCCCACAGCAGCTGGTTGTATACATCGTGATGGAACTGGACTTCACTCGGCTTTACGATCGTTCCCAGCAGCCTCGGGCAACGATCCGCCGACGCCTGCTTCAGATCCGCATAGCGCGCCTTCACATCCGCGCCCAGCATCTCGGTCGTCCACGCTGCTTTGCGAAAGTCTTCAAGCGCCGTGTAGATGTTGTCCGGCAGGTACCGCTCCGCCTGGCGCAGATTCTCGATCGGAGCGATCTCTCCGGTAAGTCCCGTCCTGAAAAGTGAGTACAGCACCATGTATGGATTGGCGTCCGGACCCACCGACCGCACCTCTACCCGCGACGACTTCTCGTTGCCAATGGGAATGCGGACCATCGACCCGCGATCGGTTGCCGAAGCCTTGATCTGGTTGGGCGCTTCAAAGTGCGGATCGAGCCGCCGATAGGCATTCACGCTTGCGTTGAGCAACACGCAAAGGTCGCTGCCCGCGGTCAAGATGCGATCGACAAAGTCCCAGCCAAACTTCGAGATCTTCTCTTCTCCGGCCGGATCCCACATTAGATTTTTGCCATCTTTAGTAACGGAGATGTTGGTGTGCATGCCGCTGCCGTTCACGCCCGTCACCGGCTTGGGCAGAAAGCTTGCGCTCATCCCCATTTGCGTCGCCACCTGCCGGCAGATCAGCTTATAAAGCTGGATCTGGTCCGCCGCCGTCACCACATCGCCGTAGGTGTAGTTGATCTCAAACTGGCTCGGCGCTACCTCGGGGTGGTCCTTCTCATTCTCAAAGCCCATCGCCCGCTGCACCTCCGCGGTCGTGTCGATGAACTCGCGCAGCGGGTCGCCTGGCAGCGAGTGATAGTAGCCGCCCTTGTTCGTGTATTCGAAGACCCCGGTCTCTAGAAAAGCCTTCTCTGCGTCGATGCCATCGAACAGGAAGCCTTCGATCTCGTTTGCCGCATTGAGCGTGTAGCCGTTCTTTTCGAACATCTCGCCTGCAAAGTTTTTGAGCACGCCGCGAAGGTCGCCGGCATAGTGTCCGCCGTTCTTATCGATTACCTCGCCAAAAACCAGCACTTTGCCCGCGCCGAATATATCGGCAGGCGTCCAGTAGAATGCGGACCAGTCGAGCGCCAGGCGAAGATCGCTTTCCCGCTGCGCCGTAAAGCCGCGGATCGACGAGCCGTCGAAGGTGAGATTGTCGTAGCTGTTGACCAGGAACTTCTTATCGTAGTCGAGCATGTGCAGGCGGCCTTCGAGGTCCGAGAACACCACGGTCACGGCTTTGATCCGCTTCTCGCCGGCCAGGTATTGAAGGCGCTCTTCCTGCAGCTTTTCCATTGGCACGCGCTGTTTGCGCTGCTCTTTGGCCGCCAGGTTCAGGTCTTCCAGTTCGCTGTAGGAAAGCTCTAGAAAATCACGATATTCGCTCGACATGTCGCTCCTTAAGATCGCGCCGCTCCAGGCGGCCGGTCAGATACAAAGCTGCCCCTGCGGGCCCGTACACAAGTCAGTTAAAGGTGAAGGAGGAAGAAGCTGAAGCTGCTTCCTCCTTCAAGTTACCAGAAATTGAACGCTTAACTTCTGGACCTAGAGGCTCAGCCTGGGCACTTTATGGAGTCCTTACAAGTTTCTGAGAGCTCACGATAGAATAGGCCATGTCGAGGTGACTCCATGCCCACTGCCGCGAAGTCTGGCTCTCACTCTGCTTCGATATCCGCAAGCGTCTCCGTCGCTCAGGCAAAAGCCGATCTATCCGCTATCCTCAAGGGAGTTGAGAAGAAGCATAGCCCCGTCACCATCCTGCGTCGCGGAGTTCCCATTGCTCAAATTGTGCCCTGTCAAGGTACAGCTATTCCACCTCTGCGCGGGTCCATGGCTGGCACAGCACGTGAGTTGGGCGATATTGTCTCGCCTCTCGGCATCGAGTGGACGGTCGGTGACGAATAAGCCGGCGCTTCTGCTCGATACACACGTCTAGATCAACTATCAGGCGTTTCTGCGCGCCCTGCCTGCGGGCCTAAACCAACAGGAGCTCTATGCCGCCCCACGCGCCCAACAAAAAAATCGCTCTCATCCAGATGTCCTGCACCCCCGACACCCAGGACAACCTGCACAAAGCCGCCAGCTTCATCCGCGATGCGGCCCACGCCGGCGCTAGTATCATCTGTCTCCCCGAGCTCTTCCGCGCCCAGTACTTCTGCCAGCGCGAAGACCACGCCCTGTTCGACATCGCCGAGTCCATCCCCGGACCCTCGACCGAGGTGCTCGCTCAAGTCGCCCGTGAAGAAAAGATTGTGCTCATCGCCAGTCTCTTCGAGCGCCGCGCTCCGGGGCTTTACCACAATACCGCCGCGGTGATTGAGAGCGATGGATCGTTGGCTGGGGTGTATCGCAAGATGCACATCCCCGACGACCCGCTCTACTATGAGAAGTTCTACTTCACCCCCGGCGACCTTGGCTTCCGCGCTTTCTCGACCAGCCAAGGCAAGCTTGGCACGCTCGTCTGCTGGGACCAGTGGTATCCCGAGGCCGCCCGCATCACCTCCCTCATGGGCGCTGAAACGCTCTTTTATCCCACCGCCATCGGCTGGCATCCGAGCGAAAAAGCCGAGTTCGGTGAGGCCCAGTACAGCGCCTGGCAGACCATGCAGCGCGCCCACGCTATCGCTAACGGAGTCTTCGTCGGTGCCGTCAACCGCGTCGGCCACGAGCACGGCGACGTCCAGCATAACGGCGTCCTCCTCAAAGGACCGGAAGGCGCCGGCCTCGAGTTCTGGGGAGGCTCCTTCATCGCCGACCCCTTTGGCCGCGTCATCGCTCAGGCTTCGCACGATAAAGAAGAGATTCTTCTCGCGGAGATTGACCCGAAGCTACTGGAAGACACTCGCCGGAATTGGCCTTTTCTTCGCGACCGCCGCATCGACGCGTACAGCGGTATCACGAAACGTTTTCTCGATGCAGAGTAGGCGTGCCAAGGGGTTGCCTTTAGAAAGGGACCGCGCAAGGGGCGGGTTCTCGCAACTTCTAGTCCGTTCCTATGTCTTGCACGATCGCGTGCCCTACACTATCGAGTGTGAGTTCCTCGCCTCGCTGTCTCCGTGCTGGACTCCTGCTTACGCTGGCCGTTGCTGGTTGCAGCCGCTCCTCTTTTCCCACCTATCCGGAGGGTTACCGCGAGTTCGCCTACATCGCCAACCGCACCGGAAACTCGGTTACGGTACTCGACCTCGTCTATCTTCGTCCTGACCGCACCCTCTCGGTGGGAGCATCTCCTGTGGCGTTGGCCGTCAATCCGCGACGCGATGAGGTCTACGTTGTGAATGCGCAGCCCGCGAGCGCCAGTGGCTCGATCTCGGTCCTCGACACACGCCGAAACACGATTGCCGCTACCATCCCTGTCCATCGCGATCCTGCGTCGATCAGCATTGACGCCTCCGGCCAGCGCGCTTACGTCGTCAACACCGGCTCCAACACTGTCAGCGTTCTGGACCTGGACCTCCGCCGCGAGATTGCCTCCTACGTTACCGGCGAGCATCCGAGCGCTGCCCAACTCTCTGCGGACGGTCGCACGCTCGTGGTTGCCAATCGCGGCAGCGGCACGGTTTCACTCTTCTCTGCAAACGGAGCAGAGCATTCCGCTCCTCCGCTGGTCTTGCGCGCCACCTTCCCCGGCTGCTCTGAGGCGACCAGCCCGGTTATCCTGCCGGACTCCTCGAAAGCCTTTGTCGCCTGCTCGCGCGCCAACCAGGTTCTTGTGCTGTCGCTGGCTGCTGCGCCCGGCTCCTGGGCTGTCCGCCAGGATGCGACGCTGCTGCAGGATCACGTGCTTGCCTTGCTCGATGTCGGTAAAGATCCCGAGCAGCTTACTTTGAAGCCCGACGGCGGCGAGATCTTTGTCTCCAATCTCACCTCCGACTCCGTCAGCGAGATCTCCACTCAGACCAACGAGGTCGGCAGCACCTTCGCCATCGGCGACCGACCCGCGCATGGCCTGGTGAGTGAAGATGGCAGCGCGCTCTGGATTTCAAACTCCGGTGCCGATTCGCTTTCGCTCTATTCCATTTCGGATGGCAAGTTGATCTCAAGCCTTCGCCTCGGGAGCGGCCCCGATGCGCTTGCCTTCTCTTCCGGAGAACATCTTTTGCTGGCCGCCGACACCCGCTCCGGCGACATCGCTATTATCCGTACCACCAGCAAGCTCGGGCCTGCGCTGCTGACCATGCTTCCTGCCGGCGGCACGCCTTCGGCCATCGTCGTCAAGGCTATGCCTGCCAAGCCTTAAGGCAAGAGCAACCGCAGATTCCCTTCGGGGAAAGACAACAAAGGGGCAGGCGACTCCCCAAGTGCTCCTGCAGCTAAGTTGCCATCTGTTCCGCTGCGGCTGCCTCCCGCGCCAGCCGCAGCGTGTACCGGGTGGCTGAAAAGTGAGCGCCCGCCAGCAGCAATAGCCCGGAGAGAAACGCCCACATCATAATGCCGACCGACACCCGGAACGGACCGTAAACCGACTCGAAATCCAGCCGCGGCAGTGCCAGCACATACAGATACTTTGCGACTTCCCACATCAGCCCTACGACGATGGCGGTCGGTAGCACCGCCATTGCGGGAATCTTGCGATGCGGCAGGATCCAATAGATGAGAAAGAAGATCAGGATGCTTGCGATGACGGCAAGGAAGTTTAGAACTCCTTCTCCCACCAGGCGAAAGACGAGATTGTCCGTGTGCCCGAAGAAGATCCAGGTCAATAGCGTACGCTGCGCTGCCGTCGCCGCCACCGACCCCATGACCAGCGCGCCTACGGCCGCTGCGAGCCCAAGTGAAACCACCTGGTTCATCAGGTAGTTGCGATTTTGCTTTACGCCCCAGACGTTGTTGAGCGCTACTTCAAGCGGCAGAAACACTCCCGTCGAGGTGACCAGCAGCATGAACACCGAGAACGCCTGCGTGCCCTTGTGGGGATGCACCAGCGCGACCATGTTGCGCATGACGAACTCCTGGTTGCTGGGCAGCATGGTGTGCATTAGGTCGCCCAGCACCTCCACCATCGCCTTCGAGTGGAAGACTCGCTCGGCCAGCGTAATCATCAGCACCAGGAACGGAAACAGCGCCAGGATGGTGTTTGCCGCCACGCTGAACGCATAGGTGTGCACCTCGGTCTCCGCCAGGTAGAGCGCGAGTGCCTTGGTCTGCGGCCACCAGCCGGACTGCGGCACAATGGGCTTGACGTGCTCGATCGGCGCCGGCTCTTCTGGTTCCTTGACCTTCGCAACAGCAGCCGGCTGCAGCGGCTTCTCCTGCTCTGGCGGATTTTTCAGCTTCGGGGAGATCGAAAACATCGGCGATGGACACCCAGCTCCGATGCTATCAAAGCTGCTCGGAGGTCTTTGCTTGCAGTTGCTCGAGCGACCACTGCGCACTTTCGGCGAGCGCTGAATCCTCGCCGGCCGCCCACGCTTCAAGCTGCGGAACGAACTCGCGCTGGCCGCTATTGCCCATGGCGATGGCCACGTTTCTGAGCACACGGCCGCGCTTGGTCCGCTCGAGCGGCGAGCCCGCAAAAAGCTCCTTGAATCCAGCCTGGTCGAGTGCCGCGAGCCAGCCGAGGTCCGGGTTCACCAATTCCTTCCGCGTTTGCAGGTCGTGCCGCGCAATTACGGGGGCCTTGCGGTTCCACGGACACACCTCCTGGCAGATGTCGCAGCCAAAGACCTGTCGGCCCATCCCGGCACGCAACTCCGGCGGAATGCTGCCTTTTTTCTCAATGGTGAGATACGCAATGCACGTCGAGGCGTCCATCTGGCGTGGCGCAATCAACGCTCCGGTCGGACAGGCGTCCAGGCACCGGGTACAGCTGCCGCAGCGGTCTGCCGCCACGTCGAGCACCACTTCTGCGGGAACGGTCAGGGAAGTTACGATTACACCCAGCAGCAGCCACGAGCCGTGCTCTTGATTGAGCACGCACGTATTTTTGCCGATCCAGCCCACGCCGGCCCGCGCCGCAAAGTCCCGTTCGAGCAGCGGGCCTGTATCTACGTAGCAGCGCGTCTGGCAGGTCACCCGCTGCCGGAGTGCGGCCTCTACGTTGCGCAGCCTGGCCAGCAGATCGTCGTGATAGTCGGTAGGGCGGCCTTCGGCGTCGCCTAGCCAGGCGTAGCGTGCAATCCAGCCCGCGCCGGCCTCCGTCGGATCGATCGACCGCGGCCCTGCCGAGTTATAGTTCAGCGCGCACACTATAATCGACCGCGCCCAGGGAAGCGCCACGCGGGCCGATGTACGTAATAACGCGCCGTCCGAGTCGCGGCGCTTCAGATACTCCATTTCTCCTGCCCGGCCGGCGTCGACCCACGCGGTAAACCGCTCGCCGGTCTCAGACGCGAGGGGGTCATCCGCCTCAAGGGCTGGCGCAACTCCCGCGAGGCTGAATCCGTGTTGGAGCGCGGAGTCTTCGACCCATCCACGCAGTTCGGCAGTCCAGGCGATATCCATCGTTTCAGTCTAAGTCTCGGCCATTGAACAAAAGAAGGTCTCTCGGTAGACTTGGAGCAGTGCGGAGAGGTGGCAGAGCCCGGTTGAATGCACCTGACTCGAAATCAGACGTACCTTTACGGGTACCGGGGGTTCGAATCCCTCCCTCTCCGCCAACTACTAAATGCTTTGTATTCCTGAGCAGCAATTGTAGCCTGCGACTCTCTTGCGATAGTTTCCCGCGGTGTTCAGATTTAAGCTAACCTTCGCGAGGCTGCAAGGGGCGGACGCTAGAGTAACGCCGCGCCTCTTGTTCTAGAGTTCGTGGTAAGTGTTCCTTGCGCGGTGCAGAGATAACGGTTTTTCCGGTTCGCCGCAGTCGCTCTAAAGCCGGTCTGGAGTTGAGAGAACTTTGCCGACGAAAGTTACAAGATATTGCTCGACGGACGACGCGCGGTCCTTCAAATAAGCCGGATACAGCACGTTGAGCTTTGTCCTCAGAGGGTCGGATGACTTGTAAACGATGCCGTATCTCAATGGTGGAGTTGAAGGGTCACATCTATCATGGCAAGCGGAAGTTTCGTTGTCCGCTCTGCGGAAGAGCGAAGATGAAGAAACCCTCTCAGCGACGGGTGCGTGGCTAATCTCTTCGGTAGAGGAGCAGGTGCTCTACAGGATTTTGCAGCGTAAAGCTGAAGGTGAGACTGTGTCATTAGCATCCATTCGGCCATTGCGTGGACTCCTTCTTACATAAGGAAGCGAAGGAAGCGAAGGAGCGAAGGAGCGATAGGTCGACTCCGCGTTTGCCTTAATTAGTGAGCGCTCAGCGGAAGCGCGTGCAGAAGAATGTGGATAACGTCTTTGTTTGCCGACCATGACAAGGCGCTCTCACGCCTGCCTTGGCGGCGCGTTCGGCCAGCATGATCTGCGTGTCGCCGGTGAAGTTCATTTCGGTTGCTTCCCGGGAGTTATAGATGATGGGACGTGGACGCGGCCTCTGCGGCTCTCCGCGCTTGGGAAGAATTTCCTGGAGCTGAAACTCGCTCAGGATGCGTGACACCTCACCGTCTCCGCCCACCGTATATCTGCCGTAAAACTTTGGCGTTTCAAGCGAGGTGCCGGCGGCGAGCGTCCATTGAAAATCGAATGGATAGAACCCTCCCGTAACCCTTGGCTGATGCAACGAGGTGTACTCCATGACGATGTGCCAGCTGCCGCTCCAACCAAGTTCCCCGAACCATACCGGACCGGCCTCTTCGGTCGTCTCGTCCTGCCGGCCTATCGAGGACCATGGATTGGCCTCATGCGAGGTATGGCCGGTGCAAACGCACGGTTGCTGGACATGCTCGACCATGCGCTCGCTGGATTCAAGGCTGCTGATATTGATGTGATTGCTCTTGATGCTGATTCGTCAGCAGCGATGAACCAAGTCAATCGCCGCCGCGCATTTCCGGTGCTTTCTGCGACCGACGAGATTGCCAGCATTTACAACATCCTCTATCGGCAGTCTATCTGGGTTGGCCAAGCTTAAGAATTAAATCGGTGTCAGCCTGCATTGCTGCTTGTAGTTAGACCATAGTATTTTATGTCTGCCTGAACTTTGTTGGAACTCTGCGAATTTGGCGGTGAGTAAGACCCTGCAAGCAGAGCGCTTCACAAGAAGGTACGGCATTCATTCTGGATGCCTGCAATGTCAGCACTTCACCGAGCAGGACAGTACACTCATCTTTGTGAAAGATACGAAACCCTCATGGACCGCGTCACGTCCAGCCATGCGCCGAGCTCTTCACCAGATAGCTGACGCGGATCCTTTAATTTTTAGAGACCAGTATGCCATACCCATTCTGGACGAGAAAGTGAAACGTGAGTTAAGACGCAGACCTTCCATTCTGGATAGTTTCTACGCCAAACCGATTCGTGCTTGGATGGTGATGCGGGCACGCTTTGCGGAAGACACGTTAGCCACTGCGGTGCGCAAATACGGCGCTGTGCAGTATTTGGTCTTAGGTGCGGGACTCGACACCTTTGCCCTGCGCAATCCTTATCCGGGCGTGCGGGTCTTTGAAGTAGACCGTCCGGCGACTCAGGCCTGGAAGCGGGAACGCCTCCAGGCTGCCGGCCTGCAAGTGCCGCCGAATGCAACCCTGGTGCCGGTGAACTATGACGAGGAGTCGTTGCGGCAGAAACTGCTTAGCGCCGGCTTCGATTTTACGCAGCTCACCGTGACTGCGTGGCTCGGTGTGACTGCCTATCTTTCAGCGCAGGCCTTTGCTGGAACTCTCGAGGTGCTTGGTGACTGTTATCCGGGTTCAAGCGTGGTGTTTGACTATGGATACTCATCGGCAGCAACATCCCTGCTTGACCTCATCATTCGCCGGATTGTGGCCACGAAGGTAGCCCTCATGGGTGAGCCATTGCGACTTTTCTTCACATCGGAATCGCTTCGCAAAGATCTAAACCGTTATGGTTTAGGTGTCGTAGAAGATGTGGGGATCGAGGAACTCAACCTGCGCTACTTCATGAACCGAGCAGATGGTCTCCGGCTTCGAGGTGCCACGCTGCGGCTGTGTCAGGCCCAAATTCCGGGCGCTGTGGTAGAGGTCTAGACCACTTACCTGCAAGTGTAGTTGCAGACCGCATAAATCCAATTACATCGCTACGCTGCTTTATGACTATAAAGCGCAAGCTGCGGCTCTCATCCCGCAGCTTGCGCAGGTGGAGTTAGCCGAGGATGCGGTATCCGAGTTGAAAAGGATTCGAGGCATAACCGGCAAGCAAAAACCAGCCGGTTGCGCCAATGTGCAGTGAGGGTCCGTAGGTGTAGCCGAAGCCGGTGTCCAACACGCTGGTGGCGGCGACGAGGCCGATACCGACGGGGATTGGTTTACCGCCAATGGTCTGGCCTGCGCCAAGGAGCTTTTGGGCGTGCATACAATCCTGCAGCAAAGTGATGGTAGAGGTGATGTCGGCAATGAGGGACGAGACAGTATCGCCGCCACGAAGGACGCGTGCAATCAGGGCCGCCGCGGTGTGGGCGGTGCCTTCAAGCCAGACTGCGTCGGGATCGTCAGCTTTGGTGGTTAGGCTGGCGGTGTCGAAGACGAGGCCGTTGAACTTTTCGGTGCCGGTGATGCTGGTGTGCGGGGCTGCGGCGGTGTCCGTGGAGTGCAGATTGTTGAGTGCCCAATCGATGGTCTTTGTGCGGGAAGGAAGATCGAGGCCGCTGCCGAGCAGAGCCATGTAGGACCAGGTCTGGCAATCTTCTGGGATGGGTGTGAGATTGAGGGTAACGCCGTCAGGATTGGTGCCGGTGTAAAAGTAAGGGCCGGCGGCGTTGTAGACAGACGCAAGGAAGACGAGGGCATGTTGGGCGAGAGACTTCCAGGTTTGGCCGTCGGTGGCGTGGCCGCCGCTGGTAAGGGTGTCGAGCATGGTGAAGAAGGCGTAGGTATCGATGTTGTGCTCGGTGGATTTGCCGTTGGTGGAGGGGATGGACTGGTTGTACTGGTTGATGGTGGTGCCGAAGGAATAGCCGCCGGCGCCGCTGGTGCTGAAGGCGTTGACGACAATCCAGTTGGCAACCTTCAGAGCGCCGTTCAGGTAGATGGAATTGTGGGTGCGAGCGAAGAGCTGAGCAAGGGCCATGCCGGCCCAGGCCTGGTCGCCGACGGCGCTCGAATAGAAGTAGAACGGGGCAGCGGCGGGAGTGATAAAAGCGCCGCCAGGGCCGGCGACGTTGACATAGTAAGCCTGGGCGAAACGGCCGTCGGCAACGGGAAAGTTGTTGGCCTGGGCATAGAGCAGGCCCTGGCCGAGGACTTCGGCGCGGGAGAGATTCTCGGGGTCTTCAGAACCAAGCAGGGCGTGAAGCAGGACGGCGTTGTCGTAGGTGAAGGCCGTGGCGCCAAGAGCCTGGTCGCTGTAGCTTTGAGCGAGCCGGACGGTGGCGCCGGTCGCGAAGGCGTCCATCATCTGGTAAGTAAAGGCAAAGGCGGCGTTGAGGGAGTCGGGAAGCTGCTCTACGTCGTGGAGCAGAGTGACGGGCCTGGTCTGGGCCTGTGCCGGGGAGGTGAGGGTTAGGCCGGCGGGCAGACCGGCGAGCATGGCGGCAGATGTTCCCAGGCCGAAAAAGCTGCGGCGTGAGACGGTTTGGCTTGGCATGATAAGACTCCTGAGCAAACGGGAGTACAGTACCTGACTGAAGGCAGGATGCACAACTTCTGAAAAACGCGCATGAGGGCGTAGGAGAACGGAGGCGAGGAGTTGACCGAAGACAAGCGGCGCCGCGAGGACGACAAAGCCGGATCTGCCGCCAAGGAGAAGACCGGCGATGGAGACCGCGCTGAATCATTAAAAGTCACGAAGTCGTACGGAGGATCCGTCGAGGACCTGCTCTAACCGCAGCTTCATTAGACATCGGCAAGATGAGCTGGGGCCATGGTCTAGCGATCCGTAGATACCGCTACACTGTCTCACAACAAATGATATGTCCGTGACAATTGCTTGACATCAACGGCGAAGCTTCACCCTAGGCTATTGCTAACTGCAGATGCATCGCGGTGAGATGGCTTCCGCCCTGGCGGAGAAGAGGGTCACTATGCAAAAGCAAACACTGATGGATCGAGCTAGAGCGGCGATAGGGTCCTTGCGGCACAATGTCTTTATGGCTGTATGTCTTGGTGCGGTAAGTGCAGGGTCGGCGGTGCAGGTTCATGCACAGGCTTTTACGGTCAATAATATCGTCTCGGACGGCTCCGTTGCCGCGCAGACCATGGACCCAGCCTTCATCAATCCTTGGGGTATTTCCGCAAGCCCCAACTGGTGGATCAGCGCGCAGGGCAGCGGCCTGAATTTTGTTTTACCGGTCACAGGCATCACTGCTTTCAAGGTGACGGTGCCCTTAGCATCGCAACCCACCATGGCCGGTTTGCCTGCAGGATCGGTAACGACCGGAGGCTCCACTGGATTTCTGTTACCAAACGGCGCGGCCCCAAACTTCTTTTTCTCCACCCTGGACGGCACCATCTCGGGCTGGAACGGTAAGCTTGGAACGGCCGGTTCTGTCGCTCAGATCGTCGTTAACAACAGCAGCACCGGTGCCTCGTATACAGGGCTTGCGCTGCTCAACACAACCGCGGCCAGCTTCCTGCTCGCACCCAACTTCAGCTCCGGCGCGGTAGAGGTGTACAACTCCTCGTACCAGCCTGCCAAGCTGGCCGGATCCTTTACCGATCCCAACTTGCCCTCCGGCTACTACCCTTATTCCATTCACATTCTGGGTACACAGATCTTTGTTGCCTATGCCCAGCATAGCGGCACCACACCACCCTATCGGCAACTAGTCGCCCCCGGTTCCGGTGTGGTCGACGTCTTCGACACAACCGGAACGTTTGTCAGCCGGGTCGCGACCGGCGCAAACCTCAACGCACCCTGGGGCATCGCCTTCGCTCCTGCAAACTTTGGCGTTTACAGCAACGATCTGCTGATCGGCAACTTCGGCGACGGCAAGATCAACGTCTATGACCCCAAGGCCTACAGCTACATCGGCCAATTGATGGACGGCACTGGCAAGTCACTTGCTTATGCCAGCCTTTGGGACTTGTTGACGGGCGGCACTACAGTCACCGGAACATCCTCCGTCAGCGGCGGTAGCACCTCCAATGTCTATTTCTCGGCTGGACTCACGGGTGAAACGCACGGCCTCTTCGCAGCCATTTCCAACGCCACTGTGGCGGGTGGTACACCCACCTTCGGCTTTACCTCCGCCAGCAGCGCGACGACCGTAAAGGCCGGTACATCGGCGACCGTCGGTCTAAGCGTGGCACCCGTAAACGGATTCAGCGGTACGGTTGCGTTGAGTTGCAGCGGTCTTCCTGTTGGCGCAACTTGCACATTTGCGCCAAACCAGTACACCGTCTCTTCTACTGCCGTAAGCCTTGGCACCGTGACGATCACCACCACGGCCGCGACCGCTCAGGCAAAGCCATTCCTCTTGGGACGAGGCGTAGGCTCTGGCACATCGCTTGCTCTGCTGCTTCCATTTGCCTCGCTGTTGAGCCTGCGGCGCAGATTCCGCCAGAAACTTGCGTCGCATTGCGGTCTTCTGAGCGCTGCTTGCGGCCTGGTGCTTCTCGCTGTGATGGCGTTGGTGACTGGTTGTGGCACCTCTTCTCCAATCGTCATACCCACGCCTACCGGCACAGCCAATCTCGTGGTCAACGCAACTTCGGGAGCCGTCACGCAGAGTGCCACGATCAACGTCACGGTGCAGTAACGCCCTCTTGGGCCTCCTTGAGCGGCGTGGCTTTTAGATCGGAAAGACGACCTCATCGTTCGTGTTGTACACGAACGATGAGGTTCTGCACGCAAACGACTGTGCAGGCAAACCTAAGTCGACTTAGAATGAATCTCTAACTAAAGAGAAAGAGGATTCTCTCCTCTACACCTTATTATTTCAAAAATTCAGCACTCAAGCTAAGTCATTCTGATCAGTGCGAGCGGGTGAGCTGCATCGCGGAGCTTTGAGCGCGTTGCCAGTAGCGCGAAAAGCGCTTTAGATCGAAGCCACGTACCGATTCAACAAAGGGCGGCGGATCGTACCAAACTACCGGAAGATGCTTCTCAATCTCGGTGGAAGCGGCGAGCAGGCGGGGATCGGGTGTACGCTGCGCGAGGACATACTCGGCTCCGGCGGCACGGCTTGCGGCGAGCACCTCCACAGCCGGATCACCGACACGAAGCTCAAGCGTGCCTGGCATCTCTTGAAGACACTCGGCGAGAAACACCAGGCGTTTCAGACGGATCTCGCTTTCTACAATCCACTGCCGATCCCAGACAAACACGCTGTAGCTGTCTGGATGAGCCAGCAGCATCGGTGATTTCGGGTTGAGAGCATCCGTGTGAACCCACAGTAACGGTTTGCCAGAGGCCTTGGACGAGGACCTCTTGGCGTTGGGAATAAAAGGGTGAGGCGGGGAAGGCATCGCGTTGGCCTCAACCGGCATGTGAAGACGGGGAAAGAGGGTCTGCTCCAACGCCTCATAATCGTGCTCGAACGGGCAGGTCCGTGCCTGGGCGTGCGGACAGTTCCGGCAGTAGATTCCGTCGGTGTAGCGCTCGAGGTTCTCGCGATTGAAGAAGTACGGCTTGGCGGCGAAGGTGGAAGCAACCCACTGCCAGGAGAGATTGTTGCTTGCCGGATCGCCATCGATGAGGTGCTCAAGAAACCAGTAGGCACCGGCTTGCCAGCGTATTCTTCGCCAATGCACCAGGTACGCGGCGAACCACATCCGTACATGGTTGTGCAGGTAACCGGTTTGCTGCAAGTCTTGTGTAAAGCTATCGATGCAACGAAGCGTTGTAGTGCTGTCGGGGATGTCGGCGGGAAGCTGCTCCTGGTAGGCGGAAGCAGGATAGCCGGTCTTCCAGGCTTCGCGATCCTGCCAAATACCTTCGCCGATCTGCTCGTAGAGCCTCTGCCAGTAGTCTCGCCAGGCATACTCGTTGATCAGCTTGCCGGCTTCATGGGGGTTGCGTACCCGGCGTAGAGCATCGTCACGTACCTCCGCCAAGGTCAACACTCCATGACGAAGGTAAGCAGATAAGTGGGTCACATCGCCAGTGAGGAAGTTGCGCGTGCGCTCGTAGTTCTGAGGCTTTACAGCGGCAAGCATGGCTTCCGCTGCTACACGGCCACCCCGTGTTGCGCTAACAGCGACATCCGACGCTGTGAGATGAGGGAAGAGGGTTTGCAGGGTCGACACAATCGCTTGCCGTCCCTGCAAATTCTTTAGATCTTGACTGGTCATCATTCCAGACTAGCTGCTGCATCGCGCACACGTTTTGCGGAGCGGAGGACCTGTGCGTGTGTTCAAAGCGCGAGCCTATGCGATGCCCATGCCGCCAGTGACGCCATAGATCTCGCCTGTGGTGTAACTGGACTCCTGCGAGGCGAGCAGAACGTATACGGGTGCAAGTTCAACCGGCTGACCGGGTCGTTTGTAACAGGTCGTCTGGCCAAGCTTTTTAAGTTTGTCTTTGCTGCCGTCGGCTTCCTGCAATGGAGTCCAGATGGGACCTGGAGCAACCGCATTGATCCGAATGCCATGCTTTTCCATCAGTGGCTCGCTTAGCCCCTTGGTGAAATTGGCGATGGCTGCTTTGGTCATGGCATAGTCGAAGATACTCGGGGTAGGGTCGTAACCCTGAATGCTGGTGGTGTTGATGATCGAAGCCCCAGGTTTGAGGTGCGGCACCGCAGCCTTCGTGATCCAGAAGATCGAATACACGTTCGTCTTCATCAGAGTGTCGAAGCGCTCCGTGGATGTTTCAAGCAGGCCTTCGGTCTTTCCCATGCGGCCAGCGTTGTTGACCAGGATGTCGAGCCCGCCAAGCTGAGCGATGGCATCGGCAACCAGACGCTGGCAGAAGCCTTCATGAGAGACATCTCCGGGAAGAAGCACGGCTTTACGGCCGGCCTCGCGAATGTAATTGGCTACCTCTTCCGCGTCTTCCTGTTCAGCAGGAAGATAGCAGATGGCGACATCGGCACCTTCACGCGCGAAGGCAATGGCAGCAGCGCGACCAATGCCAGAGTCGGCACCGGTGAGTAGCGCCTTACGGCCGGCGAGTCGACCAGAACCTTTGTAAGAGGACTCACCGCAATCAGGTTTTTCGCTCATGGCTTGCTGGGTTGCGGGGGCAGACTGGAGCTCGACGTCCGACGGTGGGCCGGGGTACTGGGAACGCGGATCCTGCATAGTAAAAAGATCGGATGGCATAAAACTCCTTTGAATATGTGCGAGAACAATTTACGTAGCGCGAGACGTTAGTTGAGCCAAACCTGGTTACGCTGGAACCTCAGCAAGGCTCGTAGGCAGCTCGACCGACTTGCCGTTATCCGCAAGGCGCCGCGCTGCAAGCATGGTGTAGGCAAGTAGACGCGCTCGATTGATTCCACCCAGGGGACGATGCGCGACAAGAGAGTGGGCGGGCGAGAACGAAAGATCTTCATAGTAGCCATCCTTCGCAGGATCCCATGCGGTTTGCGCGGGGATGACCAGTTTGGCGACCGTCCGATACTGGGACTCTGTCTCCGGCCACGCTGCCTGCGCATCCTCAATCGACATCTCGTCCAATCCGGTGTTGAGTTGCACACGCATCTCGAACTCGGCTGGATTGTTCTTGAAAAAGGCATTCATCGCCTCCCGCAGAGCATCGGGAGTTTGAGGATCGAAGGGCTGATCCTGCAACGCCTTCAGGCCTGGAGAGACGGGAAAGAAGCCCAACTTGGCGACGTAGTTACCATAGCGAAACGCCGTCTGTGAGAAGTACTCCTCACTGGCCGGATGAACGATGGGATGACCGTAAAAGGCGAGCTTTTCCGAGTTCACTCCGACGGCATTCAGTACAGTATTCGTTGCTCGCGCCGTAGCTGAGACGGCTCCCTTGACGCTCTCCGAGAGCTTGGGGGCGATCTCCGCATTCGGCTTGAATGCCTGCAGAAACTCTTTCATGCCTCCGGCAAGAAACTGTTTGCCAACGTCGAAGACCCAATCCTGCGTGGTCGCCGTATGCCCCTCGAGCTTTGATCCGTTGACGCCTAATACCTTCACCGACATGCCGCGATCGGTTGAAAGCTTCGAATCATCAAGCAGCTCGCCTGGCTGCTGCGCCATCCGGACCAAAACCTCATACCGGCCGGGTTGCGCAAACAGACCCTGGGCCAACTCCCGTGGCAGACCAGCCTGCACGGTAAGCTCGCCCTTCAGCAGAGCGTGAGCTTTGGCATGCGAGATACGCACGGAACGACCATACTTTTGGCGCGCCAACTCCATTCCCCCGGTCATCAACTCAACAATTTTCTGCTTGGTTTCAGTTTCATCGGGAGCGATCGTTTCCAGATCGTCCCGGTACATCAGGTAATTCGGCATGGTTAGGAGTCAGCCTTTTCTTAGGATTTGCGGAAGGTTGTGCGGACCTCTCACACGAGGTCATCCCCTGCCACACCGTCTAGGATGTTGCAAACGGCATCCAGGCTGTACCACCCTTGGCGGTGCTGACGATACTGCACTGTTGGCCGTTGCAAGCGGCGAGCGATCGCTTACTACTACCGACGCCGAAGAAACAGTCATGGTTCAGGTTTACGGCGTAACTGCTTCTATTACTCGTCGCGACCGGGACGCGACATGAGTTCGCGGATCGCCTCGCGCGGGCTCTTGTTTCCTTCTAGGATGTCATCTACCTGCTGAATAATGGGCATTTCAACGCCGTAACGTGCGGCGAGTCCGAGGGCGGCTGCGGTGGAGGAGACACCTTCGGCGATCTTGCCGTTCATGCCGGTGAGAACGTCAGAGAGGCGGCGGCCTTTGCCAAGCTCGATGCCGACGGAGCGGTTGCGGCTGAGGGCACCGGTGCAGGTAAGGACGAGGTCGCCGACACCGGTTAGACCGGCGAGCGTCTGGCGACGGCCGCCGCAGGCAACGGCGAGGCGGGTGATCTCGGCGATGCCGCGGGTAATGAGCGCGGCGGAGGTGTTGAGGCCGAGGCCAAGGCCTTGACTGACGCCACAAGCGAGGGCGATGACGTTTTTAAGCGCGCCGCCGAGCTCGACTCCGGGAACGTCGTCGTTAGTGTAGAGGCGCAGGGTAGGTGAGGCAAAGTCACGCTGAATGGCCTGCGCGATCTCAGAGCGAGAGGAAGCAATGACGATGGCGGTCGGCAGGCCGGCCGCGACCTCGTGGGCGAAGGAGGGTCCGCTGAGGACAGCGCAGGGATTGTTGGCGATGGAGGCGAAGACTTGGGTCATGCGCAGGAAGCTGGTGTGCTCAAGACCCTTGCTGGCAGAGACCAGGATCTGGTTACGAGTGAGCAGAGGGGCGATCTCGGCGATGGTTTCGCGCAGGTGCCGGGAGGGCGTGACGCAGAGCAGAAGGTCGGCCTCGAAGATGGCGGCAGGCAGATCGGAGGTTACGGCGACATCGGCGGGTAGGGTGAAGCCTGGCAGATACGGTAAATTTTCGCCGGTCTCGGCGAGCTGGTCGGCAAGCGGGACGGAGTGTGCCCAAAGAGTAAGCTGGTGGCCTCCGCGGCGGGCGAGCGAGATGGTGAGAGCGGTGCCCCAGGCACCGGCACCGAGAATAGCGATGCGGCTCATGCGGCCACCTTGCGGGCGCGCTCGCGTCCGAATCGGCTTTCCGTCCCGGAGCGGAGACGTTCAATGTTCTTTTGGTGGCGTACGCAGATGAGCAGAGGAATAAAGAGGAATCCGGCGATGGTGATGGGGCTGGGATGGCGCAGAAAGAGACCGCTCATGATGGGGATGGAGAGTGCGGCGGCGATCGAGGCGAGCGAGACGTAGCGGCTGGTGGTGACGACAACCAGGAAGACACCTAGCGCGCAGAGGGCGATCCAGGGAACCAGCGCGAAGAAGACGCCAAGGCCGCCGGCGACCCCTTTGCCGCCGCGGAAGCCGAGCCAAACAGGAAAGACGTAGCCAAGCATGGCAGTCACGGCAGCGACGACGGCGAAGTCGAAGTTGCCGGGGACGAGATGGCGAGCGACGAAAACGGCAAGGAAGGTTTTAGCCACGTCGAGCAGCAAGGTAAGCATAGCGAGGCCTTTGGCCCCGGAGCGCGCAACGTTCGTGGCGCCGATGTTGCCGCTTCCCGAGACGCGAATATCCTGCTTGCGTACGGAGCGTACGAGAAGATAGCCGAACGGAATGGAGCCGAGCAGATACGCGAGCGAAATGGAGACAAGCCAAGGGTTCATACGTGCTCTCTGAGTCTATCAATATGAACTGTGGAGGGCGCGTCGATGGTTTCGGGGATGCAGCTTTCGCGGGATTCCAATTTGGATTTGTCTCCGGGAGACTGGAGAAGTTCTTTCAACGGGGCTTCATGATACGCGTTTGGTTTAGCAGGGGAGAACTACCGAGGTTGCCAAAAGCAACACGGCCCTGCAGGAACAGGGCCGTTATTCCCGTTGAAAGGAGGATGTAACTTGCTACGAATCAGTGTCAAGTTCAACCTTGCGATCCATCTACCCTTGCGGTGGATTGCAACGCTGCTTTACCTGGTAAGGTAAAGCGGTTTCACAAACCTTCCGACGGTGTGAAGCCCGTCGGAAGCTATGCATACTGTAGTCTATTTGGCTTCGGGTTTTCCATACATTTTTGGGGGAGGGTCGAGGTTCAGAGTTGCAGAGAAGCTGTTTAGCTGTGGGCACTATTTTTCTCAGAGCATCTGCCGGCGAAGCAGCTCAAGAGCGTGCTGGGTGGCCCACCAGCGTATACGTTCGCGGTCGCCGGTGAGGTGAAGTTCTTTGACCTGGGTTCCGTCGACATCGGCGATGCCAATGTAGACGAGTCCAATGGGCTTGCCTTCATCCGGGCCGGTTCCTGGGCCGGGGCCCGCGATTCCTGTGATGCCGACGCCGATCGAGGATCCGGTGCGGGTGCGGATTCCCTCGGCGAGCGCGCGGGCGACGGCTTCAGACACGGGGCCTTCGGTGCGGACGAGATCCTGAGAGACGTTGGCGAAGGTGGTTTTCAGGGCGTCCGCGTAGACGACAGCTCCGCCGAGGAAGTAACGCGAGCTGCCGGGGATGGCGGTGAGGCGCTGGGCAAGCATGCCTCCGGTGCAGCTTTCGGCGGCGGCCAGGGTGAGGTGGCGCATGCCGAGCATGAGCAGGACGACCTCGTCGAGGGACTCGGAGTGCGAGGAGAAGATGTCGTCGGTCATCTCGTGCTCGATGGCTTCGGCGAGGGCGTCGACGCGAGCTTTCGCTTCGGCGAGGGTCGGCTTCGCACATTCAAAGTGGAGCTGAATCTCGCCGTTGTGGGCCAGGATGGTGGTGTCGACGTCGGTGTACTGCTTATAGATAGGCGCGGTGCGGTCGTCGACGGTGGACTCCGGGATGAGGGCCATGCGGAGCTCGCGGCGGGCGAGAAAGCGCGGAGGCAAAGTGGCGGCGAGACGCGGCTTGACCTGGTCGGCGAACATGGGCTTAAGTTCTTTCGGAGGCCCCGGGAGCAGGATGATGGTGCGCGGCTGCGCGTCCACAAGGGTATGGAGGAACTGGCCGGGGGCGCTGCCGTTCTTGTTATCGAGCAGGATGGCGCCTTCGAGGATGTCGGCCTGCTTGGCGTTGTTGGGCGGCATGGGGATGCGGCGCTCGGCGAAACGGCGCTGGAGCGAGACGAAGGTGGGGTTGTCGCGGCGCATGCCAATGCCGAGTGCAGCGGCGGCGGCTTCGCGGGTGAGGTCGTCCTCGGTGGGGCCAAGGCCTCCGGAGAAGAGGACGAGGTCGGCGCGGGAGAGCGCCATGCGCGCGGCACCGGTGAGGTGCTCGAGCGAGTCGCCGACGATAGTTTTGAAGGCGACCTGGACGCCGAGGTCGTTGAGCTGGGCGGTGAGATAGAGGGAGTTGGTGTCCTGGCGAAAAGGGGTCAGCATCTCCGAGCCGACGGCGATGATTTCAGCGAGCATGTTGGTTAGGATGCGCGCGAGCGGGGTCAGGCGGCGTGCAAGCGGGGTTAGTCCGCAAAGTCGAGCGCGACCTCGTAGACGGCGTCGCGGGTGGCAAGCGCGGCTTTGCCGTTGGGCAGCAGGCAGAGCCCGACGAGGTTCGAGCCGGAGACGACGACGGAGGCCTCGCGCGAGGGTGTGATGCGCACGATGCCGCGGTCGCCGGCGAGCGAGGCGGCGACGTAGAGGTTGTCGGCGCGATCGAAGGTGAGGCCCTGGGCGCGGCCTAGCCCACGGAAGAAGATGCTGGCGTTGCCGTCACGGTCGATGGCGTGGATGACCTGGTTGGAGGCGGTGGTGGGGCCGGTGACGTAAAGGGTGCCGTCGCTTGAAAACGCGAGGTGGTAGGCGGAGATGGAGGGCTCAAGCGTGGCGAAGACGAAGGTCTCCTGGTTTTGGGTGGCGGATGGGGTGCGGATTTTGAAGATGGTTCCGGAGCGGTCGCCGACGTAGAGGTCACCGGCGGGGTCGAAGGCGATGCCGGTAGCGATGCCGAGGCCCTCGGCGTAGACCTGCGCGATGCCGGAGTGGCCGACGCGATAGACGATGCCTTCGGCGCGTGAGCTGACGTAAAGCAGGCCGTCGGGGCCGAAGGCGAGGCCGGTGGGGTTGAGCAGATCGCGAACAAAGGGGCGGAGTTCGTGCGTGACGCCCTCGGGCGCAGGGGCGATGCGGAAGATGGAGACGGGGGTCTGCTGGCCGCGCGAGCCGGAGAGGGTGGCGTAGACGTTGCCGTGGGCGTCGACGGCGGGGTTGGCGAC
>CALMVK010000309.1 GCA_937873145.1 uncultured Granulicella sp. | reverse complement strand
CCCTTGCCGCGCCCACCCGCATGAATCTGCGCCTTCACCACCACCACCTGGTTCCCCGCCGCAAACAGCGACTTAGCCGCCGTATCCGCCTGCTCGAGCGTCGTCGCCATCTCACCCTGCGGCACGGGAACGTTGTATTTGCGAAGAATCTCCTTCGCCTGATACTCATGAATCTTCATTGTCCAAGCTCTCCCGGCCGCATGCGGCGCCCGCCCATCCTACCGAAGCGTCTTCTGCCTTCGCAATCGCCCCGTCCTGTAATCGCACATACGTCCGATAAAAGCTACCTCGGCCGCCTCGCATGCTACCCTCAACCCCGTATGTCCAGCCCAAACTCCGGCTTCGTGCAATACGCCTTAAAGCGCATTCTGGAAACAAGAGAGACGCTGACCCGCGCCGAAGCCGCATCCCTCTTCCACTCCATACTGACCGAACAGCCGCCGGAACTCCAGGTGGCCGCCCTGCTCGGGGCCTTGGCCGCCCGCGGCGAAACCCCCGCCGAGATCGCCGGCTTCGTCGACGTCCTCCGCGCCCAAGTCATCCCACTCCCGCTTACCGACGCCGAGCGCGCCCGACTCGTCGATACCTGCGGCACCGGAGGCGACCACTCCGGCACCTTCAACATCTCGACCGCCGCCGCCCTGGTTGCCGCCGCCGCCGGAGCCACCGCCGGGGCCGCCTCCATCCTGGTCGCCAAGCACGGCAACCGCGCCGTCACCTCGCAGTCCGGCTCCGCCGACGTCCTCGAAGCGCTCGGCATCCCCGTCGATCTCACCCCCACCCAAGCCGCCGACGCTCTCCGCCGCCACCATTTCGCCTTCCTCCACGCCCCTGCGCATCACCCGCTCATGCGCGTCCTCATGCCGCTCCGCCGCGCGCTCGGCGTCCGTACCGTCTTCAACCTGCTCGGCCCGCTCGCCAATCCCGCCGGCGCCTCCGCGCAGGTCATCGGCGTCTACTCCGCCCACCTCGTCCCCATCGTCGCCGAGGCTCTCGCCCTCCTCGGCACCCGCCACTCGCTCGTCGTCCACGGCACAGACCCCAGAGGAGACATCGGCATCGACGAGATTAGCCTCGCCGGCCCCACCCACATCGCAGAAATCCTCGCCGGCCAGATCACTCTCCGCACTCTCCACCTTGCCGACTTCGGCCTGAAACCCGCCCCACTCTCCGCACTCGCCGGTGGCGACGCCCAAGCCAACGCCGCCCTCCTTCGCAACATCTTCTCCGGCGTCCCCGGTCCGCCCCGCGACGTGGTCGTGCTCAATGCCGCTGCCGTCCTCGTCACCGCCGGCCTCGCCAAAGATTTTCCTTCCGCTGCCCGGCTTGCCGAGACTACCATCGACTCCGGAAGCGTCGCACACCAGATCGCCGCACTCGCAGCCCAATCCTCACCTGAGCCCTCATGACCATTCACGCCCTCTCCGTTGTTCACTGGCTCCCGCTTTGGTTCCTCATCCTCGCGCTCTTTCTGCCGCGCCTTTCCCTCTTGTTCATGAATCTCCAGCACTCGCTCGGCCACTTTGAGATCGTCATCGGCGTCCTTCCGCTGCTGGTCTGGCTCTTTCTGCCGCGCGCGCTCGTGCTCTACATCATCTATCTCGACCAGGGCTTCAGCCTTTGGTTCATCATTCACCTGCTGGTCGCGCTCTCGGTCTGGGGAGGCTCCGGCAACTATCACTCCCGCCGTCTACGCCGCCGCGACGACCTCTAACTAGAAACAAACATTCGCCATGCGAGAACCGTATCGAGCTCTAGGGATCCTCTGATTTAGTCCGTCTCAACGTTTCTTTGTTGTCATTCCCGCAGGGAATCTGCGTTTTCACTGCCGCCACAGAACTTAATCAGAGTCTCCCTGGCGCCCATGGCTCACAAATGCGCAACGGCTTACAGCTAGTGTTTGTTCACCATCTCCAGCACATCCTTCCGCAGCGCCAGGGAACTCGCCACACGCGCGTAGTACATATGTCCGCCCGGATACTCGTGCACCGTCACGCGGGTCGGATCGCCCATGGTCGGTATCTGGCTCACAGTTAGTACTGATCCCATAAATGGGCACGAGAGATCCGCCCATCCATGCGCAATCACCACCCGCAGCTTCGGGTCGGTCGTGACCGCGATCCGCAGATCGGTCGCCGAAGCCGATCCCGAAAACGCTCCATCACGACTCGTCCGATCCCACGCCCGGTTCACCTCGCTCGAAAGTGCGTTGTAGCGCTCATCCGTCTTCCAGCCCACCACCCGTGTCACCCAATCCACCATCGCCGTGGTCGTCGGCGCAATAATACTCAGCAAAATCGGATCGTTCGTCTCCTGGGTCGGGTTATACGGAAACGGATCGTAAGCGGTTACATTTGGGTCGTAGCGGCTGCCCAGCTTACCCGTCTCGCGAAACTCCTCGCGCAAAAACGCCTGCGTCTCCAGTCTTCCGCCAGACTCCCGCACAAACGTCGGGTCCAGCCCCGTCATCTCCGTCACCTTCTTCACAA
>CALMVK010000308.1 GCA_937873145.1 uncultured Granulicella sp. | reverse complement strand
CAGGTACCAACTCACCGCCTACGACGCCGTCTACCTCGAACTAGCCGTCCGCCTCAAACTCCCGCTGGCCACCTTTGACCGTGAGCTCATTGCCGCCGCTCCTCACGCCGGTGTCAGCCTGGTTCTCTAACCACCATGTACCTCATCGAGCTCTACAAATCCGTTCAGGGCGAGTCCTCCTTCACTGGCCTGCCCTGCATCTTCGTCCGCTTCGCCGGCTGCAATCTCCGCTGCGCCTGGTGCGACTCCGAGTACACCTTCACCGGCGGCCGGCCTTTCACCCAGGCCGAGGTCCTCGCGCAGGTCGAAGCCCTTGCCCCCTGCAAGCTCGTCGAGTTCACCGGCGGCGAGCCCATGCTCCAGGCCAAGGAGCTTCTGCCCTTGATGCACGAGCTGCTCGCCCGCGGCTTCACCCTCATGATGGAGACCAGCGGCGAGCGTCCTCTCGAACAGGTGCCGCGCGCTGTCCACAAGATCGTCGACGTCAAATGTCCCGGAGCCGGCGCCGCCGCCAATAGCTTCCGTCTCACGAACCTCGAAGCCCTCACGCTCAACGACGAGCTCAAATTCGTCCTCAGTCACCGTGAAGACTACGACTTCGCTCGCTCCTTTATCGCCGAGCACGACCTGCGCGCACGCGTCGGCGGCATCCTCTTCAGCCCCGCCTTCTCGAAATCGCCCAGCCCTTTGCGTACGACCGACAACGCCACGCTCGACCCCCGCACCCTGGTCGAATGGATGATGGCCGACGGCGTCGACGCCCGGCTCTCCCTCCAGATCCACAAATTCATCTGGGAGCCCTTGAAGAAAGGCGTCTGACGATGTCCGCACGCGCGATCCAAGCCATCCTCCTCGCCGCCTTCGAGCCCGACGCCGGCCCCATCCCCGGCGAGTTCCACCACTGGCGCGAGCGCGAACACCTCACCGAGCAGCTAGCCTTTCCCGCTGGCTACCGCCCATTCCACCTTAGCCACACAGGCGTCCTCGGCTGCGTCACCGGCGTCGGAGCCTCCCGCGCCGCAGCCTCCGTCATGGCCCTCGGCCTCGATCCGCGCTTTGATCTAACGAGCGCCTACATCCTCATCTCCGGAGTCTGCGGCATCGACCCCGCGCATGGTTCGCTCGCCTCGGTCATTCTGCCGGAGTACATCGTGGACGGCACGCTGGCGCACGAGCTCGATGCCCGCGAGATTCCGCCCGAGTGGCCGGACGGCTTTGTCCCCATCGGCAAGTCCACGCCCTACGAGCAGCCGCTCTCCCATCGCTTCAACGGCGACGACGGCATCGTCTTCCAACTCAATCCACAGCTCATCGCGCGAGCCTTTGCACTCACCCGCACAGTTGAGCTCCTCGACACTCCGCAAATGGCGCAACGCCGCCGACAGTTCACCCCCGCCGACACCGCCCATCTGCCGCCGTCCATCCTGCGCGGCGACGAGTTCGCCTCCTCCACCTTCTGGCATGGCAAGCTGCTCAGCCAGCGCGCCCGCGCCTGGGTCGACTACCAGACCGAAGGCCGCGCCACCTACGCCCTCACCGCCATGGAAGACCACGGCATCCTGCAATCCCTGCGCTTGCTCGCGAACGCCGGCCGCATCGACTTCAGCCGCATCGTGATCGCCCGCGCCGCCTCCAACTTCGACCAGCAGCGCCCCGGCATCACCGCCGCCGAGAGCCTCGCCGAAACCAAGGTAGCCACCTACTCCGCCTATCTTCCTGCGCTTGAGAACGCCTGGCGCGTCGGCCACACGATCCTGCACGAATTTCTTCAGGATCAGTCTGAACCAAGTACCTAACCCACCTTGTTGTCATTCCCGAAGGCAATCTGCGGTTGCTCCTCCTTCAACCCTCACGACCGTTGCTGCGAAGGCAGGCGAATCATCCCGCTCCCCCAACGTTCGTCATTCTGGCGAAGCCAGAATCCCCGTATTGGCTTTCGCTGTTGCCACCCACCGTCTCATCTAACGTTCCGCGTACGCCCGGTTTCTCCAACTCACAGGCCTGTTGAAGACCTTTCTCACCAGTGCATACCACTGCACCCCCAGCAGCAGACAGATCCCCAAAGGATGCAGCAAAGCACTGCGCCAGTCTTGCTTAAATCTTTTTGCCGCGGCAAAGCGTACGCTCCACGTCATCAACGAGCAGCCAAAGATCGTTAGCAAAAGCAGTGAAGCCAACCAAGGTCTCGCGAAGTCCCAGCTGAAAGCGAAGTGGAATCGATACGCCATGTAGCATCCCGCACCGATCGTCCACAGTAACCCCACAAACGGCAACACCTGCCCCAGCACCAACACCGCCGACAACGGCACAATCCGCGCGGGAGCCGCAATCCCTTCCGTCGCGTTCTTCGCCAGCCCACTCCAAACCTGCCCCGCCGACGTATACATGCGGCAGCTCGCCAGGCCAGTGATGTCCGCCAGGTCCGTCCGGGACCCATGCTCCCGAAACAGCCGTGGCAGCCGCAGCCCATCGTGCATGGTCAGCTTGATCCCGCTATGCCCACCACACGCAAAGTAAGCCTCGCGCTCAACCATCAGGAACTGTCCGCACCCCGCCGCAAACCCCGGCTCCGTCCCGGCGCGCATCCGCCCCATCGGCAGAAAGCCCAGCAGCACAAAGTGGATCAGCGGCAGCAACATCCACTCAAGAAACGTCTCCGTCACCTGCCGCGGAAAGCCACTTACTAGGCCATTCTTTCCCTCGGCAAGAAAGCCGGCCATCCGCGCCACGCACTCCGGCTCCAGCCGCACATCCGCGTCCACAAAGCACAGCACCGGATACCGTGCCACCTGCGCCAACGCCCAGCAGGCGTGTTGCTTGCCATTCCATCCACCCGGCAAAGCTGGCGCACGTTCCAGACGCACCCGTGCATCTTCTTTCGCCAGCCTCTGCACGATCGTATCGGTGCCGTCGGTCGAGCCGTCGTCCATCACCACGACCTCAAACTCCACGCCACGGCTGGCCAGCACGGCCCGCACCGCTGCTGCGATTCCATGCGCCTCATCTCGCGCTGGAATCAGCACCGAGACCGCGGGCAGGGAAGCACCATCGACCGGCGAAGGCGGTCGGTACGCGCGCAGGTTGGCAAAGAAGACCGCCGCCGGTACACCGGCACACACCAGGCAAAGCAGCGCCAGACCGATCATCCTCCGTGCTCTTCATGGTGCAGAGTTGGGGCGGTGTGCTGGGGTTGAAACCTGCGCCCGCGAGCCCACGCACGAAGACGTTGTCCAACCTGGTAGTAGCCTCCGGTTCCCGCGCGCCCATCCTGCAAAATCTCGAACGCCGCGGGCTCCCGTGCCATGCTGAAGCCGCGCAGGCTTTCCATCGTTTGGAGCAAAGCCGTCTGCAGGCGCACGTCTACCTCCGCAGCAGTCTGCCCGCTGACCTGAACCGGCGTGCCGAAGTGCAGCAAAACCTCCGGCAGCCGCTCATCCCAGAACGTGTACTCGATGGCCAAGGGCTGGACGGTGCAGCCTCCCGGCACCTTCGCCGCCAGAGCAGCTAGCCCTGGCTTGAAGACCAGCGGACGTTCCCGTGCATCCGCGAATCGTCCTTGCGGGGTCACCCACAACACGCCTTTTTCGGCCAGGATCGCTAGACCCTTGCGCAGAAATTGCGCCGCTCCCCGCGCCGTCTTCACCTCCACGCCGAAGATCCCAATCTGCTTGAGGATTTTGTAACGTTCAAGCGACACGGAATCCATGGGC
This sequence comes from uncultured Granulicella sp., assembly GCA_937873145.1. GTDB lineage: Bacteria > Acidobacteriota > Terriglobia > Terriglobales > Acidobacteriaceae > Edaphobacter. The sequence continues at coordinate 12,267 of CALMVK010000308.1, read as the reverse complement.
GCGTAGTGCTTGCGCCCGGGCATCAGCTTGCGCGCCAGCAGCACGCTGATCATCGGGTCCCACCACGATCCGTGGTTGGCGTAGATCAACAGCCGCTCCGCCTCCGCATGCTGCAGTGCGCTTAGATCGGATGCACGGGTCAGCCGGACCGCCGTAAAGTGGCGGCGAAAGTATCCGCGCACGACACGGCGAAAGAACCAAAGGGTAAATCTCGAGATGGGCGGCATTTCAATCACACTCGGCAAGCCTACTCTATGCCACCACCGCAGTGCTCTCGAAGCTCTCCTGCCGGTTCCGTCCGGCGGCATTGTCTGCGCCTGCATCCTGGTCGAGCGAGTCTGCCGCAATCCAGCCCGACATCATCACCATCGGCATGCCCGGCCCGGGATGCGCCGCACCTCCGGCGAGATACAGCCCAGGAAGCTCGCGCGACCGGTTCGCCGGCTTGAACGCCCCCTGGAAGACGCCATGGCTGGTAATGCCATAGATCGCACCGTCGAGAACCCGGTAGCGGTCGTGAATGTCCTGCGGAGTCAGGTGCGATTCAAACACGATCCGGTCTTCAAGGTCGGTCAGGCCCGCCGTCCGTTTCAGCTTGTCCAGAATCACCTGACGATAGGCTGGGAACATCTGCTTCCAGTCGTGATGCGGCCGCAGATAAGGCGCATGCACCAGCACGTACAACGCCTCACCGCCCTCGGGAGCGCTCTTTGGATCGGTCGCTGCGGTTGCGGCCAGGTAGCAGGTCGGGTCCGGCGCCGGCTCGCCCTTGTCGTAGATGGCGTGGAACTCCTCATGCGGGTCGCGCGAAAAGACGAAATCGTGATGCGCCAGATGATCGTAGCGCTTGTTGAGCCCCAGATAGAGCACGACTCCCGAGCATGCCGCTTCATAGCTGCGCTTGTGCTCAAAGCTGCGTGCGGCGGCTCCGCGGACCAGTTCCCGGTGGGTCCGCACCGCGTCCGAGTTCGATACGACCGCGTCGAATCGATAGCTTTGCCCATCGGTCGTGGTCAGCCCGGAGACCTTTCCCGCCTTGTGCCCGCGCCCCGTACCCTCGGTGTCGATGCGCGCGACATCCGTGTCCGGATGGAAGACGACGCCCAACTCCTTACCCAGCTTGACCAGACCTTCCGGCACCGCGCGTGTGCCGCCCATCGGATACCAGATACCTTCTTCCATCTGCATGTGGCCGATCGCGCAGAGAATCGCCGGTGAGGCATCCGGGGAAGAGCCCACATACTGCACAAAATGGTCCAGCATCTGCGCCACATTGGTGTCTGGAATGTGCTCGCGAATGACACTGGAGACGGTCTTGCCGAGCCGCATCCGCATCACGTCCTTCAGCACCTTGACGTCGAACGCGCCCTTTACGTCCATGGTGTCGCGCATGGACCCGATCGATCGCCAGAAGAAGAAGCGGTCCGAGATGGAGTGCAATTGTTGAGACTGCTCCAAGAATTTGAGGTAGCCCGCGCCCATCTTCGGCCAGATCGCATCGAGCGACGAGGCCATCTCGGCAGCGTTGTCTTTCAGGTCCAGCCGGCTGCCGTCTTCAAAAAAGCAACGCCACTGCGGGTCCAGCCGCACCATGGGAATGTAGTCGTCGGTATTGCGTCCGGCTTCCTCAAACACCCGGCGCAGCACGGAAGGCTGAATCAGGATCGTCGGCCCCATATCGAAGCGAAAGCCTTGCTCCCGCAACTGCGCAGCCTTGCCGCCGAGCCATGCATTTTTCTCAAACACCTCAACCTGATGCCCGCGCGCGGCCAGCGTACACGCCGCCGTCAAGCCTGCAAGCCCACTTCCGATTACGCCAACCTTCATCGCTTCTCCCTTGCCGCTTCGTCCTGTTGGATCCGTTTTGCCGCGGCCAGCATACTCCGCAAGCCAGCCATGCGCTGGCGCATCGTCGCACCGTAACTCATCTGCGTCACCCCGGCAAAGAGCGCCTCTTGCTTCTTGCCGGTCGGCTCATATTGCCGTTTGCTGCGCGAGCGCCGCACGACCACGGACTTTGCCGCCGTCATCTCAAGCAGCCCTTCCGCACCGCGCGTCGCGCCGAAGCCGCTGCCTCTACGCCCGCCGAAGGACATGCGCGGATCGGCCGTGGGCACAATCAAGTCGTTGATCAGGACCGTTCCCACCTTGAGCCGCGTCCCAAGCGCGCGTGCCTCTTGGACCTCTCCAAATACCGCCGCTGTCAGCCCAAAGGGACAGAGCTGATCCGCCGCGATGGCTTCGTCTACCTTGGCCACCTGCAAGACCGTCAGCACCGGGGCAAAGACATCCGCCTGCGCAATCTTCATCTCTGGATTGCCGTTCAGTACCAGCACCGGCTTCATGGTCTCCGCGTCGGCATCTCCATCGATCGTCGCGCCGTTTGTCTCTGCGTCTGCGAACAAGGCACGGACCTGTTGCTTGGTTCGTGGCGGCAGCTTTACTCCGTCCATCGCCGCAAAGCGCTCGCGCAAACTTTGCAGGAAAGGTGCATGTCCTTCCCCGACCAGCAGAAGCCGGCGCGGCGCCATACAGGTAGCGGAGCCATTAAGCCGCATGCCGAAGCAAAGCGCATCGAGCACGAGCCGCATCTCCGCCGAGGGCAGCACAAACACCGCGTCGCACCCGGATAACTCTGCCACCACCGGTATCGCGCGCTCTGCGGCGAGCTGCAGGACAGCACGTCCCGCCGCTCCGGAGCCTGTGAAGACGATCTTGTCCACGCCGGCCTCCACTGCTGCAGAAACAGCTTCGGTCGACTCGTCCGTCACCCGTAACAGTCCTTCCGGCAAGCCGGCGCGCACCAGGGCAGTCGCGAAAACCTGTGCCACCGCACGTCCACCTATGCCAGGCTTCCAGATCACTGCGTTGCCCGCGGCCAGTGCCTGCAGCGTTTGTACACCAGGCAAAAAGAGCGGGTAGTTCGCCGGACCGATGACCAGAACCGTTCCGAACGGCACGCGATGAACGACCGTATCGATGCCACCCAACCAGAAGGGAAGTCCCTTTGAGCCCAATCGTCGCGGCTTCAGGACAGCTCGCCCAGACCGCACCAAAAACCGGCAGGCCGCAAGCAAAGGCAGCAACTCAGAGGCGTAGGAGTCCGCACGAGTCCGCGCAAGCGTTGTAGGCAGAGCATCGACCAGCAAGCTCTGTGCGGAGGCCAAAGTTCCTTCAGCTTCGCGCAAAATTTGTAGACGCTTTTCAATCGGACTTTGCGCCCATGCGTCTTGCACTGCGTGTGAGACCAGACCTGGCCGACGTTCTGTGAGAAACGTCGCCGGCTCCACCACTGCCGCAGCCGCCATCTATGCAGCCCCGACAAGCTCGCGGCTAATCGGTTGGTCGGCCTTTCCGTTCTCCCACTGCGGCTCAAGCTTCAGGTCTTCGAGCAGTAGACGGGACGTGATGCGCGCCGACTCGAAGATGACCGGCAAGCCGCTGCCCGGATGCGTACCACCCCCTACCAGATACATGCCGTCCACATCCTCAAAGCGATTGTGCGGCCGACGATGCAGCATCTGGTCGAGCGAGTGCGCCATCGAGAAAGTCGCGCCTTTGTACAGATCGAACTCCTGGGTCCAGCCTGTGGGCGTAAGGATCTTTTCGGTGCGGATGCGCCGCTCCACATCCTTGATCCCAATTTTTTCCATTTGCTCGAGCGCTAACGCGCGATAGCGTGGCGTCTCTTTTACCCAGTCGACCGAGCCTGTGTCGTGAGTCACTGGTAGCAGCGTGTAGAGCGTGCTTTGGCCTGGAGGTGCAAGCGTTGGATCGGTGATCGAAGCGTTTTGCACGTAGAAAGACGAATTGTCCGACAAGCGGTGCCGCTCTTCGATATCCTTGAGATTGTCTTTATAGTTCTCTGCAAGGTAAATCGTATGATGGGACACGTCGTCGTAGCGGCCATCGATACCCATGTACATCATGAACGTCGAGCAGGAGTATTTTTTCTTGGCGAGCCTTTCGTCGGTCCACTTTTTGCGTAGATGATTCGGCACCATCTTGCGCATGGCCCCCGCGAAGTCGGCGTTGACGATCACGGCATCGGCCTGGAGCCTCTGCGAACTCGTTTCCAGCCCGACAGCCTTACCGCGTTCAATCAACACTCTCTCGACCGATTCATTGAGCAAAATCTCTACGCCCAGCTCGCGTGCCAGCCGCGCCATCGTCTTGGTAACCGTGCCGCAGCCGCCCGTGGGATGATAAACGCCATGCTCATATTCAAGGAAAGAAAGAATAGAGAACAGACTTGGGCAGCGAAAGGGAGACATGCCTAGGTACTTGGACTGAAAGCTGAAGCCGAGGCGAATACGTTCATCTTTGAAGTGGATTTGGAGATCGTCGTCGAGCGAACGCCACGGTGCCAGCAGCGGCAACAACTTCATCATCTCGGGCTTGGCCAGGTCTCGCCAGCTCTCGAACGGGCTTTGCAGGAAGGGCAGGAACTTCTCCAGCTTGGTCCGGTTGCGAAGAATAAACTGACGAAACCTCAGCGCATCCTCGGGAGAGATGGCGGCGATGGACGCGACCATACGCTCGATGTTCGGCGTTGCCAGCAGCTCGCCTCCAGAGCCGAAGACAAGCCGGTATTGCGGATCGAGCCGCGTCATGGGAATCTCGTGATCCAGGTCATAGCCGGCCGCGCTGAAGATCTCGCGCAGCACCCGCGGGTACAGAAAGAAGGTGGGTCCGATATCGAATTTGAAGCCGTCCTGTTCCATGGTGGACGTGCGCCCACCGACCTGCGCGCGCTTTTCAACGACCGTGACCTTAACCCCAGACTTTGCCAGAAGGAGGGCAGCTGCTAGGCCTCCGGGTCCTGCTCCCACTATGACTGCACGCCGAGCTTCCTTCTGCATCAGTTTGTAATCCCCAATCGTGTCAGCTTTCAGACGGATGAGACGCTTTTATACGAGTATAAAGATGTTCCGCTCAGCTCCTTCCCTGCACCGCGCGTCTCTTTGTGTCGTCAAGCTTCGAGACCGAACATCTTCGCTGGACGGAACTTACCTTTCCGGAAGTGGCTGGTTGCGGACGAGTTACGCACAGGTGCCTCCACGCCGCGAGGTTGCGTACGCGAGAAAACGGCCGCTCAGGGAATCTCTTTCGCATAGATCTGGTAGGTGACCCGAGGCTGGTTCCCGTCCTGGTGAAGCGCATACACGCGGTCGCGAATGGCGGTATCGGCGGCGGTGACGCGCTCCCGGGAACGGAGAAAATCAAGCCAGGACTCCATGACGAAGGTTTCATTCAGATGGGTGGGATCATGCGTGTCGCGGTAGATGCCCCAACGAAGGGCGCCGTCGCGCAGCCGAACGCCCTTCAACTCATGGATCAGGCGGGTAAACAGAGCGTACTGGTCCAGCGGAATTCTGTACTCGACCGAGATGCGGACAGGGCCGTCGGTGGGGTCGGCCAGGGCAGAGGCGATGCCCACGAGCTCGGGTGCGGGCCGGGAGAAGTGGTGCGGGGTAAAGTCGGGTACGGGACCTTGCAGGATCTTGAAGCGATGAACAAACGGCAGGGTAAGGAGAAGGCCGGCAGCGGAGGCGGCGAGCGCGTACGGGGTTTGCGTGTGCTCGGCCAGAAAGCCCCAGGCAACGGAGCCCAAAGCCATCCCGCCCTGGAAGGTCATCATGTAGCTGCCCAGAGCGCGCGCCGTGACCCACGAGGGAACCGAAAGCTGGACGGAGGTGTTGAGGGTCGACATGGCGCTGGTCCAGGCGGAGCCCGAAACGATCAGCATGGGAATGACAATCCAGGGATTGGGAATGAACGCAAGCACCAGCAGGGTGAGGGCTTGGAGGAGGGTGGCCAGGGCAAGCAGGCGGTCGGCGGGAAAGAAGTGGCGGATACGGGGAAGTTGGGTGGCGGCCACGACCGCTCCAATGCCAAGTGAACCGTTGAGGATGCCGTAGCCGAGCGCGCCCTGTTTGAGGTCGCGGCGCGCAACGACGGCGAGCAACGACCAGATGGCGGAGACGAAAAAGCAGTAAGTGAAGGCACGAATCAGTGAAGCCTGCAACTGCGGGGAGTAGCGGACAAAGCGCAGGCCGCCGCGCACGGAGCCGGCAATGCGCTCCGACGGAAGCACGGACTTGAACAGCGGGGTACGCTTCCAGTTCGCCAAAACCCAGATCACGCCGGCAAAGGAAATGGCATTGAGCGCAAAGACGGAGCCTGCGCCGCCATGGGTCGTGCGGAAGGCGGCAACCATCAGGCCGCCGAGCGCGGGACCGACAGCGCGGGCGAGGTTGTTCGAGGCGGCGTTGAGCGAGACGGTGTCAGGAATCAGATCGCGGGGGACAAGCTCAGGAACGATCGCCTGCCACGCGGGGTTGTTCATGGCGGAGCCGATATTCAGCAGAAAGGTGAACGCCAGCAGCGCCCAAGGGGAGACGTGGCCGAGCAGCGTCAGCAGGGCGAGGATGGCGACCGAGCCAAGCATCCAAGCCTGCCAGAAAATGAGCAGCTTGCGGCGGTCGAAGATGTCCGCGGTAGCACCGGCCAGCAGGCCAAGCAGAAGCACCGGGGCAGAGGCTGCCGTCTGCATGAGCGCAATCAGCAACGGGGAGCCGGTCAGCGCGGTCATCAGCCACGTGCCCGCGGTGTCCTGCATCCAGGTGCCCACCGACGAGATCGTCGAGGCGATCCAGCGGTCGCGGAAGAGCGCAATGCGGAGCGGCGCGAAGCCGGAGGTGACGGCCGGCGGCGTTGCTTCGGAGGAGGGCTCGGTGTCGGGGGAGGTGAGCGGCACGGTGGTGGAGTCCGTCGGTAAAGGATTGGATTAAAGAGGAAAGCCACGCAGCGCGGTGGGGGCTGTTGCGTGGCTATTCCGGTAAAGCAACGAAGTGGGTGGACTTCGTTAGAGCCGGCTCGACTCAACGCAAGCGCGAGGAGCCTTGCTCTAGCTAAAGTTTATGGATTGTTTTGGCAGGCGTCAAGAAATATTGCTGATCTAAATGGTTGATCTACAAGCGACAAATCAGCAACTCGCGTTCGTAGATCATCTCCGGGGGCAGGTGATCGTGGAGGGCGAGAAAGAGCTCTTCATGGCCGATCACTTCCTGCTTCCAGGCTTCGCGGTCCACTGCCTGCAGCGCAGTGAACTGATCGTGACTGAAGTCGAGGCCCTCCCAGTTCATGTCGTTGTACTTGGGGGTCCAACCGATGGGGGTCTCCTTGCCTCGAACCCGGCCGCGGACGCGGTCGACGACCCACTTGAGCACGCGCATATTCTCGCTGTAGCCGGGCCAGAGAAACTTGCCGGGCTGATCGCCGACCGGCGGCCCTTTGCGGAACCAGTTGACGTGGAAGATGCGTGGAGTACTCGAGAGCGAGCGCTGCATGCGCAGCCAATGCCGAAAGTAATCTCCCATGTGGTAGCCACAGAACGGCAGCATGGCCATGGGATCGCGGCGGATCTTGCCGAGGGCTCCTCCCGCCGCGGCGGTGGTCTCTGAACCCATGGTGGCCCCGATGTAGACGCCCGAAGACCAATTGAAGGCCTGGAAGACCAGCGGCATGGTGGAGGCCCGGCGTCCGCCGAAGAGGAAGGCGCTGATAGGGACGCCGTCGGGATCTTCCCACGAGGGGTCGATCGTAGGGCACTGGGCGGCGGGAGCGGTGAAGCGCCCGTTGGGATGGGCGGCGGGGGTCGGAGAGCTGGAAGTCCAGGCATTGCCGCGCCAGTCCAAAGCTTCGGCGGGAGGGTGTTCGGTCATGCCCTCCCACCAGATGTCTCCGTTGGGAACGCCGTCTTCAGTCACGAGTGCGACGTTCGTGAAGATGGAGTTGGCGCGCAGGGTAGCCATCGCGTTGGGATTGGTGAGATTGCTGGTGCCGGGCGCGACGCCGAAGAAGCCGGTCTCGGGATTGATGGCGCGAAGTTGTCCTGTTGCATCAGGCTTGATCCAGGCAATGTCGTCGCCGACGGTCCACACCTTCCAGCCGTCAAAGCCTGCCGGCGGGATAAGCATGGCGAAGTTGGTCTTGCCGCAGGCGCTCGGGAATGCCGCCGCGACATAGGTCTTTTCGGTTTTGCCGCTGGCGTCCGCGGGCGATTCGACGCCGACGATGAGCATGTGCTCGGCCATCCAGCCCTCGTCGCGGGCGATGTTTGAGGCGATGCGCAGCGCGAAGCACTTTTTGCCGAGCAGCGCGTTGCCGCCGTAGCCGGAGCCGTAGGACCAAATCTCGCGGGTCTCCGGAAAGTGGACGATGTACTTGGTGTCGTTCTGCGGCCAGGGGACGTCCTGCTCCTCAGAGCCGAGCGGTGCGCCAACCGAGTGCACGCAAGGCACCACGCGCTTGGCGTCTCTTTCAATTTCCCGGTAGACCGGGGTGCCGATGCGCGCCATGATGCGCATATTGACGACGGCGTAGGCAGAATCGGTGAGCTGCACCCCGATCTGCGACATGGGTGAGCCGATCGGACCCATCGAGAAGGGCATCACGTACAGGGTGCGTCCGCGCATCGAGCCGCGAAAGAGCGCTTTCAGCTTCTTGCGCATGACGAAGGGGTCTTCCCAGTTGTTGGTGGGGCCTGCGCCGTCTTTCGAGAGGGAACAGATAAAGGTGCGGTCCTCAACGCGCGCGACATCGTTCGGCGAGCTGCGGGCGTAGAAGCAGCCGGGCCACTTCGTCTCCGAGAGCCGGGCAAAGGTGCCCGCCTCAACCAGCCCATCGCACAGCCAGGCGTTCTCTTCCTCCGAGCCATCGATCCAGTGAATGCGAGCCGGCTGGCATAGGTCGGCCATCTTCTCCACCCAGCGGATCAGGTGTTTGTTGGTCGTAGGTAGTACAAGGCTTCCCGGTTCAACGGGGCTGGCAAGCTTGCTCGGCATAGGAGTTCAATCCTTCCTCTACAAGTCTTTTCCGCGAAGCTGGAGCTGTCAATTGTTTTACGCGCATCTCCCGCACTTTGGTCACGTGCCTATCGGGTGCAGACGGCGACTTTGCCGGGAGGTCAGAGGGAATGGCTGATTTATAGTTAAGGCTTGTAAAGCGAGGCTCTCCGGCCTCGGCAAATCTGGAGCAAGTCAAGGTCGACCACCAGCATGATTCGCATTCTGCAGCAGGATAATAAGTTCATCAAGCTCGTCTTCGGCGTGATCATCGGCGTGGCTGTGATCACCATGGTCATCACTCTCGTTCCGGGTATCTTCGACAACGCGGGTGCGGGCGGCGATCCGACGACTTACGCGACGGTGCACGAGCCCGGGTTCTTCACCCGCCTGGTGGGCGATACGCAGACGGTCACCCGCACGGACGTGGCGCGCGCCGTGCAGCAGCAGACTCAGGGCCGGCAGGTTCCGGCGTTTTACATGCCCTATCTTGAGAGCCGGGCCGGCCAGCAACTCGTCCAGGAGGCGATCCTCAAGATCGAGGGCGATCGCCGCGGTCTGCAGGTTTCCGATGCGGATCTGCTCTCGGTGATGCACGAGGGCCAGCTGGGGCAGATCTTCTTTCCTGGCGGCAAATACATCGGCAACGACGCCTACATGAACTTCGTACAGACGAACATGGGCATGACTCGCGCACAGTTTGAGGAGTACCTCAAAAGCCGCATCGAGCTGAGCCGGCTGCAGGCGATGATGACGGGAGGAGCCACGGTCTCGGACAACGATGTGCGGAACTCTTTCCGGGTTTCAGGCACGAAGGTGAAGTTCGATTACGCGGTGGTCTCGTCGGCGGACTTGGCGAAGACCATCAATCCCTCAGACTCTGACCTGCAGGCGTTCTTCAAGCAAAATGCGGCGCGCTATGCGACGGCAATTCCCGAGACCCGCAAGATCCAGTACGTGTCGTTTGGCAGCGACCAAGTACCGGGTGGCAAGCCGCAGGTTTCGGACGCCGAGATCCAGACGTACTACGACGCGCACAAGGCGCAATACGACGTGAAAGAGCAGGTGAAGGCGCGGCATATTCTGATAGCCGTTCCGCAAGGCTCGGACGCGAAGACGGACGCGGCTGCGAAGGCCAAGGCGCAGGGCGTGCTTGACAAGATTCGGGCGGGTGGCAACTTCGCGGAGCTGGCCAAGGCAAACTCGGATGACCCGGGAAGCAAGGACTCGGGCGGTGAGCTGGGGGTGTTTACGCGAGGCAAGATGGTGCCGGCCTTTGAAAAAGCGGCGTTTGCCTTGCAGGCCGGGCAGACCTCGGACCTGGTCAAGACGGACTTCGGCTATCACATTCTCCAGGTGGAACAGCACGACCAGGAGCACCTGAAGCCACTAAGCGAGGTAAAGGCGGAGATCGTTCCGGTACTCGAGCAGCAAAAGCTGGGCGTGGCGGAGCAGGGTTTTGCGAACACGCTGGTTGCGGAGGCAAAGAAAGACGGAATCGATAAGACGGCGACAGCACACGGCCTGCACGCGGTGACCACCGACTATCTGGGCAAGGACGGAACGATTGCCGGATTGACGGATGGAACGGCTTTGCTGACGGGTGCGTTTGGAGCGGCCAAGGGCGCAGCTCCAGCCTCGGCTTCGACCGGCGACGGCTTTGCGGTGTATCAGGTGACGGACATTCGTGCACCACATGCGCCAACATTTGAAAACTACAAGTCGACGCTGCTGACAGACTACCGCGAGCAGCAGATTCCTCAGATGCTGACAGCCAGGCTGAACAAGCTCGATGCGCGGGCCAAAGAGCTGAACGACTTGCACAAGGCCGCGGCGGAGATGAACGTTCCGGTAAAGACGAGCGATCTGGTGGGCAAGGATGGTCAGGTTCCGGACGTCGGCGCGCTCACCGGGCAGGCTGCGCAGGCATTCACGCTGGCCAAGGGAGCGATCTCCAGCCCGATCAATTTGGGGTCGACCGGCGTAGTGCTCTCAGTCACCGACAAGCAGGAGCCAGGTACGGATGAGATTGCCAAAAATTTCAGTAAAACTCGCGAATCGATGCTGAACGAGAGGCGCCAGGAGATCTTCAACATCTATCTTGGAACGCTGGCGCAGAAGTACGAGAAGGCGGGTGCGATCCGCATCAAGGCCGCGCAGCCGGGTGGCTTGCCGGTGGGCAGCTAAACTCGGTCGAGTCGACCTGGATCGACATCACGAACGGCTTAAATCTAAAGGCTGAGAATCATGCTTGAGCAACGGGTTTCAGGAGTTCTGCTGCATGTGACTTCACTGCCCTCACGGGGTGGGGTAGGGGATTTCGGCCCGGCGGCGCGCACGTTTGTCGACTTTCTAGCGGCTGCGAAACAGCGTGTCTGGCAGGTGCTGCCGCTGAGTCCCACGGGCTATGGCAGCTCGCCGTATTCGGCGTTGTCGGCCTTTGCGGGCAATCCGATTCTGATCTCACTTGAAATTCTTGCAGACCAGGGCTGGCTCTCGCAGGATCGCATCGCGGACGCGCCCGGGACCGACGGTCCGGTCGACTTTGGCGCGGTGTGGGAGCGCAAGCTGCCGTTGATTGAAGAGGCAGCGGCAAACTTCCTGGATCACGCAAGCGGCGAGCAGCGTCTGCGGTTTCAGCGGTTTTGCACTGAAAATCTCTCCTGGCTTCCGGACTATGCCATGTACACGGTGCTGCGGCGCAGCTTCGCCTACGCGAGCTGGCACGAGTGGCCGGAAGAGTACGCCCGGCGCAAAAGCGATGCGCTGGCGCGGCTGATGAGTGAGAAGAGCCGGGAGCTCGCGATCGAGCAGGCAGTCCAATTCTTCTTTAGCGAGCAGTGGTTTGCACTGCGGCGCTACTGCGCGGAGCGGGACATCCAAATTATGGGGGATGTGGCGATTTTCGTGAGCTACGACTCGGCCGACGTGTGGACGGTTCCGGACCTGTTTGAGCTCGACGAGGAGTTGAAGCCGATTCGTGTCTCTGGCGTGCCTCCGGACTACTTCTCAGCCACAGGGCAGCGCTGGGGCAATCCGCTCTATCGCTGGAGCGAGATGAAAGAGCGCGGATTCGATTGGTGGGTGGCGCGGATTCGGCGCGCGCTCGCGCTCTATGACGTGATCCGGCTGGACCACTTCCGCGGCTTCGAGGCCTTCTGGTCGATTGCCGCCGAGGAAGAGACTGCGGTGAACGGGCAGTGGGTCAAGGCTCCCGGGCACGAGCTCTTCCAGCGGCTGAAGGAGGTGTTCGGGGAGCTGCCGTTTATCGCCGAGGACCTGGGTGTCATCACCAAGGAAGTGGACGAGCTGCGTGAGCACTATGCGATGCCAGGCATGCGGATTCTGCAGTTCGGCTTTACGGACCGGGGCAGCCATCTGTATCTGCCGCATCGCTGTGTGCCGAACACCGTGATCT
>CALMVK010000307.1:17612-26658 GCA_937873145.1 uncultured Granulicella sp. | reverse complement strand
CCCATCATGGCGATGTTCTCCGTTGCTGTCTTCACGGAAACACAACTCCTCTCGCACAGCAAGAGTTTTTCAACAGCATCGAATGTTTGTGATTGCGCCTAAGCTGATTGGTGTGCAACTCACAGATGTACGCGAAGTAGTTACCCAAGCCGGTTTTGCTTCAACGCTTTAACCCCCACTCCCAGTAGCATTCTTCAATCTGTCTGGCAGACGCAAGATAAACCTTGGGAAGTACAATCATGTGGAGCAGCTCGGCATATCGCTTACGATTCTTGGGGGTCGTAACTGCAATATGTTTCAGCATGCTCCATTTCACACTGTCTTTGCCGCCCTCAACAACTCCAGCCCGTTTGCTGGTAAGAAGGCAACGCCTGATGTAGCGGAAGAGACTCAGAGCCGAAGAGACATCGAGAAGGATGAACCCTGTGGCACGCTCCATGCGCTGCGGCAAAAGTCGCGAGTAATTGCCGTCGATCACCCATCGATCATGCATGATGAAAGCATCGTGTAGGGATTGAAAATCAGCGAAAGGACGCGGCTGCCAATCCGTTCCCGGGAGATAGTGGAGAACGTCAAGGTGAATGGCCTGCATCTGACTCTTACGCGCGATGGCATCTGCAAGCGTCGATTTCCCGCTATTGGACGGACCCATGATGCAGATACGGTTGCCAAGTTCTCGAATAGCCACCATGACCCCAGCTTATATCAGCTCTTACACGGATATAGTTTCGACGATACGGTTTCCTAAGTTCACCGTCAGCGTGTCGTCGCAAACCTTCGTTCATGGAACGAGATTCAGGAATGCAGATGAAGATTGAAGGTAAGGCGATCAACGTACCCGTATCCAGACTCGCCGACATCCGGGCAGCCGATTCAGAAACGGAACATATCGCTTTACCGAAGCGTTGACGTGCGCAAGGGACGACGTTTAGGAGCGGGCGAGCGTCGCCGCGAGCAGGCCTCCGGTGAGCGAAAGAACACGGCGCCGGGAGTAGGAAAGGGGGCCATGACGAGGTGAGGGCAGCACGATCGCGATGTAGCCGCCGCTGCTCAATGAAAGGAACTGGCAAGGGAAGCTGGCGTTTACCGGAAAAGGTACACTTCAGCTATGCCGCCCGCCTATCCAAGCTCTGGATTGAATCCAAAGCAAACTCAGAAGCAGCCTCAAGGTGAGCTCGCTCCAAAATTGGTTCGTGATCGAATCGACGTCCTCGACATCCTGCGCGGACTTGCCATCCTGCTGATCTTTCTGTTCAACATCCCCGATATGGGGAACACGGCCTACGGTGGCTTTACGGATCCGCGGCTACTGGGCTGGACCCACGCCGACCGGATCTGCTGGTCTTTTCTCAACATCTTCCTGGAGGGCACGCAGCGCGGGCTGCTTCAATTTCTTTTCGGAGCTGGGGCGCTCATCCTGCTGGAAAAGACCATGCCGCCGGAGGGTCCGGTCAAGGTCGCCGACCTTTACTTCCGCAGAAATCTTTGGCTTTTCATGTTCGGGCTGTTCGATATTTACGCCTTGCTGTGGTTTGGCGACATTTTGTTCTCCTACGCCCTGGCGGCGCTATTTTTGTTTCCTTTTCGGCGACTCGCCGGCAAGACGCTCCTTATTCTGGGTTTAGTGTACGTGGGCGTAGTCACCGCACAGGGTGCCGTCGGCTATCGTCATCAGATCGTTGCCCAGACGCAGGCCGCCGTCGTGCTGGAAAAACAGGCCCACGGAGAAAGGCTCGATCCGGTGGATGAAAAGGTATTGGAGGCGCGCAAAAAGCGATTGGCTCCCTTTTCCCCTCAGATGTTTGCCGAAGAACGCGCCGCTCACCTGGGCTCTCTTTCGCGCTACAGTGCGTGGTCGTACAGTTTCTTTTCCGAAGTCATGAGCACGGAAGCTATTCCATGGATCCCGCGCACAATCCGGAACTTCTTTTTCCTTGTACTGGGGATGGCTTTTTTCAAGTTCGGCATCACGCAGGGACGGCGCTCCACGCAATTTTATCGATGGCTTTGCTTGTGCTGCTACGCGCCCGGGTTGCTGCTTCGTGCTATCTCGGTCTGGCAGGAGATGACTGCGCCTGAATCCGCGAATATTCGTGCATTTATGAACGAGCCGGCCCGACTCGCCGTCACCATCGGACATATCGCCTTGATCAACCTGGCCATCCGGACCTCGGTGGGACGGCGCCTGCTGGCACCTTTCAAAGCCGTCGGCCGGACCGCATTTTCGCTCTATCTCATGCAGAGCGTTCTTGGAATGCTGGTGCTGTTTCCGGCTTTCGGCTTCGGCCTTTGGGGAAGGTATGGATGGTTTGGCCTGACGATCATCGCGTGTATTGTGATGGCGGGGCAGCTTGTCCTGGCGAATGTGTGGCTCAGGTATTTCGCGATCGGGCCGATGGAATGGGCGTGGCGTTCGTTAAGTTACCAGCGTCTGCAACCATTCCGGCGTAGAACCGGTGAGCCCAGAGCCGTCGTCGTATAAATGAATGTCCAATTATCCGGATCCTTACCGAACCTTTTCATGGTTGATCCACATGGGCCGGAAACCCGTGGACTGTCGCGTATATAGGTGAAAGTATGGCTATGCGAACATGTCTGCCGACGTGTTCCAACCTTCCGCCACCGACGAAGAGCTTGCCGGACCTCCGGGGTCCCTTTTGCCCCGCTGCAGCGCGCCGAACGCGTCTCTGCCATCGACGTTCTCCGTGGCTTTGCGTCGATGGGCATTCTGGTACTGAAGATCAATGATTTCGGCTCTGTCGAGCTCAGGCATGCCTACGTCCGCACAAGTAAACGTCGTTCGGGCTTGGGCGGTCGTTTACTTCTACCTCTTCAAGCCCTCACCAAACGGAGAGTCTTCATCGGCACATGGGCTGATGCAACGTGGGCGATCGTCGGAGGACCTTTTGTGCAACCGAGCAGCGGGAGGAACACCCGCTACCAAAATCTTCGTTTGTGGAGTGGGATCCGCATACATCCGCTACACAGATTTCGTGGATACCGCAAGAGCTTCCAGTAAGAGACTGTTTCGCCGCAATTGCCAAATGTCGGTATGATCACACACGTCATGCCCTTTGAAGAAAATGAAGCGCGTTCGCTTTTGTGGAAGCGGTTGCCGGTTCTCTATGTCCTGGTGGCGCTTCTCGTGTCGACGGCCTTGTGCGTGTTGACGCCTCCTTTCTTTACGCCGGATGAATCGAACCATGCACGGCGCGAGATCACGATTGGCCACGGCGAGATCCTGGTGTCTGTGAACCCGCAGGGCGTCGGAGGCTGGCTGGATGAGAACGCCTTGGAGGTGATGAGGGAATCCGACAAAATGGAGTCGCGCATGGAAGTGCGCTTCCCAAATCCCCATCAACGGCCGAATGGCCGGGTCGATACCGCGGAACTAAAAAGCTTGCAGGCGATTTCCTGGGGAGGTCCGGCGGCCTTTTCAGTTTTTTGGAATACAGCCGTGTACCCTCCCTTGCTCTATCTGCCGCAGGCGCTTATGTGGCGTCTGGGGCAGGGGCTTGGCTGGAAGATCCTTCATACGCTTTTGGCCGTGCGGCTTACTGCGGCGTGGTGTGGCATTGCTTTCGGTTTTCTTGCTTTACGGATGAGCGGCGCTCTGCGCTGGCCTTTGTTCGTGTACTTTTTGCTGCCGACCCTGCTCAGTCTCCAGGCGTCGTGTTCGCAGGATGCCTTGCTGCTCGGAATCAGCGGACTGGTCGCGGCTCTCGTGGTGAGGGCGATCGCGGCGGAAAGACTGCTTGGAGTGGGAGAGCTTGCTGTCACGAGCGTGTTGCTGGCCATAATCGTTGCGGCGAGACCTCCGTACTTACCGCTGGTGCTGGTGCTTCTTCTGCCTGCGCTGAACCTGGATGGTTCGAAGGCACGGCGGTTTGCTTTGCCCGCCGCCGGTGGAACATTTGTAGTGGGCTGTCTAGCGGCGTGGGAAGTGCTGGTCCGTCCGCTGGGAAATATGACAGGGCCGGGCGCCGAACCGGGAGCACAGGTGCACTCTCTGTTGAGGCACCCTGCGGCAGGTCTTTTCCACTTGCTTGTGGCTACGTTCAGTCCTCTGCCGAAGCTAACCCTGAAGGGAGTGGCGCTGCTGGGAGTGAACGATGTTTTTGTTCCGTCTGGGATGTTCGGGCTGTTGTTGCTGGCAATCTGCGGGATAGCGCTGGCAGCGCCATGGGAGGGGCTGCGGCGAACGAGAGCGACGCTGGTTTTGCTGCTTGCGTTGGCAGCGACTGTCGTCGGTATTTCGCTGGCAGAGTACATCACTTGGACGCCAGTAGGCGCGCGCACAATCGAGGGGATTCAATCACGTTATTATGTGCCGCTTTACCCGCTCCTCTGGCTCGCCCTGCGAGGCCGGTTGATCCTGCTGCGCCCTGCCTCCCTCAGCAGATGGGGCCGAAGGGTCTTGCCGATCGCTACGGGCGTGCTGGTTGTGGCTGTACTAGCCACGCCCTGGATCGCGGCCAGGCGGTTCTATGACTCCGGCCTGGTCGCGGCGCTACACGAGACGCTCCGCTGACTTGATGTAGGGGGCTGCACGATCTGTGCAGTGCGGCCCGCCATGCTTTCTCGCCGATGCTCCCCGGCCCGACGATTGACCTTGTCTGATAAAGAGCACTTGCATCTGTTGCCCTAAGCCTCTAAAAGGGTGCGCTAAAGCAAGCATTCCATCCGATTTGCTTTAAGCTCTCTCGTATGACCCGCCTGATGATGACAGTAAACGGAGAACTCCGCGCGGTGGAAGCTCCGCCCATGACGCGGCTGCTGGATGTGTTGCGGCTCTACCTGGGGCTGACAGGCACCAAGGAAGGATGCGGCGAGGGTGAGTGTGGGGCTTGCTCGGTGATCGTGAATGGGCTTCTGGTCAATTCCTGCCTGATCCCGGTGGGGCAGGTGGCAGGCGCCACAATTTGTACGGTCGAGGGGCTGGGGACGCCGGAGCAGATGCATCCGATCCAGGCGTCGTTTCTGAAGCATGGCGGGGCGCAGTGCGGAATCTGCACGCCGGGGATGATGATGGCGGCGGTGCATCTGCTGGAGCGCGAGCCACATCCGAGCCTGGTGCAGATTCAAGAGGCGCTGGCGGGAAATCTTTGCCGGTGCACGGGGTACCAGAAGATCTTCGACGCGGTGCGGCTGGCGTATGCGGCGGGCGGTGAGGAGTGAGGGCGGACGCGACCGAGTACGAGCTGGTGTCTCCGGGGACGCTGGACGGCGTGCTGGCGCTGCTGGCAGAGGCTCCGGGGATGTGGACGCCGATGGCGGGCGGTACGGAGCTGATGGTGCAGTTTGGGGCGGGCCGGCTGCGGGCGCGGCGGCTGGTAAACATTTTCGGGCTGGCGGAGCTGGGTGGGATCAGTGTAGGCGCCGAGACGATCCGCATCGGGGCGGGGGTGACCTATACGGAGCTGCGGCAAAGTCCGGTGATCCAAGCGGAGCTGCCCCTGCTGGCGCGCGCGGCGAGCTGGACGGGGTCGATCGCCAACCAGAACCGGGGGACCCTGGGAGGCAACCTGGTGAACGGGTCGCCTGCAGCGGATTCTCCGCCGGCGCTGCTGGCCTATGAGGCGGAGGTGGTGTTGGTGAGCCGGGCCGGAGGCGAGCGGCGGGTGCCGTATGCGGCATTTCATACAGGGTATAAGCGGACGGTACTGGCCGCGGAGGAGCTGGTGCTGGCGGTGGAAGTGCCTCGCCGGCAGTGGACGCATGGGTATCTGCGCAAGGTGGGCGCGCGGCAGGCACAGGCGATCTCGAAGGTGGCGCTGGGTGCGGTGGCGCGGTGCGTGGAGGGGCGGGTGGAGGAGGCTCGGCTGGGATTGGCGAGCGTGGCAGAGGCACCGTTTCGGTGTGTGGCGACGGAGACGGCGCTGGCGGGCAAGAGGCTGGGGCCGGAGTTGGTAGAGGAGGCCCGGGCGGCGCTCGAGGGGGAGATTGCTCCGCTCGACGATATTCGGTCGACGGCACGGTACCGGCGGCAGGTGGCGGGAAATCTGCTGGAAGAGTTTTTGCGGCAGATAATGGCGGCCGAGGGCGGGATGAATGACGGTGCTTGAGGGCTGGAACGACATGACTGCGGAGGAGGCGCAGGCGCGTTTGCTGGCCTGCTGCGGGTCGCGGCACTGGGCGGCGGAGGTGAACCGGCGGCGACCGTTTGTGGACGAGGGAACGCTGCTGGGGGTGGCTGGGGAGGTCTGGTCCGCGTTGGAGCCGGAGGATTGGCTGGAGGCGTTCGCGTGCCATCCGCGGATTGGAGAGCGCCGGGCGGCGGAGACGGCGTCCTTGGCAAACTCGGAGCGGGAGCAGGCGGAGGCACAACGGACGCTGGCGGGCGTGGAGGAGCGGCTGCAGACGGGCAATGCACTATATGAGGAGCGGTTCGGGTTTCGGTACATCGTGTTTGCCAGCGGACGGAGCGCGCCGGAGCTGCTGGCGGTACTCGAGGAGCGGCTGATGCATACGCGGGAGGAGGAGCTTGAAGAGGCGGCGCGGCAGCAGCATCGCATCACGCTGCGGCGCATGGGAGAATGGCTGGAGATACAGCCATGAGCTTGGAGAGCCAGCCATGAGCTTGGAGAGCCAGCCGTGAGCCAGAACGGGATTTCGACGCATGTGCTCGACCTGGCGCTGGGGCTGCCGGCGACTGGGATGCGAGTGCGGCTGGAGCGCGAGGCTCCGGACGACTATGCCGCGCCCTGGGCGCACTGCGCCGCGGGGATGACGGATGAGGATGGCCGGTGCCGGCCGCTGCTGGAGGCGGAGAAAGTGGTGGCGGGCAAGCATCGGTTGACGTTCGAGACGGCCGCGTACTTTGCCGGACAGGAGCGGCCGGCGTTCTTTCCGGAGATTTCCATTACGTTTACGGTGGAGACCGATGGCGCCGGCTGCCATGTGCCGCTGCTGTTGAGTCCGTTTGGGTACAGCACGTACCGGGGGAGTTGAAGTGTCGGATGGATGCGCGCCGTGGCGGCTTGCAGACCAGGTGCCGCGCCAAGCGAAAGACGATACGGGAATTTGGCTTCGCCGAAGGACGACTTGAACGAAGAGGAGCAGGTATGCCGTATCTGGCGGAGAATCATTACGGCAAGTCGCGGGTCCGGCTGCTCAAAGTAGTGCGCGGCGAGCAGCACCAAGTGCAGGACTGGAACGTGGATGTGTCTCTGACGGGGGATTTCCGGGAGTGCTTCGTCTCTGGCGATAACACCGGCCTGCTGGCGACGGACACGATGAAGAACACGGTGTACGCGGTGGCACGCACGTCCACGGCGACGACGATGGAGGCGTTTGCGCTGGAGCTGGCGCAGTTCCTTGCCTCGCGCAACCCGCTTCTGATGGCTGTGCGGATTGCCATCGATGAGCGCTTCTGGGTGCGGATCAAGGTGCGCGGAGAGTTCCATCCGTCCAGCTTTCTGCAGCGCGGGCCGGAGCGGCAGACGACTCTGGTAGAGCTGAGGCAGACGCCGGAGTCGAGCGAGCCGGTGGAGATTGTGTCCGGGGTGAAGGGGCTGGTGCTGCTGAAGACCGCGCACTCAGCGTTCGCAGGGTTCAAGCGCGACGAGCTGACGACGCTGCCCGAGACGTACGATCGCCTGCTGGGGACCGAGGCGACGATCACGTGGCGTTACACGGCTGCTCCGGAGAACTTCGCGGCGGCGCGTACGGGGGTGATGGAGGCGCTGCTGACGACGTTTGCCGAGCACGACAGCCTGTCTGTGCAGCAGACGTTGTATGCGATGGCGGAGGCGGCGCTCGCAGCCGAGCCGCTGCTGGCGGAGCTGAGCCTGACCATGCCCAACCGGCACAATCTTCCGGTTGACTTCTCGCGGTTCCAGCCGCCGTTCGACTACGACAATCCAAACGTGATCTTTGTGCCGACCGAGGAGCCGCAGGGGCATATCCATGCGCGGGTGACGCGCTCGGCGGAGTGACGCATTTGCTTTCCGCGCCGGGCCTATCCTTGTGCCGGGTCATGCGTCCAAGCCGTACGCCTAGCGAACTTGTGGAAGGGAACAGGATTGTCGGGTTAGGATCGGTGGATTGCGGCCGCCTCCGAAACTCGCTTGTCCAGCTTTTCCTCCCATATAATCGAAGCTTCTCCATGCAGTACGGGACGTGATTTTTCTAAAGGCAGTGAGGGTGTGCGTATTTTTACCAGGAACAGAGTCGGTATCCGAGCGAGCAGCAAAGCCACAGGAAAGGCCAGGAAGCAGGCGACTGAAGGCTCTTTGAAGCACTCCGCTATGGACCCGGCGCCGGGATCGTCTTTGCTTTGTGTGCGCCTGGCGACGATGGCGCTGCTGGCTGCGCTGACTTCCGCCGGCCTGGTAGAGTCCGCGGCCTGGGCGCAGGCTCCGGCGGCTCCACCCGTTGATGCGGCCCAGTACGGCAACGCGCAGGCGCTGTGTACGCCGCAGGTGATCGGCAACCGGCGCATTCCGAAGGAGTCGGTGCTGGCGCGGCTCTTCTCGCGTCAGGGCGATCTGTTCGACCCGCAGATTGTGGAGCGCGACTTCAACTCGCTTTGGAACACGGGATACTTCGAGTCGGTGCGGATTGAGCGTGTAGACACGCCGGCATGCGTTCAACTCGTGGTGTACGTGAAGGAAAAGCCGACTATCCGCGAGCTGAACTACAAGGGCATCAACGCGGTTTCGCTGTCAGACATTGCGGATCGGCTGAAGAAAGAAAAGGTTGGGCTGACGGTCGAAAGCCAGTACGACCCCACCCGCATCAAGCGCGCGGAGACGGTGCTGAAGGCGCTGCTAGCGGAGCACGGACACCAGTTTGCAACGGTGCGGGAAGAAGTAAAAACCATCCCTCCGGCGTCGGTAGCCGTGACCTTCAACATCAAAGAAGGCCCCACGGTGAAGGTGGGCAAGATCGTCTTCGAGGGCAATACCGCGCTCTCTGACCGGGTGTTGCGCGCGGCGATGAAGAATCTGAAGCCGATCGGCATTCCGAATTCGATTCTGCTTGAGAACCTGCTTCCGCGGACGTTCGACGCCTCAAAGCTAGATGAAGACGCGGAGCGGGTGCG
>CALMVK010000307.1:15633-17512 GCA_937873145.1 uncultured Granulicella sp. | reverse complement strand
TGCTTCCGCGGACGTTCGACGCCTCAAAGCTAGATGAAGACGCGGAGCGGGTGCGCCTGGCGTATGGCGATCGCGGGTACTTCAAGGCGCAGACGGGCGAGCCGATCACCAAGGTCCGGGACACGACGGGCTTCAATCCGTTTACGTTCAAGACGACCACGGGCAAGCGGATCGACATCGACATTCCGGTCGAGGAGGGTTCGCGCTACCGGCTCGGCGGGATTACGTTCAAGGGGAACAAGGCAGTCACGAACCTGCGGGTGCTGCGTGCACAGTTTGCGATCAAGGATGGGGAGTACTTCAACCGGACCGCGTTCGGCAAAGGCCTGGAGCAACTGCGCAAAGCCTACGGCGCGCTGGGTTATATCAACTTCGTCGGCTCGCCGGTGCCGCGCTTCGACGAAGCCAAGAAGCTGATCTATTTGGACATCGACATCGACGAAGGCAAGCCGTTCTACATCTCGCGGATTGAGTTTACCGGCAACACGATCACACGCGACAAGGTGATCCGTCGTGAACTACTGGTAGATGAAGGCTCGGTGTACAACGCGCAACTGGTGGATCTGTCGCTGCTGCGGTTGAACCAGCTAAGCTACTTCGAGCCGCTGAAAGCGGAGCAGGATGTGGAGACGCGGCAGAACGCCGACGACGGCACGGTCGATCTGCTGATCAAGCTGAAGGAAAAGGGCAAGAACTCGATCGGTTTAAACGGCGGAATCTCAGGCCTCTCTGGAACATTTATCGGCTTGAACTACGAGACCAACAACTTCCTGGGCCTGGGCGAGACGTTGTCGCTTGCGGCGAACATCGGCGATCTTTCGCGGCGCGTCAGCCTGGGCTTCAACGAGCCCTACTTGCGCAACAAGCCGATCGCGGTTGGCTTCCAGCTGTTTACGACCAAGTTCGACTACAACCCGGCCAAGGCGCTCTCGGCGACCGGAAGCACGTCAGCGAACCTATCTGCGGCGCAGCAATCGCAGTTCACCAACTACAACACGACCACAACCGGGCTGACCTTGACGGCGTCTGAGCCGCTGCGCCACTTCTTCCATAGCAAAGGCGTAGCCCGCTTCGGAGCTTCGTACTCGCTCTCGCGCTCGGCGGTGACGACCTTCAACGACAATACGCGCAACGTGTTCCAGTCGCTGGCCTTCCGGTCTGGCGTGGCTGGGCAGAACCAGCTCAGCGGCATTATTACGTCGGTCTTTACGCCTACGTTTACCTTGTCGTCGCTTGACCGCGGCGTAGGTCCGCATAACGGTAAGGACCTGAGCGTGCAGGTGCAGATTGCGGGTGCCGGCGGCAACGTGAAGTATACGCAGCCTGCTGTTGCCTATCGGCAGTTCTTCCCGATGAAGGGGCTGCGGGTAGACCGGGACGGACACAACGTGCTCGGCTTCCGTCTGCAGGCCGTGCATGCGGCCGGCTTTGGCGGAGAGGTGGCCCCGCCCACCAACCGCATCTACGGAGGTGGTGAGTCTGATGTCCGTGGATTCGATATCCGCTCCTCTTCGCCGTACGTGTTTATCCCCAACCGCGTGCTCTTCAACCTGACCAATCCGGATGGCACAACGATTCCGCGCGACCCCACCAATCCCTCGCTGGGCAACGTGCAGATTCCGCTGCCGGTATATCGTCTGGTTACCATCGGCGGCGACACGCAGCTAACCTCGAATGTGGAGTACCGCATCCCGATCATCAACCAGGTGACGTTTGCCTTCTTCACGGACTTTGGCCTGACTGGGAACTTGCAGGCGGGACAATTGCGGCAAAGCGCGGAAGGGCTTTCGACAATTACGAGCCCCTCTTACGGCTGCCCGACGTTTGTGAATGGCGCCTGCTATGGCGGGGTGCATGTGAACTTCCCGCAGCTGCTGGG
>CALMVK010000307.1:14040-15533 GCA_937873145.1 uncultured Granulicella sp. | reverse complement strand
CATGCCGAGCGGCGGTTGCTTCCGGCGTTTCGACGCTCGGAGGAAGCCGTGCTGGCCGGCTTCTGGCGACGGAATCCAGAGGCCGCTACTGCGATCGCGCAGACTCATGGGCTGCACGCCTTTGCCAGTGCGGAGGCGTTGTGTGCCTCCGCAGAGGTGGACGCTGTCTTCATCACCAGCCCGGATGCTCTGCACCTTGCGGATGCGGAGTTGGCGTTTCGGTATGGCAAGGCGGTGCTTTGCGAGAAGCCGCTGGCGATGAACGCAGGCCAAGCCGCCGCGATGGAAGCCGCGTCTGAAGATGCCAAACTGCTCTTCGGTGTGGGACAGAACTTTCGTTTCAATCGTTCCCTTGAGTTCCTGCGCGAGTCGATTGCGCAAGGCCGGATTGGCACACCGCTGCTGGCTCATGCCCAGTACAGCTATCTGGGGACGCAAGCGCCGCGTACCTGGATCACCGATCCCTCGCTGGCGTGCGGTGGGCCGATTGCCGATGTCGGCGTGCACTGCATCGATTCGCTGCGTTTTATTCTTGGGGCCGAGGTCAAGAGCATCAGCGTACTGGCGAACCGGGATGAGCGCTCCGGTGAGGTGGAGGCGACGGCTTCGCTGCAGATGGAGATGTCCGGCGGCGTGTTTGCGCAGGGCACCGCGACGGCTCGCGCGCCGTACCGCACGCTGCTCGAGGTGACGGGCACGGAGGGTGTGCTGATTGCGGAGAACGGGCTGACGGTGGATCGGCCGGTAGAGATCACGCTGCGCAAAGGCGGAGCGCTGGTAGAGACACATACCCTGTCGAACGACGATGGTTACGTCCGTATGCTCGATGTGTTCAGCAGGGCGTTTCGCGGGGAAGGCAGCTTCTCGCCGAGTGGGGCGGATGGTGTGGTAAATCAACGAATTCTGGATGCGGCTTTCCGGTCGTGGCACTCCGGTCTGCGCGAACGGCTCTAGGCTGCGGTTGGTAGACAGGGGCTTCTCTGAATCGTCATGCACGAGGTCAACCACAGGTGCGTGGCCAAGTCCCAGCCTTGACCCAATGTGCTAAGTAGCATTCCACCTGACGGACCGGTTTCAACGCAAACTCCACGGTCAATCTGGGAAGCGCTGCCTTGACAAACCACCTACGTCAACGCAACGCAGCTGACGGCGGCCGTCACGGCTCCCGAGATCGCGAACGATGCTGGGCAGCCGTCACCATCTCCAATCCTGTGCCTGGTGGCGATGTGTCCTCGGTAGTGCCGTGACCATCTACAGCTTAGGTCAACGTTCCGGCCGCAGCGAGTGTGTACGATCGCCTATGGCCAGAGCCTGTACGTAATTGTTCTCAGCAACGCTAAAACGCTCACCGGCAACTCTGTCGTCGCCATCAATCCAGTCACCGCTTCCGTGAAACGCCGGTCCCAGTCGGCAGCCAACCGACGGTGATGGCGGAGCCGTCCGACGGCAACTACCTCTGCCTCGGACTGAGCGGATCGAACAGTCTCGCCCAA
>CALMVK010000307.1:0-13940 GCA_937873145.1 uncultured Granulicella sp. | reverse complement strand
GCGTAGCTGCTAGATATCCAGGTTCTTCACGTCCAGTGCATTCTCTTCAATAAACCTGCGCCGGCTCTCGACATCCTCACCCATCAGCGTCGTAAAGATCTCTTCGGTTGCCGCGATATCTTCGAGCTTCACCTGCATCAACGTCCGGCGCTCAGGATCCATCGTCGTCTCCCAAAGCTGTGGCGCGGTCATCTCGCCCAGACCCTTATAGCGCTGGACCTGATACTCCTTGCGCCCTTGCTCGATGACGTAGTCGAACACCTCACGCGGCGTCTTCTTCTCAACCGGATCCTGGCTGGCGCGATTGGAACGCTTGGCAGGCTTTGCTTCAACCGCCGTACCAGGCGCGGCGGCAATCACCTCGTTCACGCCCTCTTCTTGTGCCACTTCGTCCGCTTCATCGAGCGTCGCTTGCGTCACCTCCGCTGCTGACTTGGCCGCGTAAGAGATCAGAAATGGAGCCTGCAACTGATCCTGGATCAGTGCGAATTTACCCAGCAACTGCCGCGACTCCGCAGCGTTGGCCAGCGCCCAATCGAGTCTCCGTTCCGCTCCCTGCGCGTCCGTAAAGCTCAGCGACCAGGTCTGGTGTTCCTCGTCGAACACCGGCTCGCCGACTGCGCGAAACTGGTGTTCGCGGCGCATCGCTTCAAGCCGCGTCCGCATCTCGTTCAGCTTCGCCGGAGCCGTGCCATCCGCCGACTGAAAGTCTTCCTTCTTCGCAGGCGAGGCACCGCCGTGCGCAAACAGCTCAACAAAATCCAGGGTCACGTCGTCGTTGCGCAGCCGCTTGCCGACCTTTTCGAAGGAGAGCAGATACTCGTTCAACTGCGTCATAAACTTGGTCAACGCATCGCCCGTAAGCTGCGCGCCGCTGTCCCCATAGGTCAAAACCATGCCGTCCGACGCGCGCTTGATCATCACGTCCACATACTGCCGCTCGTCCTTGATGTACTGCTCGAACTTGCCCTTCTTGATGCGAAATAAGGGTGGTTGCGCAATGTACACATGACCGCGCTTGATCAGCTCCGTCATGTGCCGGAAAAAGAACGTCAGCAGCAGCGTGCGGATGTGCGAGCCGTCGACATCGGCGTCGGTCATCAGGATCAGCTTGCCATAGCGCAGCTTGGCCGGATCGAAGTCGTCCTTGCCGATGCCGCAGCCGAGCGCCGTAATCATGGCGCGGATCTCTTCGTGCCCCAGCATCTTGTCGTAGCGGGCTTTCTCGACGTTGAGGATCTTGCCCTTCAGCGGCAGGATCGCCTGGAACTTGCGATCGCGGCCTTGCTTGGCCGTGCCGCCGGCCGATTCTCCCTCGACCAGGTAGAGCTCGCAGCGGTCGGGCTGGCGCTCACTACAATCGGCCAGCTTGCCCGGCAAACCGCCGCCATCCATCGCGCCCTTGCGCCGCGTCAGGTCGCGTGCCTTCCGCGCCGCCTCGCGCGCCCGCTGCGCATCGATTGCCTTGTTGATAATCTTTTTCGCAACCTGCGGATTGCCATCGAGAAAGGCTCCCAGGCGCTCATTCACAAACGCCTGCACCGTTCCGCCAATGTCCGAGTTCAGCTTGCCCTTGGTCTGGCCTTCAAACTGCGGCTGCGACAGCTTGACGGAGATCACCACCACCAGGCCCTCGCGCACATCATCGCCCGAGAGCGCCTCGGCCTCCTTGAACAGCCCCAGCGTCTTGCCGGACGCGTTGATCGTCCGTGTCAGCGCCGTCTTGAATCCGGAGAGATGCGTCCCGCCGTCGATCGTGTTGATGTTGTTGGCGAAAGTGAACACGGTTTCTGAGTACGCGTCGTTATATTGCAGCGCAATCTCCATGGCCACATTGTCGCGCTCGGCCTCCATGTAGATCGGCTTCTCATGCAGCACCTGCTTGCCTTTGTTGATGTGCTTGATGAACTCCGCAATGCCGCCGGCATACTTGAAGAGCTGGTGCCGTGCCTCGCCGGTCTTTGCATCCGTCGTGCGCTCATCGGTCAACGTAATCTCAAGGCCTTTGTTCAGGAACGCAAGCTCGCGCAGCCGCTGCGCCAGCGTGTCGTAGTTGAATTCGGTCACGGTAAAGATGCTCTTGTCCGGAAGAAAGTGAACCTTCGTCCCCTTGCGCTTGGACGGTCCCACCTTGCGCAGCTTCGAGATCGGCGCGCCCTTCGAGTAGTCCTGCTCCCAGGCAAACTCGTCCCGCCAGATCTCCACGTCGAACGCTTCCGAAAGCGCATTCACGCAGCTCACGCCCACCCCGTGCAGCCCGCCCGAGACCTTGTAGTTCGACGCAGCGAACTTGCCCCCGGCGTGCAGCATCGTCAACACCACCTGCACCGCCGGCATCCTCTCGCCGTTGATCACCTTATCGTCCACCGGAATGCCGCGTCCGTCGTCGACCACCGTAATCGAGTTGTCCACATGAATCGTCACGTCGATGCGGCTCGCATGCCCCCCAAGAGCCTCATCGACCGAATTGTCCACAACTTCATACACCAAATGATGTAGACCCTGCTCCCCAGTCGAGCCAATGTACATCGCCGGACGCAGGCGCACTGCAGCCAGCCCTTCGAGGACCGTGATGTTCTCCGCAGAGTAGCCGCCGCCCTCCTTCTTCAGAGCAGGGGCAGGAGAGGGAACGGGAGTCGGATCAGGAGGAAGTGCGCTCGATGCCAAGATGTCTCCATGCAGCGGAAAGCTCGCTCCACCCGCTCTTGAGCAGGACAAAAGCGGCTCGGCCGGAAAGCTGGCAAAGTATTGAAGACAGATCACTTACCAACAGTTTTCCGGGCCGGAATACAATCTTGATTGTAACAGTTTTCCAGAGCGTTTAGGGGTTGGCGTCAGGGGAGAACCGGCGCACTCCGCCTACCCCGGCGCCTGCGGCAGCGGCCCCTGCCAGCTCACCTCCAGCAGCCACCAGCCGAGCCCATAGAGCGCCAGCGCCGGCACCAACAGCCACGGTTCATGCACCTGCACGTTCAGCCAGGTAAGCGAAAGATGTAGCAGCAGAAACACCGGCGCAGCCCATACTCCACGAAAGTTTGCCCCCGATGCCCCAAGCAGCATCGGCAATCCCACCAGGAACAGCGGCCAGCTATACCCGATCAGCCGTCCAAACGCCTCGCCCAGCAACCCCGCCATCCCAAACGAGAGAACCCCATAGATCAGGCAGAAGCGCAGCAACACCTGCTCCCGTCCATCACTCGCCATCATCCGCCCCCGGCGCAGCTTGAGAAGCAGCAGCGGCAACAATCCAAATACCGCCAGCAACTCAAACACCAGCAACACCGGGTAACGCCAGCCAAACCGGCACACGCCCACCGCCGTCAGCGGCCCCAGATGCAGCGGCATCTGCCAGCGCGGCACCGGGCACGACCGGTAGACATTCGCCCATAGATCGATGCCGAAGAAGTTCTTCAGCAGGTTCCACGGCAGCTTCGCGATCAGGTAAAGCCCAGGCGAGATCCCTTCCATATTCGGCAGCGCGTTTGCCGCCAGATGCTTCGCCAGCTCAATCCCTGCCCCCGTGCCCACGACCGCCGTTGCTGCCTCATACCAGCGCAACCGCCGCCAGCCAGCCGCCAGCAGACACACCAGCGTCAAAAGCGTCGACTCGCGCGCCACCGCCAGAGGAAACAGCATCAGCCCGGCCGCCAGCATGCGTTTTTCCCGCAGCAGCAGCAGGAACCCGCACAGCAGCGCGGCATACAGCAGGTCCGGCAACACCAGGCCGTTGTACACCAGCGTCCAGAAAAACATGCCCGCAAGCGTCGGCACCATCCATCGCGGACTCCGCGAACGCACCAGCAGAAACGCCACCGTGCCTACGAAGAACAGCAGCGCCAGCGTGCCTTCCAGAAAAAAAGCCTGCTTTACGGAGCAGTGCGTCAGCGTCACAAGTCCGCGCACCAGCAGCGGCCCGAGCTGCCGCGACGCAAACGGCAGCAGAGCCGGCCTTCCTACAGCCAGATTCAGGTAGTGCGTCGTATCTGCCTGGTCGAAGATGTGCCCCATCCCGAGCGCCGCCGCGACCGCAAGCGGCACCGCCGATCCCACCATGCCCGCCACGGTCAGCCATCGTCGGGCGGGCGTCAGCTCAGCCAGGGAAGCGTTCAGCCACGGCATTCGCTTGCCGTTCAGAGTCCCGCCGAGGATTGCCCCAGCACCGCATCGATCTGGTCGATCCCCCAGGCCAGGTCCTCCCGGCTGATCACGAGCGGAGGCGCCAGCCGGATCACCGTGTCGTGCGTCTCCTTACACAGCAGTCCGCGCCGTTCAAGCGCCTCGCAGATCGGCCGCGCCTTCACCGTCAACTCGATGCCGATCCACAGCCCCTTCCCGCGCACCTCGGC
The DNA here is from genome assembly GCA_937873145.1 of uncultured Granulicella sp. Taxonomy (GTDB): domain Bacteria; phylum Acidobacteriota; class Terriglobia; order Terriglobales; family Acidobacteriaceae; genus Edaphobacter. The sequence goes on along the minus strand of CALMVK010000307.1, from coordinate 9,594 downwards.
GATCACCTTATGCTGCATCGCGCGCAGACGCTCGAGCGCATACACGCCCAGCTCTGCCGAGCGCTCCGAGAGCTGTTCCTCGACCACCACGCGCAGCGCCGCCCGCGCCACCGCGCACGCCAGCGGATTGCCTCCAAACGTACTGCCATGGTCGCCCGGCGCAAAGACGCGCAGCACCTCGCGCGATGCCAGCACCGCAGACACCGGGTAGAACCCTCCCGAAAGCGCCTTGCCGACAATGCACACGTCCGGCCGGATGCCATCGTGCTCAAACGCAAATAGCTTGCCGGTGCGCCCCAGCCCGGACTGGATCTCGTCGCACATCAGCAGCACGTTGTGCTCGCGGCAAAGCTGTGCCGTCTGCCGAAGATACCCCGCCGGAGGCACGATGATGCCTGCCTCGCCCTGGATCGGCTCCACCAGAAACGCCACCGTGTTGGGCGTGATCGCCTCACGCAGCGCCTCCGCATCCCCAAACGCCACCTGCCGAAACCCGGCTGGAAAAGGTCCAAAGCCCGCCCGGTACTGCGTCTCCGACGAGAAGCCCACGACCGAAATCGTCCGGCCATGGAAGTTATTTGCCGCCACCAGGATCTCGCCCTGCCCGACTGGCACGCCCTTGACCGTCTCACCCCACTTACGCGCCGCTTTCAGCGCCGTCTCGACCGCTTCCACACCCGAATTCATCGGCAACGCCATCTCAAAACCGGTCATCTCGTGCAGATCCCGATAGAGCAGCGGCAGCTGGTCGTTGCGGAAGGCGCGTGAGGTCAAGGTCACCCGCTTGGCCTGCTCCGTCATCGCCTTCAGGATCGCCGGATGGCAGTGGCCCTGGTTGACCGCCGAGTACGCCGCCAGGAAATCCAGGTAGCGCCGCCCCTCCACGTCGTACACCCACGCACCCGCTGCGCGCTCGATCACCACATCCAGCGGATGATAGTTGTGCGCGCCGTACCGCTCTTCCAACTCGACAAGCTCCGAGGGAGAGATCGCCGTTTCGTCGACAAACATAAGTTTCGTCTCCGGGATTGTTTACAGAATACCCGGCGGCCGGCCGAACGTGTAAACCGCGTCGCGCTTTGCGGGAACAATCTTCCACGCACTCCATCGTCTATGCTCGAAGTCATGCAGCAACTCCGCGGCTTTCTTACGCTTTTGTTGTTTCAATTCGCCGGCGTCCTATTGAAAGCGGGAACGCACAGTCAGCTTCCCGGTCCGGTCATCGGCATGGCGCTGCTTGCACTGTGGCTCTACTTCCGCCGCAGACACTCTCACGAGGACGTGGAACGCGTGGCGAATGGCCTGCTCCGTGTGCTTGGCCTGCTCTTCGTGCCGGCCGGCGTGGGCATCATGGTCAACCTCGATCTGCTCCGGTCTTCGTGGCTGCCCCTCACCGTCGGCCTGGCCGGTTCCACGCTCATCGCCCTCTCGGCCACTGCCTGGGTAATGAGCTCTTTGCAAGGTCGCCGCAGCAAGCAGGGTGCGCTTTGACCACAGCTTTCAACCTACTGCAGCAGCTCTGTTCGGGAACTCCGGTCTTCCCTCTGGCGCTTACGATCGGAACCTATCTGCTGGGAGCGGCCATACAGCGGCGAACCCGCTGGCCGCTGGCCAATCCTGTGCTGATCTCTATCCTGCTCATCGCGGTCACCCTGCGTGCGCTCCACATCCCGTATGCGACCTACTTCGGCGGCGCGCAGCTCTTGCATTTTCTGCTTGGCCCCGCGACCGTCGCGTTAGCGATCCCACTGGTAAGTGCAATGGAACACATCCGCCGCGCGCTCTGGCCGATGCTGCTTGCACTGCTCGCCGGCTCGGTCACGAGCATGGTCTCCGGCTATGCCCTGGTCAGGCTTTGCGGCGGCAGCCAGGTGCTCGCGCTTTCCATGCTGCCGAAGTCTCTCACCACGCCGATCGCGCTCGACATCGCGCAGAATATTGGGGCCATTCCATCGCTGGTTGCAGTCTTGGCCATCCTCGCCGGCATCCTCGTCGCCGTTTCCATCAACGATGTCGTTCACTGGATTCAGGTCAAAGACCCGAGCGCGATCGGATTGGCAGCCGGAACCGCCGGAAGCGGGGTAGGCGCCTCACACGTCCTCGATCAGCACCCCTTGTCGGCGGCCTTTGCAGCGGTCGCCATCGGCCTCAATGGCTTGATTACCGCATGCCTTGCACCGTTCTTTGCGGCCTGGTTGAAGCATTGGTAAGCCGCTGTGGCCCAGCTTTAACGTTGACGCTTCTCCCCAAGTGAGGTGTTTGCGAGAGGTTTCTGCGAGCAAAGCTAAATCCGTCAGGCAATGCGGACGTTGGACTACGCGATGAAACGACGGCGTGCCGCACCGAGCAGGCCGAGCGCGCCTGTACCAAGCAGGACGAGGGACGAAGGCTCCGGAGTAACACCCGCAGAGGCAAGCGGGGTTACCGTGACCGTATCCATGGCTGCTCCTGAAGTGGGATCGGTAAGGGTAAACGTCCCCAACAGAAAGGTTGGGTCGGCCGCTGTACCGCTGAAGATTTGGCTGCCATATGCATTTACGAGCGCCACGTTCTGAGGCGTCTCTACCTCCAGCCCGCCATAATCGCTCGTGCCGAAGAGCAGGACGTTGCTCGGCCCCACGCTCGTCATCACGCCATACGCTTGAAAGTCAACGCCATCCGGATCGACCGTAATCGCCGTTGGCGACGCAGGAAGCTGGAAGGTGAGGGAAGTCCCACCCGCGGTCGGCGTCACGGTAAAGGTATCGACGGAGGCAGCGTATGCGCTCACTGAAACAAATAGAAGCGCAGCCGCAGAAAGAGTGCCAAAAGATCGCATAGGGAGGGACCTCATTCAGCTAGGGTAGAAAGAGGGACAGTCCGCCCTCTTGTATGTGGCTCGAAAGTAACATAAAGAGCGAACTAAAGATCAGTATTATTTCTAATGACGTAGTTACTTTTGAATCGGATTTAGCTTACTAAAATTCCTTGCTCGTATGGGGAATCCCCGAAAACTACAAAGACACAAACTAAGACAGCAACCAACGTCGGCAACTTCACCCTATGCTGGTCTTGCTTGGCAGGGCTATGCGTGATGCGCATGCGCGGCCGAGTGGCGTTGCACAAAATGGTACGGCGGCCACGGCCCGGAGAGCTGCATCCGGCACTCCTTCAGCTCTTGCGTCGCGGACGAATACTTGTTCTGATATCGCTCCACCGTCTTGCCGTCGATAAGATGGGCGATGTCCAAGAGCATCTTGCCCGAGTCCATCCGCTTGCAGGTAATCTCTTCGGCCAGCGGCAGAAACATGCGATGCATCTGCACCGACAACGCACGCGCCTTCGATTGCCGCTCCCGCTGCCGGCTCGCGCTCTCTCGCAGGTTGGTCAGGTACTGCGGTCCCGCCATCCTATCCCGTGCCTGGACTTCAGAACAGGTATCGTCCACCAGAACTTTCAGGTGCATCTCCGCCTTGCCGCGCAGACGTTCCACGTTGGCGAGAAAATGCTTCTGGTTCGAGCGCACGGAACGCCGCAGGCCATCGTCATCGGCGAATGTCGTCCCGAAACGGAACGGAAGCACCGTCGAGAGCCGAAAACACTCCGAGACGACCCGAGCATGGTCCTTCGAGGCTTGCTGGTCGAACCGGCTGCTATCCTCCGGTCCATGTTCCGAGACGATCACCGCAAGCTCCCCCGCGGGAAAAAGAAAAGTTTGATTGCCGAATAGCCCGTTCACCGCCGTCAACGGCATCGGACGCCGGTGGCGAATCAGTTCTGGAAACGACTGACGTTCAGCGATGCAATACGCATACCATGCCATGAAATTCGCTCCAGCCCCACGCGGACGATGGATCGTGCTTCGCCTGCGTGTCGGTCGATCAAGATGCTTGCCGCTCTCAAAACCGCGCCTGCGCCAACTTCACGCAAAGCACGACCCTGCAGCCCCCACAAGGGCGACTGCAGATTCTTTGGCTCGTCTGTAAAGAAGACTAGGCCGAGCGAAACGGATAGTAAGCCTAACCAAATACGGTTGGCAATGCTTTCTTTGGGGGATCGATGGTTGAATAGGCAAGTCGTCCCAGCCGGCTGCCGCTCAAACGTCGCGCGCAACGCGTGTAGAGGGGAACTCCCGCGCCTCGCGTGAGGTCGCCGATGCCTCTTCCTCTCAGGGGTTCGCACACACCGGAAGCGGCGAGCGGTGTTCTAATAGAGCTACGCATGTAGCCCGTTACGGAATCTTTCCGCCAGCAGGTTGCATGCAGGTTCCGTGCCGTGCTTGTTCTTATGGGGTCGAGTCCGGCCTAAGTACACCCACTACGGACAGCACCCCACAGCACGCCAGGAGTGAACACGTTGATTTTGGGTTCTTCGCGAACAGTTGGTTTCCACTTGGCTGCAAAGCTGCTTTTCGCTTCCACGGCGCTTGCCGCCCTTTTTGCGGTCGCCGCCCCGGCTCAGAGCACGCGCCGCCCGCGCCGGGAGTCGAGCGCCAATCGCAAGGCGCGCATCGCCCGCACCATCGCCGATACCTACGGCCACCGCTACGAGGTTGCCGGAGGAGGCGGTTACGAGCGCTATCGCAGCGGTCAATACCTCCAGCAAAACAACGAAATCACCTTTTGGGCCTCCACGCTCTACGCCCTCAACCCGCGCCTCGGCGTGCTGGGCGAAGTACGCGGCGGCTATGGAGCAGCCAAGATCGGCAACCTGCTTCCCAGCGGCAACGTCCTCAGCTTCAATCCATCGATCTCCGAGTACAACTTCATGGCCGGCCCCAGCTATCGGCTGGTCGCAGTTGAAAAATTCGGCCTCGCCGCCTTTGCTGAAGGAGGCGTAACGCTCGGCAAGTTCGCCGGCGACTCCAAAGGACTGACCGCCGCCCAGATCGGCGTCTGGCAAGGAAACTACGCGGCCGCCTTCTCCGCCGGCCTCAACTTCGACTACAACCTCTTCCCCAACGTGGCGTTCCGAATCACGCCAACCTACTTGGGCTCGACCTTCGGCGGAACGATCCAAAACAGCAAGGGATTGAACCTCGGCGTCGTCTACCGCTTCGGCCGCAGCCGGTAAGCACATGCACCAGGTCGTCATTCTGGCGAAGCCAGAATCCCCGTATTTCTTTCCCACCCGCACACATCCGCCAAGCGTTCTAGCGAATAGGAGGCTCAGCCTCCGGAATCCACCCGAGCTTCAACTCCGAGGCGTGCGTTCGGAACGTGATCGGAATGTCCTCGACCTTGCCGACCTTCAGCGCGGCATGCTCGAGGTCGCAGTCTTCACACGAAATCGTCACGGCCAGCGAGTCCCCGGGCTGCCACCGGACCGCAATCGGATGTTCACCATCCACCACCAGGATGTTATCCCTGTAGGTCGCCACCTTATTACGCGACCGGTGCAGGCTCACAATCGTTTGCGGCGAGCCAACCCCGCCCGGATCGCGCGTAATCGTTTCGATCACGTACCGGCCATGCGGAGAAGGAAAGCGCTGCGCAAGCGCCTGCGCATGGATCACCGCAGAAAACAGCAAAAAAGCTGCCGGAGCTATCCACTTCGAAAGCATCTGGGCCGTACGCCTAAAACCGTATCTCGCGGACATTGTCATCATTAAGGGCACTCGCATCGGGGCTAGAGGTGAATCGTCCAGCCGAGTTCGCCAAGTTTTTCTTCAATGTCGGCCAGGGCACCTTCAAGCGCCGTACGCCGATGCGGACTCGACGTCCGCTCCGAGAGCACGCGTTCCCGCTGCAGCTCCAGAGCTTGCCGTTGACGTTTGCGCTCCGCGTCCGCCAGCCGGTCGCCTTCAAGCGTTGCCGCACTCACCCGGCTCTGCAGGCGCTGCTCCGTCGATATACCCGGAGACTCCACCGGCGCATCCAGCGACTTGTCTTCCACTCCGTCCGCCATGACTGGATCTTATACCCGGCCGCGGCAATCGAGTAGCATGAAGGCCTACAACCAAAGAGGAGTCCATGGCACCCATCCACCACGAACGCTGGGCGTTCCCGGCGCTGCTCCGCTGTATGCTTTCGCTTGTGTGCCTCGTTACGCTCAGCCCGGCCAAAGCACATGCGGCTCCGGCTGGCCCCGCCGCCGGCATCTCGCGCGAGCTTGCCTCGGCCCGCGCCGCGCGGCTGTCCGACCTTCACTACGCGCTCTCCTTCGATCTTCAGCCGCACGCACCCACCGTCCCAGGCGAAGAGACGCTTACCTTCCGTGACAGCGGCACGGGCGATCTCGCGCTCGACTATCGCGACGGTGCGCTCTCCTCCGCGCAGCTCAATGGCCAGCCGATCTCTGCTGCGCTCGTGAACGGCCACCTGATGCTGCCCGGCGCAAGGCTGATCCGTGGCTCGAACGAACTCAAACTCGGCTTTGCGAGCAACGTCGCCGCCGCGGGCAAAGCCATCACCCGCTACACCGATCGCGACGATGGCAACGAATACATTTACACGCTCTTCGTACCGATGGACGCAAGCATGGCCTTCCCGTGTTTCGACCAGCCAGACCTCAAGGCGAAGTTCAAGCTGCGCGTGATTACTGTTTCCGAGTGGACCGTCATCTCGAACACTTCCATCGAAGGACAGTTCTCCGGCGGCTGGGGCGTAGGCACCGATTTCGAAGAAACTCAACCCATCAGCACCTATCTCTTCGCCTTCGCCGCCGGCCCCTGGCAACGGCTCCCCGGCCACGCCCCGGGCGAGCCGGCCGTCTTCGTCCGCAAATCCCAACTCGCCCGCGCCCAGACCGAAGCCCCACAGGTCCAGCAAATGGCCGCCCGCGGCATCGCCTACCTCAGCCGCTACTTCGCCCAGCCGTTCCCATTTCCCAAATACGACCTGATTCTGATTCCGGGCTTCCCCTTCGGCGGCATGGAGCACGCCGGCGCCACCTTCCTCAACGAGGACGGCGTTCTCTTCCGCACCGCGCCCACCGCGAGCGACTACTTCCGCCGCAACACGCTGGTGCTGCATGAGACCTGCCACCAGTGGTTCGGCGACCTGGTCACCATGCGCTGGTTCGACGACCTCTGGCTCAAAGAGGGCTTCGCGCAGTACATGGCCTATAAGGCGCTCGCCGAACTCGAACCCGCGTCGCAGCCCTGGAAGCACTTCTACGAGGACATCAAGCCCTCGGCCTACGGCATCGACGAGACCCAGGGCACCACGCCCATCTACCAGGTCATCCCCAACCTGCTCGACGCCAAATCCGCCTACGGCGCCATCGTCTACCAGAAAGCTCCCGCCGTCCTCAAGCAACTCAACTTCTTCCTTGGCGAAGACGCCTTCCGCAACGGGCTTCAACTGTATCTAAAGCAGCACGCCTACGCCAATGCACAGTGGGCCGATCTGGTAAGCGCGTTCGAATCGGCAAGCGGCACGCTCGGCCAGCACAAGGATGTGCAGGCCTGGGCCAGGGCCTGGATTTTGCAGCGCGGCATGCCGCAGGTCAACGTCGCCTGGTCCTGCGCGAGCGGCAAGATCAACCGGTTCGAGCTTAGTCAACAGGATGTACTGCATACCTCCGCCACCTGGCCGATCTCGAACCAGATCCTGCTTACTTACCCAAACCATGCCCCGCAGATCCTGACCATGGCCTGGGCTTCCAAGCAGACCCAGGTCACCGCGGCACTCGGAAGACCGTGCCCACAGTACGTCTTCGCCAACGCGGGCGACCAGGCCTACGGGCGTTTCCTGCTGGACCAGACGAGCGAGTCCGCTGTGCGCCAAGTCCTTTTGTCGACCACAAAGCCGGGTGCCCCAGGTCTCGTTTCTGAGACCTGGGTTCCAGATCCACTGCTCCGCACCCAGCTCTGGGGAGCCTTGTGGGAGAACGTACACGTCGCCCAATCCGCGCCCAGCCGCTACCTCGACCTGGCCCTCGAATCCCTGCCCACCGAGACCGACGAGTCGCTCGCCCGCATCCAGGGCGGCCGCATCGCCACCGCGCTGCACGCCTTCCTCTCCGACCGCGGCAGAGCGGCGTACGCTCCCCAGGCCGAGGCGGTCATCGCTGACCGCATGCTGCACGCACCCACGCTCAACCTGCGCATCGTCCACTTCCGCACCTTCACCGGCATCGCCGAGACCCCATCCGCCTTGGCGCAACTCAAGTCCCTGCTCGACGGCTCGCTCACCATCGAAGGCATGCCGCTGAAGCCGCTCGATCGCTGGAACCTCATTGGACACCTGATTGCCCTGGACCTGAACAAGCGCGATCCCAACGCGGTCTCGCTCTTTACCACCGAAAAAGCCCGCGACCACTCCGGCGAAGGCCAGAAGTACGCCTTTGCCGTGGCAGCCGGAACGCCCGACCCAGTCACCAAGACCCGTTACTTCGCCGACTATCTCAGCACCGCCAACGGCGTCCAGGAAGACTGGCTCACCCAGTCCCTGCGCCCCTTCAATAGCTGGAACCAGACGCCGCTCACCGAGCCGTACCTCACCCGCGCGCTCGACGCCCTGCCCGAGATCAAGCGCACCCGCAAGATCTTCTTCCTCGGCGCGTGGCTCTCGACCTTCCTCGACGGCCAGCACAGCCCCGAAGCCCAGGTCGCCGTCCACGCCTGGTTGGCTGCGCACACCCTTGACCCCGACCTCCGCCTGAAGGTTCTTGAAGCCTCGGACGCGCTCGACCGAACCGTGCTGATTCGCACGAGGTTCCCTGAATGAGCCGCATCGGAGTCGACACCGGAGGCACCTTCACCGATCTCGTCCGCGTCGACGAGCAAGGCATCACGGTCCACAAAGTCCGCTCCACGCCCGACGATCCCTCGCGCGCCATCCTCGCCGGCATCCGCGAGATCGCCGGCGCGTCGGCGGAGGCGGAAGTCACCCACGGCAGCACGGTGGCGACCAACGCCTTGCTCGAACGCAAGGGCGCCCGCGTCGCCCTCCTCACCACCGCCGGCTTTGAAGACATCCTGCTCATCGGCCGACAAACCCGCGCCGAGCTCTACAACTTCATGGTCGAAGGCCGCAAACCTCTGATCGAGCCCAACCTGACCTTTGGGGTGCACGAGCGCCTGGCCGCCGACGGCTCTGTGCTCACCCCACTCGACCTCAGCGCGATCCCAAGCCTCATCGAGAACCTGCACGCTGCCCAGGCCGACTCCGTCGCCGTCTGCCTGCTGCACTCCTACGCCAACCCCGTCCACGAGCGCATCCTTGCCGAAGCTCTCCGCGCCGCCGGCTTCACCGTCTCCGCCTCGCACGAGATCCTGCCCGAGTACCGCGAGTTCGAGCGCTGGGCTACGACCGCCGTCAACGCCTACGTCACGCCGCTCATGGCCAGCTATCTTTCGCGCCTCGAAGCCGGCCTGCCCTCCAGCGAGCAAGGCACCGGCTCGCTGCGCATCATGCAATCGAACGGCGGCAGCATCTCTGCCGCGCACGCCAGCCGCGCCGCCGTCCAGACCATCCTCTCCGGCCCAGCCGCCGGCGTAGTCGGCGCGCAGGCCGTCGGCGAAGCTTCCGGTTTCACTCGCCTCATCACCTTCGACATGGGCGGGACGTCCACGGATGTGAGTCTTATCGACGGAGCCATCGGCACCACCGTCGACTCCATCGTCGGCGACTTTCCCGTGCGCTTGCCGGTGCTCGACATCCACACCGT
>CALMVK010000306.1 GCA_937873145.1 uncultured Granulicella sp. | reverse complement strand
CTGATGGGTCCGGTCAGGCTGCCAAGGAAGAAGAGCGTGTTGTAGCCGGGCTGGGTGGCGTTGTTAATGAAGGGGCTGCCGGTGTTGAAGAGCTTGTTCTGGTCGTTGAGCTGGGCTGAGCCATGGAACTTGTCGGTGCCGGGCTTGGTGAAGATCTCAATGCGGCCAAAGCCGGGCCGGTCGTACTCGGCGGAGAAGGGATTCTGGTTGATGCGGATTTCGCGGATGGAGGACTTGGGCGGGAGCTGGCCACCGGTGAAGCCATCTATATATATCTGACCGCCGTTGGGGCCGGAGGAGGGACCGGCGAGGGCGGTGAGTTCGCTCGAGAGCTCGTCGGGGTCGTCCGAGAGGGCGTCGAGGTCTTTGCCGGAGAGGGTGGTGGCGCTGGCGTTCGCGCCCGGGTCGACCGAGACGGCGGCCTGGTCGCTAGTGACGTTGACGACCTGCTCGGCGTTCTGGATGGCCATTTTGGCGTTGAGCGTGAGGGGCGCGCCGGCCGTAATACGGACGCCCGGGCGGACGAAAGCGGCGAAGCCGGGCATGGTGACGGTGAGGGTGTAGGTTCCGGGAGGTACGCCGCGGAGGGTGTAGGTGCCGTCGCTGCCGGAGGTGGAGATGATGGCCTTGCCGGAGGCAGGGGCGAGGGTGACGACGGCTCCGGGGATCTCAGCGTCATCGGGGTCGGCGATCAGGCCGCGGAGGGAGACCGGTCCCTGCTGAGCGGCGGAGGCGGCCGGAGCAGCGGTGATTGGAGCCGTGGGTGCAGGCTGCTGGGCGGAGAGAAAAGGAGCGAAAAACAGGGCGGAGATCATGGGGAAGGTTGCGGGCCGGGCAGACCGCACTTTGAGCGAAGCAGGCAGGGGACGAACGGGCATCAGGGCTCCTTGGAGCGAGTTGGTCGGTTCTGGAACCGAAGGACGCAACGAAGCAGAGTTACTGGGGCGCGCCGCCGGCTTCCGGTGCGCCGCCGCCGCCGATGTTCCAGGGCGAGAGGGTGAGCGGCTGGCCGCCTTGAGAGTTGGCGGTGAGCAGAGGCTCGACACCGGCGAGCAAGGTAATGGCGGTATACGCGGAGTCGCTGGAGGGCGAGGCGACGATCATGACGGCGTCGCCGGATTTGAGGTCGGCGAGGGACTCGGCAGGCAGACGGGCGAGCATACGGGAGAGATCCATGCCGGCGCGGGCGCGAGAGCCGGGTACGTTCGCGCCCGCCGGGCCACTCCCGCTCGCGGTGGAAGCCTGGGTGCCGGAGCCGGCCGGGGCAGAAGAGCGTCCGGCGGCAGAGTTGCCAGTGGAGCTGGCAGTGGATCCAGTCGCGGCCGCGGAGCTGTTGCGGGCGGCAAATGCGGCGGCAGCCTGCGGGGGGAGCTTGCGAAGGTCGGAGTTGGCGGTGACTTTGATGGTGACGTTGCGCTTGGTGGTGAGATCTTTGAGGGTCAAGGTACCCGCGGCGGGGTCAATCGAGGAGATGGCTCCGGAAAGGTTGGAGAAGGTCCCGGTGACGACCTCGTCAGCCTTGATCTCGGCACCGTCGGCGGACTTTTCCCCACGCACGCTGAGCTGGTCGCCGGGGTGGATGTCGGCAAGCTGGCCGGGGCGGGCATCTTCAAATTTGATCGAGTCGGGGGCGTAGCGGCGGAAGATCGTGGTGGAAGAGGTGTCGATTTTGACCGGACGAGGACCCACGGAGATGGCGATGGCCGAGCCATCGACCGATTTGACCAGGCCGCCGGAGCCGTGCTGCCGCCAGTCCGCCTGCTGCGCCTGATTACGCGCGGAGATGGCGGAAGACTTCATCAGGATGACGCGGGAGGCAGAGGTAGTGTCGCCGGGCTTGCCGGTGACGACGCGGTCGCCAACGCTGATGTCACTGAAGGCGGCCGGTGTGGCGGTCTTTAGGTCGGTGCTTCCGGGAGGCAGTTGTAGCACCCTGGCAGCCGAATCGACGGGAACGACCACCTGTGCGCCGGCGGCGGTGATCACGGTGACGTTCGTACCGTCGATGGACTTGACAGTGCCAAGCTGCCGGACGGGAGAGGCGGTCTGCTGCGCGGCCGAAGTTGGCGCGGCTGAAGTCTGCGCGGCCAGCACAGCAGGCGCCAGCAACAGCCCGGTCAACGTGACGGTGCAGAAAGAACGGGATCGAAACATGTGCTTTCCTCTGAGATCAAACTCGGCTATCAAAGATTGGGTCTGAGAGGGATACGGAATAAGTGGGTAAAAGTTTCGCGTCTGCCAGCAGCCTGTGCCACAGTGGTAACCCAGCCTGCAATCGGCTATTCGGTCTCCGCGGAGACAATGGCAAGCGCGTCCGGGGGAACGACGACACAATCGTTTTCGAGGCGGACGGCGGGATCGGAGGCGAGAGCAAGCCGATACTCGGAGGTGATCTCAAATTCGACAGGCTCGGTGCCTAGATTGACGAGCGTGACAACCAGCTCTCGCTCCATCCGCAGCCAGCGCTTTGCATTATCCCAACGCACTTCAAGGTGTCCACGGTCGCCGTCGTTGAGGCAGATGGAGCTTCGGCGTAGATGAATCAGCTGCCTGGTCCAGTCATGCACCTCCGCGTGTTTCCCTTCAGTGACTTCGTCCCACTTCAGGCGTGAGTGGAGAAAGGTGTCCGGGGCTTCCGGGTTTGGGATCTGGTTTTCGTCCCAACCGAAAGCGGCGAACTCTTTCTTGCGTCCCTCGGCGACCATTTTAGCCATTTCGGGATCTTCGTGATCGGCGAAGTAGAGAAAGGGCGTGGAGGCGGCGAACTCTTCGCCCTGGAAGAGCATGGGAATAAAAGGCGCGGTGAGCACGATGCCAAGCGCAACCTTGGTGCGCGGGACGCCGACGATGTGCTCCAGACGATCCCCGATGGCGCGATTGCCGATCTGGTCGTGGTTCTGGATAAACCCGACGAAGTGGTGTGCGGAGAGCCCATCGACCGGCCGACCATGTTTACGCTGGCGGTACTCAGAGTACTTTCCGTCGTAGACAAACATGTACTTGAGGGATTTGGCGAGGCTTTCAAAGTCGCCGAAGTCGTTGTAGTAGCCCTTTGCGGCTTCATCTTTTTCCACGTGCAGGACGGTGAAGAGGGCGTGGTGGAAGTCATCGGACCACTGGGCATCCATGCCAAAGCCTTTGGCTTCGATCGGCGTCACAATCTGCGGATTGTTGAGATCGGACTCCGCGATAAGCACCAGCTCGCGATTGACGGTAGCGGAAAGATTGTCGACGCGGGCCGAGAGCTGCTCGAGAAAGTGAACGGCGGAGCGATCGATGATCTCGTGGATGGCGTCCAGACGAAGGCCATCGATGTGATAGTCGCGCATCCACATCAGGGCGTTGTCGAAGAAGAAGTGCCGCACCTCATCCGAGCCGGCGTCCTCGAAGTTGATGGCATTGCCCCAGGGGGTGTGGTGCTTGTCGGTGGTGTAGGGGCCGAACTTGCCGGTGTAGTTGCCGACCGGGCCGAAGTGGTTATAGACGCAATCGAGAATGACGGCGAGGCTGTGTTTATGGGCGGCGTCGACCAGGCGCTTCAGGCCGTCGGGGCCGCCGTAGCAGTGATTGACCGCAAAGAGCGCGACGCCGTCGTAGCCCCAGCCGCGGCCTCCGGCGTACTCGGCCAGCGGCATAATCTCAATATGCGTGATGCCGAGATCGGCAAGGTACGCCATCTTTTCGATCGCCGCGTCGAAGGTGCCGCCTTCGGTAAAGGTGCCGATGTGGAGCTCATAGATGACGGCTCCGGTCAGCGGCGGCCCTTGCCAGAGAGAATCATGCCACTCAAAGGCTTTCTGGTTGTAAAGCGCGGAGGGCCGATGGACACCGTGAGGCTGGAAGGCGCTGCGCGGGTCAGGGTAGGCCGTCTGATCGTCGTCGAGCAGGAAGGCATATTCGTCGCCCCAGTTGGCCTCCTCGACGTCCAGCGTCCAACTCCCGTGCGCGTCCGGCCCTTGCATGGGGAGCACACGTTCGCCGAGCTGGAGAGCGACTTTCTTTGGCTTGGGAGCCCAGACGTGAAAACTATGCATGGTTCGACTCCTCGCGGGTAAGCAGGGCTACAGGAAAGTTGCGCAACAGGTCTTCGACGGCAACGGGGCCAGATTCCAATCGTTCGCCGGTGAGGCGATTGGTCCAACCACCCTCAGGCAGGCGAAGCGAGGTGCCTCCCCAACCGTGGCTGACCGAGACGGTATGACGCGGCGCAACGGCGAGGACGGAGGAGCCGCGCAGGAAGGCAACGGCGTGCGAGGCTTTGGGGCCAGCGGCGATGAGCGGAGTGTACTCCGCTGCGGAGCCAAACCACTCCGGATGCTCGCGCCGGAGCAGAAGGCACTGGTGGATGAGGTGAAGCTTGGGGGTGCCAGGGTCTTCGCGATCGGCCAGCCGGCGCGTGAGTTCGGCGGACGAGAGCGTGGACAGCCCAGCCAGCAGACGGCGGCGCAGGTCGTAGTCGACCGGGCGGCGGTTGTCCGGGTCGACCAGCGATAGATCCCAAAGCTCGGACCCCTGATAAAGGTCGGGTACACCGGGCGCGATGTGCTTGAGCAGGGTTTGGGTAAGCGAGTTGACGCGGCCCGGGACGAGAGTTCTGGCGACAAAGGCTTCGAGATGGGTAACGAAGGCTGGATCGTTCAGAATGCCCTCGGTGAACTGGCAAAGGGCGTCTTCGTAGTCCTTATTGTTGGCGACCCAAGTAGTCTGCTGCTTGGCCTCGCGCATGGCCTTGAGCATGTAGGCGTGGATGCGGTCGAAGTCGATGGGCCAAGCACCGATGAGGGTCTGGTAGAGGAAGTATTCGGTGTTGCGGTCGGGAAAGTTTTTGGTCTTGCGCGGCTCATTCATCGCGGCCCAGCGGGCGATGGCTTCGGCAAAGTGGTTTGGCATTTCGCTAAGAGTAGTAAGCCGGGCACGCACATCATCGGAGCGCTTGGTGTCGTGCGTGGAGAGCGTCGTCATGGTCGACGGATGGGTCGACTGCATCTTGGCCTGGTAGGTGTGGAAGTCCTCAATGGAAGCGCCGTCGCGTCCAGGGTCGCCGCCGACCTCGCACATGGCGGTGAGCCGGTTGAAGCAGTAGAAGGCCGTGTCCTCGACGCCCTTGGCCATGACCGGGGAGGTGAACTGCTGGAAGCGCAGGACGAACTCGGCCTCGTTGCGGCCGGCGACCTGGAGGGTGAGGACCTGCTCGAAGAAGTCGAAGAGCCCGCCGTCGATTTCGGGGCGTCCGTCACGTGCGCACCCGATGGCGCGGGCGATCGCGCGTCGGTCTTCCCCGGTGATCTCGTTGCGCTGCGGCACGACGTAGGTGCGATAGATGCCGAAGCAGGCGGCGATCTCGCGGATGGCGCGGCGTACCTCGGCGCGGGTGTAGTCACGCTGATTGCGGTGCTGCTCGCAGATTTCGACGAAGAGCGTGGTGAGGCGATTGACATCGGAGCCGAGGGCTTGCTCGGCGACGGCAATTTTTTTATCGTGCGCGATGGGCGGGAAGTCGGTGGGCTGGCCGGTGAACTCGCCGTAGATGCGGGAGAGCTCGGCCATGCCGTGCGGGCGGACGAGCAGGCGGAGGGCGACGTTGAGAAAATCGTAACCGCTGGTGCCTTCGATGGGCCAGGAGCCTTTCTTTCCGGAGCGCAGGAACTCCCCCGCGGCAAGGATTTTTTCGCCGATGATCCAGGCGTTGGGCGCGGCCTCGCGCAGGCGCTGGAAGTATTCAAGTGGATCGCGGAGACCGTCGGGGTGATCGACGCGGACGCCATCGAGGACGCCGCGGCGCAGCCAGTCGAGAATGAGCGCATGGGTCTCTTCAAAGACGTGAGGACGCTCCATGCGCAGGCCGATCAGCGAGTTGACATCGAAAAAACGCCGGTAGCCAAGCTGCTGGTCGGCCGTCTTCCAGTAAGCGAGCCGGTAGTTCTGGTGGTTGAGGAAGTCGTCGAGTGCGTCGTGGTCGGCGTTGAGCTCGGCGACGGCGCGGTCGATGGCCTCGTAGATGGAGGTCTGCTCGGCACAGAGGCGTGCGACCAGTTGAGTGATGACGATCTTGTCGCGGTGGCGAGCCAGGATGGTGCGGCGGTCCTCGAAGGACGGCGTGGGCAGACGGCCATAGGAGGCCGCGGCGAAACTAAGCGCGTCGGAGTTGGCGTAGACCGCGGCTTTGGCGAGGATGGCGGGAAGCGAGGTGGGCGCGGCGGGAAACTTCTCTCCAGAGGCTTCAACGACGAAGTTAGGACCGGTGCGCATCACGGTGATCCCGCCAGACTCAAGGACGCGACCGTACTGGTCGCCGAGGACGGGAACCAGA
Organism: uncultured Granulicella sp.; assembly: GCA_937873145.1. Lineage (GTDB taxonomy): Bacteria > Acidobacteriota > Terriglobia > Terriglobales > Acidobacteriaceae > Edaphobacter. The sequence goes on along the minus strand of CALMVK010000306.1, from coordinate 5,929 downwards.
ACCTTGTCGCGGAGGCGCTCTTCCTGCGGATTCCAATCGATGTCGAAGAAAGAGGCGTAGCGGCTGGCGGCACCATTTTCGAGCACGTCCCACCAGAAGCGATTTTGCATCCCGATCGCCATGTGGTTGGGAACGATGTCGAGCACCTGGCCGAGGCCGTTTTCGCCGAGAGTCTTCGAAAAGCGCTCATGGGCCGGCGCACCGCCCAGCTCTTCGTTGACACGAGCGTGGTCGACAACATCGTAGCCATGCATGCTGGAGGGCGCGGCCTGCAGATACGGTGAGCTGTAGACATGCGAGACGCCGAGATCGTAAAGATACTGTGCGATCGCAGCGGCGTCGTCGAAGGTAAACCCTTTGTGTAGCTGCAGCCGGTAGGTAGAGACCGGCACGTGAGGCGTGGACATGCAGCTCCTTCTGGCTTGAAAGATTACTGGGACAATCGGTTAGGTGCGCTGCGGGAAGGTTGGGTTGCAATCAAGTGGCTCCCTTGAGGGCCAAGAACAAGCAGAGACTCCCCGCGCGAAAAAGGACATCTCGTTTGAGGAAGCGTCTCTCGATACAATTAAGGGCGATACAATCAGGGCGTGGAGATCACGTTCGACCCGGCAAAAGATGCCGAGAACCGTCGCAAGCACGGTATCTCCCTGGTACGGGCGCGCGAGCTGGATGTCCTTACGGCGATGTATGACGAAGATCGCTCGCAGGACTACGGAGAAGTTCGCTGGAACGTCGTAGCTTGGCTGAGAACCAGCTTATACACGCTGACCTTTACCGATGAAAGTACTGGTGCGATTCGGGCAATCAGCCTACGCAAAGCGACCAAAGAGGAGCAAAGACGATATGCCGAGCAGATCTAAAAGGTCTGGACCAGATGCGGACAATCCGGAGTGGACCGATGAAAAGTTTGCGCGAGCCAAGCGGTTCGATGAGCTGCCGCCTCCGTTGCAGGCAAAGCTGAAGGGTTTGCCCGAGAGCACACCGTCAGCAAAGGTACTGGTGTCGGTGCATTTGTCGGCAGACGTGTTATCTGCGTTGCGCGCTCAAGGTCCAGGCTGGCAGACATTGATCGACGATACGTTACGCCGGCAATTTATCACGCAATAAAATCGGCTAGCGGCGGAAAAAACCCTTGCGTTTGGCAACCTGTTCCCCCAGCTCGGGCTTCCAGTGACCGGACATGGCAAAGGCGGCGTGAGCCAACGTGATGTGCGACAGCGCCTGGGGGAAGTTGCCGACCATGCGTTTGTTCTTGGTGTCCCACTCTTCCGACAGCAGGCCAACATCGTTCGAGAGGGCGAGCAGGCGCTCAAAGAGATCTTCGGCTTCAGCATGGCGGCCGATCAGCCAAAGACAGATCACCATCCAGAAGCTGCAGGCCAGGAAAGTTCCTTCACCGGGTGGCAGGCCGTCCGGTGAGGACTTTGTGTCGTAGCGCTCGATAAATCCGTTTTTGGTCAGGCGCTTGCCAATCGCGTCGATGGTGCCGACAATGCGCGGGTCGTCCATCGGCAGGAAGCCGACCAGGCCGATGCGCAGACAGGAGGCGTCGAGTTCCTTCGAGCCATAAGACTGCGTGAAGGAGTTGAGTTTCTTCGAGAAGCCTTTGGCGCAGACCTCTTTGTGGATGAGGTCGCGATTCTTTCTCCAATTCTCGACATCGCCGCCGCCATCGAACTTTTCATAGTGCTTGATGGCGCGATCAAGCGCGACCCAGGCCATGACCTTTGAGTGCGTAAAGTGTTTGCGTCCTCCGCGCGTCTCCCAGATGCCGTCATCGGGCTGATTCCAGACTTTACAGAGATGATCGATGAGCTGACCCTGGACCGAGCTGGCGGAGACCCGGATGTCCTTGTCGGCTTCCGGAGTCTGCGCCAGTGCGGAGGCGACCTCGCCGAAGACATCGAGCTGGAACTGGCCGGAGGCGGCGTTGCCGATGTTCACAGGTTTAGAGTTCTCATAGCCCGGCAGCCAGTCGGCGGTCCACTCAGTAAGCTGGCGCTCGCCGCAGATGCCGTAGATGGTCTGAATTTGATTGGGTGCACCGGCGATCGCGCGCAACAGCCACCTTCGCCAGGCGACCGCCTCCTCTTCATAACCGGCGGTGAGCAGGGTGAGCAGGGTAAACGAGGTGTCGCGTAGCCAGCAGAAGCGATAGTCCCAGTTGCGTTTTCCGCCGATCTGCTCCGGCAAGGAGGTAGTAGGCGCCGCGACGATGCCGCCGGAGGGCTGATAGGTCAGGGCTTTGAGCGTCATTAGGGAGCGGCAGACAGCGGCCTGGTGCTTGCCTTTGTAGATATTGCGCTGGTTCCACTCACGCCAGAATGCCAGCGTCGCTTCAAGCTCGTGCGCGGCGCGGATAGGCCGGGGATCTTTGACCGGGGTGTTGGCGTCTTTGCCGATGGCCGAGCCGTAAGTCAGGGTGAAAGGCAGTTCCTCGCCGGCATGCAAGGTGAACTCGGCGACGGTAGTCATGTCCTCGCCTTTAAGACGCACGGGGGTGCGCAGCACGATCAGGTCAGGCCCAGCAATGGCGCGCAGGCCCTCCGGCGTATGAGTGACCCAGGGAATCGTGCGCCCATAGTCGAAGCGGATGGAAAGATCCATGCGCATATCCACCTTGCCATGCACACAGCGAAGAATGCGGACGATGTCCGAGTTTTCTCCGCGCGGAGGCATGAAATCGAGCAGAAGAACCGTACCCGAGTCGGTGGTAAAGGTGGTTTCGACGACCAGCGAATCGGGAAGATACCGTCGGCTGGTTTTCTCAATCTCTCCTGCGGGCGAAATCTTCCAGTAGCCATGCTCTTTGGTGCCGAGCAGGGCGGCGAAGCAGGCGTTGGCGGAGAAGCTCGGCCAGCAAAGCCAGTCGATCGAGCCATTGCGGCCGACGAGCGCGGCGGTCTCGCAGTCGCCAATCATGGCATAGTCTTCGATGCGTTGGGCGTGCAGCGGATCCTGAGGGGAACTCTTCGATTGCTTCAACGTGCTCTCCGTGGCGGTGCTTGGCTGCCTGGCGTACCGGAGAGACAGCCCGGAGCACCTGCGTGGCATCCATACCCGAGGGAATGGATTGTACCTACATAGATGCGTGCAGGTACAAGATGTATTCTTGCGCACAAGACAATATCCAAGGCAGGAAGTGCATGACCATGAAAGCGAATCTGGAGAACCGGCCAAGATGAAACCTTCCGACGGCCGCAGCCGTGTGGTAATCGAGGGGGTCGAACCGCAGGTCGAGTGTGGACGATACCCTGCCTGCCGCATCGTCGGCGAGGTCGTTGTGGTCTCCGCGGCGATCTTTGCCGATGGGCACGATCACCTGGCAGCTCGGCTGCTCTACCGGCCCAAGTCTGAGCGGCGCTGGCGCATGGTGCCGATGAGGGCGCTGGGCAACGATCTGTGGTCGGCATCGTTCGTCGTCGACAAGCTGGGCAGCTGGAGTTTTACGGTTGAGGCGTGGATCGATTATCTAGACACCTGGGACAGCGACTTGAAGAAACGGCTGGCAGCGCAGCCAGACCCACGGCAGCCGGATGCGGCAGAGCTGGCGCAAAATATTCCTCTGGCGCTGCGCACGGGAGCGCTCATCCTAGAGCAGACGGCCCAGCGCGCCAAGGGTGCGGACGCCAAGCGGCTGGCGAAAGCGGTCAGTTCACTGCGGAAGCTCGCGGACCAAGATGCCGCGCTCTATGAGGACCCGATTGCCCCGGAGCTGCTGGCCCTGGCCGCCCGCTACCCGGATGTGAGCTTAGCGACGAAGGCTGCGGCGGAGTTGCCGCTGTGGGTCGATCGGGAGCGGGCCCGCTACTCCACCTGGTACGAGCTCTTTCCGCGCTCCGCCTCGTCGATTCCGGGTCAGCACGGGACGTTTCAAGACGTGGAGGCACAGTTGCCGGAGATCGCGGCGATGGGCTTCGACGTCTTGTACATGCCGCCCATCCATCCGATCGGCACGGCCTTTCGCAAAGGGCCGAACAACTCCGTGACGGCGCAGCCTGGGGACGAGGGCAGCCCGTGGGCCATCGGTGCCACGCCCACCGCGGACAACGAAGGCGGACACAAGGCTATCCATCCGAGCCTGGGAACCTTCGCCGACTTCGATCGCCTGGTGGCCGAAGCCCAGACACACGGCATGGAGCTGGCGCTCGATATTGCCTTCCAGTGCTCGCCCGATCATCCGTGGGTGAAAGCCCATCCGGCGTGGTTTATCACGCGTCCCGATGGAAGCATTCAGTACGCCGAGAATCCACCGAAGAAGTACCAGGACATCTATCCGCTCAACTTCGAATCGACGGAGTGGCGCTCCCTGTGGGAGGAGTTACACTCGGTCTTCGAGTTCTGGATCAAGCGCGGCGTGAAGATCTTCCGCGTCGACAATCCGCATACCAAGGCGCTTCCCTTCTGGGAGTGGTGTCTGGGCAGCCTGCGCGAGAAGTATCCCGACACGATCTACCTGGCGGAGGCGTTTACCAGGCCGCACGTCATGTACTCCCTGGCCAAGGCGGGGTTTACGCAGTCGTATACGTACTTTACCTGGCGGACAACAAAGACGGAGTTGCAGACGTATCTGGAAGAGATCACGCAGCCTCCGGTGAGCGAGTTCTTCAAGCCCAACTTCTGGCCGAATACGCCGGACATCCTGCACAAGAGCCTGCAGGACGGAGGCCGCCCGGCGTTTATGCAAAGGCTGATCCTGGCGGCGACCCTGACCGCCAACTACGGGATCTATGGGCCGGCGTACGAGCTGTGTGAGAACGCGCCGGGCAAGCCGTCGGTAGGCAAGACGGAGTCTGAAGAGTACCTGGACAGCGAGAAGTACGAGATCCGGCAGCGCGACCGCAACGGGCCAGGGTCGCTGGTACCGCTGATTACCGCGCTGAACAGGATTCGGCGAGAGAACCCGGCGCTGCAGGCGAACGATTCGCTGTGCTTCCACGCGGTCGACAATCCGAGCCTGATGGCGTATTCGAAGTCGGTGCAGGATGCCGAGGGTAAGGAAAACACGATCTTGGTGGCCATCAACCTCGATCCCTTGACGGAGCAGGGCGGCTGGATCGACCTGGATCTGAAGCGACTGGGGGTTCCGTCCGGAGTTAACTTCATCGTGGAAGATCTGCTGACTGGCAAGAGTTATCCATGGCGGGACCGGATTAACTATGTTGCGTTGCGGCCGGACGTGCAGCCGGCGCATGTGTTCCGGGTAAAGCGGCTGGGATTGGATGCGTCGGAACTACTTCCACTCTAAGCAAGTTGAGGCTCAACTATCGGCTGGCTGTTGCGGCTAAGTCCGGCCAGCCCAGCGCCAGTTCCGACAACTGAGTGCCTCCGATCTCGATCTGCTTGTTCAACAGGGAGTGCGCTCCCGCTTTTTTGTAAAAGTGAACCGCTGGGTTCTGCTCAAGAACCCATACGAGCATACTTCTATAGCCGTTCTGGGCGAGCGTTTTGACGACCGCGCCGAGAAGAGCCTTTCCGATTCCACAGCCTTGTACCTCTTTCAGGAGATACAGCGTGTACAGCTCCGAGTCGTACGTTTGCTGAGGTTCTCGAAGAGGGCCTCCAGCAGCGAAGCCGACCACCTCGCCTTCGACCTCGGCTACGAAGACACTGATTTCCTGCGTGAGCCATTCCTGCCACAGGGGAACCCGTTCGGCCTCATTGAGGGCGGCCAGGTACTCCTTTGGCACGAGCTCTTCATACGTCGTTCGCCAGCTCTGGACATGCACATGCGCGATTGCGGCGGCATCTCGCCCTTCTGCGATCCTGATCGAAACCATACGACTCCCTGCTCAGTGGTTTTCCAGGCGTCTAGTCTAGACGCTGTTAGGCACTTTGCATGACGATGTTTACGAGTCTTGCGCTCATGAGGACGGCGAAGGCGAGGAAGTGGAATCCTTTGAGCGTGGTGTCGAGGTCTTTCATAGTT
>CALMVK010000305.1:6762-11297 GCA_937873145.1 uncultured Granulicella sp. | reverse complement strand
CCGAGGTCGGAAAGCTCCGCGATGTCGGCTCCGGCGGCGAAGGCCTTCGGTCCCGCACCGGTGATCACGATGGCGCGGACGGCGGCGTTCGCGGTCAAAAGCGTAAACACCGTCTCCAGATCGTGAAGCAGCTGCGCGTTCAACGCATTCAGCACGTCGGGGCGATTCAGCGTGACGGTCGCCACCGGACCGCCGCCGTCGATCGTCAGCAGCAAAGTTTCATAGGTCGGTAGCACGTACTCGGTGACTTCATCCATGGGCAGGCTCCAGAAGTACAAGGCTGGTTGAGAATACAATCAAAGCCATGATCAAGGGAATCACTGTCGTCGAGCAGGTGAGTGGAGCCGACGATTACGCGCAGATGGCGCGCCTGCTGACCGCTCTCGGCTTTGAGGCGGCGAAGGGATGGAAGGATGCGGAAGGCGAGGGTTCGCCGTTTCTCGCGCCTCTAGGAAATTTGGAGTTGGTGACGGGCCGCGCACCGGCCGAGCCGCGCATTCTGATCGAGGTTACCCAACTCGAAACAGTGCACACCGCGGTAAAAGGCTGGATTGCGGAAGAGAGTACGGCCGCGGAGGTGACGGAGCTCGAAGCCACTCACTGGAACTCGCGGCTGTTTACGCTGGCGCTGCCGGAAGGCCTGCGGCTCGGTTTCTGGCAGTCGGAGAACCCGATGCATGGGCAACCAGACGCGGTCGAGGGCGGGCTCTCGGCCGAAGGAATGAAGTTTGCCGTCATCACGACGCGCTGGAACACCGTCATCACCGACCGGCTGCTGCAGGGTGCGCTCGATTGCCTGCGCCGCAGCGGGGCCGCCAAGGCGGACATCGAGATTGTCCGCGTGCCGGGTGCGTGGGAGATCCCCAACGCCGCGCGCACGATCGCCAACCTGGGTAAGGTAGATGCGGTCGTCACGCTCGGCTGCCTGCTGCGCGGCGAGACCGCCCATTACGAGGCCATCTACACCGAGGTGGCGCGCGGCATCGGGCAATCGCAGCAGGAGACGGGCGTGCCGCATTCTTTCGGCGTGCTGACCTGCGAGACGCTCGAGCAGGCGCTCGACCGGGCGGGACTGAAGGCCGGCAACAAGGGTTTTGAGGCAGCCAGCGCGGCCATCGAGATGGTCTCGCTTCGCCGCAAGCTGCAAGGTGCGGCTTAGATGGGCACGCGCAGGAAGTCGCGCGAGCTGAGTATGCAGATGCTGTTCCAGGGCGACCTCGGCAAGCAGACGCCAGACGAGGTGCGCAAGCTGTTTTGGCCGTCGGTGACGGACGTCGATGAGGACACGCGCAGCTTTGCCGAGGACCTGTACCGCGTCGCCATCAGCCGGCGTGAAGAGATCGACGCGCTGATCGAGCAGCACTCGCAGAATTGGCGGCTGGAGCGGATGCCGGTAGTCGACCGCAATCTACTGCGCTGCGGCATTGCGGAGATGCTGGGCTTTCCGAAGACGCCCGCGGCCATCGTGATCAACGAAAGCCTGGAGGTGGCTCGGCGCTACGCCGCGCCGGAGTCGATCCACTTTCTCAACGGCGTGCTCGATGCGGTGGCTCGGGATTTGCTCAAGGCACGGCTGGGCTGAGTTCGTAATCGCAAAGCCACCGATGCACCCCACGAATCACGCCGCATCACTTCTCCGGCACCGACCATCCCACGCCTGTTACCGCCAGCGTCGCCTGATCGGTAGCCTCTCCGCTCGCCTCGCGCGCCATCGCCGGAAACTGCTCAAAGAGCCCTGGAGTCTTGACCCACACCGGAAGATCCTCGATCTTGTAGCGGTAGCTCACCTGCGTCTCAACGAACCCGTTCGCCTTCGCCGGCGGCGTCGAAGAGAGAATCTCCGTCACCTCCCGGTGCCCGTAGCAAAGATGCGCTCCCACACGCCGACCCTCCGCGGTGAGAATGTACCGCGACACATGAATCGCCGGCTCGCTGTGCGCCTCGACGATCTGCGCCTTGGCCAGCGCATCCATCTGGCTGGTCTTGGCCGGGTCGCTGGTCTCGAGCGGAAACGTCATCGCCCCATCGAGCAGGCACTCGCTGTGGTCTAAAAAATATGCGTTTAGGGTCTTCACGTAGTTTTCGTTGGTCGGCTTGGTCTTCGGGTTGTTGCATCCCGCAAAGAGCAGCAGCGTTACAGGCAAGGCAAGGATTCGTTTCATGAATGCTGATGCTACGCCCAACTCAGGGCCGCGCGAAGTCAATAAATGCGTGCACCGGATCGGTACTCAGCAGCGTTACCGTGGTGGTGTCCCCCACGTCCAAGCCCTCGGCTCCGCGCACGATCTTGCCTTCCACCGGCGGCCGGAACACGCGCAGGAACGTCCCCTTGTCGTTGACCCCGGTGACGACTCCCTCGAAGTGCTCGCCCAGGCGTCCGCCCAGCGCCACGGCCGCGACCCGCTTCTGCATCGACCGCTCCACCTTCCGCGCCGCCGAGTCCCGCTCGTTCAGGTGCTCTGCGATCGCCGCAAGCTCATCCTCCGTGTATGGGGCCGGCTCCCCCGCCAGCATGGCCTTGACGATGCGCTGCGTGACCAGGTCCGCGTAGCGCCGGTTGGGCGCGGTCGAGTGCGTGTAGTCAAGCGCCGCCAGGCCAAAGTGCCCGGGCTGATCGTCCTCCCCGCCGCGCGCCAGCACATACTCTCCCGGACCCATCAGCTTAATGATCGCCAGCGAAAGATCGGGGTAGTGCACGGGATCGGCCACACGCTGCGCCTGCAAAAACGTGTTCAGGGCCGCCGAATCCGGAGCCGCGGGCAGCGTCGTTCCTTTGCCTGCCACCAGCGTTACGATCCGGCCCCAGCGCTCCGGCGACCGCACCACCCGACGCAGACAGCTGCGCCCGGAGCGGCGCAGGATTACCGCCATCGTTTCATTGGCTGCGATCATGAAGTCGGCGATCAGGTCGGTCGCCCGATTGCTGGTCACCGCCTCGATCGCCTGTACCTGACCGTTCACCACCACCGGATCGGCCTCGACCCGCTTGAAGTCCAGTGCGCCCAGGGCCAGTCGTTGCTTGTGCAGGCGCCGCGCCGCTTCATCCTGCAAACGAAGCTGCGCCGCCAGAGCAGGATTGCCCGCAAGCTTCGGCACTTGTGCGCCCGCCTTTTCCTCAAGCCAAGGCCCTACGCCCGAGTACGCCAGCTGCGCCCCGTTGCTGGCCAGCGCGGCATAGATCGCCGCTGCCGACGCAAGTCCCGCGGCATCGACCGTAAACTCACACACAATCACCCGCCGTACCTGGCCTTCGTTCAGGCTGGTCAGATCGGTAGAGAGCTCCTCCGGCAGCATGGCAAAGTTGTGTACTGCGGTGTACACAGTTTGGGTCTGCGCCGCGGCCGCGCGGTCCAGCGGCGTATCCTTTTGGATCGCCGCAGCTACATCGGCAATCGCCACCAGCACCCGGATCCCCACGCCATCGGCCGCGCGCTCCGCATACTCAATCTGGTCCAGATCCCGGGAGGTGTCGTTGTCGATCGACGACCAGGGCAGGGAAGTCAGGTTCTTTACACCCGCCTCGGCCTGCGTCCGGTGACTTCGGATCGCCTCTACCTGCGCGTCGCCTCCCGGAGTTTCGCCCAGGGAAAATCCTTCGTGAATCATCTCGGCGCGTGCAGCAGCAGCCAGGTCAAACGGAGGCGTTGTCGTCGAATGCATGCGCTTTGCAGACTATCATCCGTTCGCCGCGAGCCCCGCAAACAGATCCGTGCCTACTATCGCGGCCTGCGGCTCTTTTGCCGCGGCCAATAAATAGTATTCCGCGTGCCCAAACTGCTCAAGCATTGCTTTACTGCTTTCAAGCAGCGGCCGCTGCGAACTGTGCTGCATAAATGCCTCGTGCTTGCGCGCCTGCACGCTGCGGATATCGAACGCGACCGTCCACGGCGAAGGCAGCGGAGCCGGCCGTCCCTCCGCAAAGTAGCTCGTCGTCAGCAGATACAGACGCTCACCCGCATGCACCGGCCCAAGCTCCGGAAAGCGCTTCCCCGAAGCCGCCCAATGGAACGCCGCCGTCGTAAACATCGACGTCATCGTGTGGTCCGGGTGCGTGTTCAACCCGCCATCGGCACCGAACGTCAGCACGATCTGCGGCCGGAAGGCACGCATCGCCGCCACCAGCCGCGCCGCAGTCGTGGAAAAATCCGCAAACTCCAGCCGTGCATCCGCGAAATCCCAAAGCTCATGACGGCTCACCCCCAGCACCGCGCAGGATTCCGCAAACTCCTGCCGCCGCATGCGTCCCAGGTCCTCGCCGGAGAGGGCGGCACCGCGATGGGTCGCCGCCTGTCCATCGGTCAGGCAGATCACGTATGTCTCGATGCCACGCTCCGCAGCCAACGCCAGCGCGCCGCCAAAGGCAAAGCACTCGTCATCCGGATGCGCCACCACGAGCAGCAGTCTCAAGCCCAAGTTGCGCTCCCGTCCGGCTGTTCGCTCAGCTCCGCATCATCGAGGAACAGCTCGCCCGACTCCAACTCGGCCTCGAGCGCCGCATCCGGATCGGCCGCCCGTACCGGAGCAAAGCTGCGCCG
>CALMVK010000305.1:3433-6662 GCA_937873145.1 uncultured Granulicella sp. | reverse complement strand
GCCAGGCGCGTCGGCAGCACGACGGCCGCTGCCACCACCGGCCCAAACAGCGCACCGCGCCCAACCTCATCCACCCCGGCAATCACCGTCGCGCCGCGATGCCGCAGTGCCTGCTCCGGAGCGTCGCTGCACACCACCAGCCGTAGACACTGCTGTTTCAGCACCGATGACGGCAGCTTGTTCGGATTTGGGAAACGAAAGAGTGCACCCATGCAGGTTCAGTTTACAGCGGCTAAAGCTTACAAAAAAAGCCACGACCCGCAGGCCGTGGCAGTTGTGGAAGACAGGCGACAATTACTTTGCGGAGGCAACAGGCTTCGCCACTACGCGTTCCACCTCGCGCAGACGAGCCGCCTTGCCGCGCAGACCGCGCAGATAGAAGAGCTTCGCACGCCGCACCTGGTAGGAACGAATCTTCTCAACCTTGTCGACCACCTTCGAGTTGAAGGGGAAGATGCGCTCGACGCCCTGGCCAAAGCTCATCTTGCGCACGGTAAAGGTTCCCTGCGCTCCACGGCGGTAGGCGATGACCATGCCCTCAAACGCCTGGAGCCGCTCCTTCTCGCCTTCCTTAATCTTTACTTGGACCCGAACGGTATCGCCGGGTGCAAACGCGGGGAGATCGGTCCGCGCATGCTTGGCGGCCAGTTTCTGCATAATCGGATGGATGGACATGACTGCTTTCCTGTTCAAAAATCGAGTCTTCAGTATACAACGAAAATAGGTGGCAGCCGTTACTTTATGTCGGTTTGCAGCCTCTTGAGATATGCCTGGTCCTCCGCTGTAAGCGTCGCACGCTCCAGCAGGTCCGGCCGGTTCCGCCACGTCTTCTCAAGCGATTGCCGCCGCCGCCACCTGCGAATCTCCGCATGATCGCCGCTCACCAGCGCCTCCGGAATCGTGTGACCGCGAAAGTTTGCCGGCCGTGTGTAGTGCGGGTAGTCGAGCAGACCCCCCGCTCCGTGCGTCGCCGGAGGCACCGCTCCACGAGCATGCGCAGCCCCCGGGTCGTCCGCGCCAAAGCTCTCAAAGCGCGCCGAATCCGGATTGCCCAGCACCCCCGGCAGCAGCCGCACCACCGTATCCACAATCACCGCTGCCGCCAGCTCGCCACCCGAAAGCACGTAATCGCCCACCGAGAGCTCGCGATCGCACAGCAACTCGTTCACCCGTTCGTCCACGCCCTCATACCGTCCACACACCAGCACCACCCGGTCGAGCGCCGCCAGCTCCGCCGCCACCGTCTGCGTAAACCGCCTGCCCTGCGCCGACAACAGCACCACTGACTCCCGCGCTGCGCTCCGCTCACTAAGCGGCGCCAACCCCAACGTCTCCAGGCACGCGAAGATGGGCTCCGGCTTAAGCACCATCCCCTCGCCGCCCCCAAACGGCCGGTCATCCACCGTGCGGTGACGATCGTGCGTGAAGCTGCGCAGGTCCTGAGTCTGGACCTCGACCAGCCCGGCCTGCAAGGCCCGGTGGAGCACGCCATGATCCAAAATACTGTGGAAGAACTCTGGAAAAATCGTCACCAGCTCAAAGCGCATCACGCCGGCTCGTCCCGCCGGACACGATTCAGCTCCACCAGACCCTCCGGCAAAGCCATGTCGATCCGCTTGCGCTCCGGATTGAGTGCCACCAAAAACGTCTTCACGTAGGGGATCAGCACCTCATCGCCCTTTGCTGCCTCGACCGTTAGTAGAGGGGCCGCATCCGTCAGCCGCCGCGCTCCGTCCGGCGTCATGGCAAACTCCACCCCGGTCACCTCGCCCACGAAGGTCGTCCCGTCAAACACCGCGCAGCCTACCAGATCGCTGACGTACTCGGCGTCATCCTCGAGCTCCACGCGCTCCGACTCCGGCACCAGCACCTCAAGACCCGCCAGCTGCTCCGCCGCCGAGATCGAGTCCACCTCTGCGAAGTGCAGCACGACTCGGCCCTGGTTGCGACCCGTCGGCAGCCAGTGGCCCAGTACCTTCATGGCCTGGGCCTCTGCCTCCACGCCGGTAAAGCCCGGTTTAGCCAAAAAAACACGCGCCTCATCGGTGAATCGCTCGGGAAAATCGGTCAATAACTCTGCCAGCAGCTCACCCTTTCGTCCCTGGGGACGGAGCAGCACCGCAAGCGTGGTCCACGTGTTGGTTTCAAGCCCCGGTATCTCCGTGCCTCCAGCATCCCGGCAAGCATTCGCCTAGCCGGCGGATTGCGAATCGTCCACCCGCTGAATGTCCAGCAAAAAACGGTGCTGAGCCTTCATGCTCGCCGCACTCAAAATCGTTCGCATCGAACGCGCCGTACGGCCTTGCTTGCCGATCACCTTACCCAAATCCGCAGGTGCAACGCTCAGCAAAAGCAGCGTTCCGTCCCGCTCCGCAGTCCCCCGCACTGTTACCTCATCCGGACTTTCAACCAGTGCCCGAGCCATGATGTTGACTAATTCCACCATCGATCTGGTCAGCACATCCAGCTTTGCTCCATCCGCCATCTTGCCTGCCCCTTGGGAGAATATTCGACTCGTATGCTTGCTCAGATCCAAGCCCTCATCTAGCGTGAAGGTCTTGCGATCAAGGACAGGGACCGTTCGTGATGGTCTGTGCTTCTAAACCAGTCTCTGCCACATACTTCTTCTTCGTAGCTGGAGTGCCATAAGCACTCCAGCTACGACGAGTTTACGTCAGCCGATGCGACTCAATGTTTCCCTGCAAGGTGCGTCGAATCCTATCTTTAGGCACAAAAAGGAGTAACCTGACAAGATTCAGGAAGGTTACTACTAGGCTGCTGCCAAGCTCCCGGACTCGCTGCCAGCCGGGGTTCCTGCAGGCGTCTGGGGGGCGCTTGCCACCAATTTACCCACACGTTCAGACAACTGCGCACCGTTGCCGGTCCAGTAGTCAATCCGCTCGCGTTTCAGGATGACCGTCGCCGGCGTGGTGCGTGGATTGTACGTGCCTACGACCTCGATCGAACGTCCATTGCGGGCACGATCCTTCTCGATCACAACGATGCGATAGTGCGGCTGCTTACGGGCGCCTACGCGCGCCAGACGAATCATTAACACAGAAAACCTCTCAAAAAATGCGTTTGGAGAAGGTCCGCAGCTAGAGAACAAGGTCAGCAGACCGCAGCACGGACGAACAAAACTCCAACCTTATAAGTATGGGCGAAATGGAGTCAATCCGCAATCACCCTAGGCCCACTCGCGTACAACTTGCTCCCAGATACATCCCTT
>CALMVK010000305.1:0-3333 GCA_937873145.1 uncultured Granulicella sp. | reverse complement strand
TCCAGCCGGTCCGCCCATGCATCCTCCGTATGCAGACCGCCCTCGACCATCGTTACTGCCAGATCCTTGCCCTCGCGCCAGCCAAGCCCCACCAGCCTCTCCGCCAGCAGTTCCGTGTCCTGTACATGCTGCAAACCCTCGGCCGTCCCGATGTCCAGCCAGATCCGCAGCGGCGGCTTTGGCCGCGCCGCCTCCGCGACATACGCCAGAATGCTCCGTTGATCCCACCAAAGACTCGGCGAGAGCACCGCCAGCCGCGTAAACACGTCCGGGTACTTGAGCCCCAGATACAAGCTGATCAGTCCGCCCAGCGACGACCCGCCCAACCCCGTCCGCGCCGCCTCCGGCTCGGTCCGGTAGCGCGCATCTACCCACGGCTTCAGCTCCTCAACCAGCAGCCGCCCATATCGGTCTCCCTCGCCTCCTCCCATCCGCGCATCTCGCGTCGGCGTGTACTCGGCCATGCGCCGCAGTCCGGTGTTGCCTATCCCGACCAGGATCAACGACTCCGCAGCGCCTGTTGCCGCCATGCTGTCCGCGGTCGTCCCTGCGCGCCACGTATGACCCGGAACGTACGCCGTCCGGTTGTCGAACAAATTCTGCCCGTCCTGCAGATACAGCACTGGAAACCGACGTTCCGGCTCTCTCGCATACTCTATCGGCAGATGTACGGAAATTGTTCGATCCTCCGGCAAGATTTTTGAATGGAAATGGAAGTTTTCAAGCCGCTCCAATTCCGCGCCGGCAGGCCAGGGAAGCGCCGTAAAGCTGGGCGGCCCTTGATCGCCCACCGTCTCCGTCCCATTTACCGCCGCTCCCAAGCCCCGGGCAGGGCTGAGCTGCCATGCAGCAGGAAGGGGCAAACGCGTCTTCAAGCCAGAAAGGTCCTCCGTTACGCTAAAGTAACCTCACACACTTTAGCCAGACTAGCAGGCCCCTCGGAGGCACAGGATTTTGGTTCAGCGCAAGGAAATCGCATGAAGCGCGACTACTACCGGTGGTTCTCGCCCGCGCTCGGGCGCGACATGGAGATGCTCGTCTACGGCCACGAAGGCCTGCCTGCCATCGTATTCCCCACCTCCTGCGGCCACTTCTTCGACTTCGAAGACCACGGCATGGTCGCCGCCGTCGAGCACAAACTCGACTTCGGCCAGTTGCAAACGAACGGCTCGCCCGCATCCTGCGCGACCAGCGCCTCCCCGTCCGCCTCTACGTCTGGGGCGGGGACACTGGCCACGACTGGCCTTGGTAGCGAGATGTTGAAGGTCTACGCGTAACGACTGCACCAAAGAAAGAGGCAAGACATGAAGAAGATCGGCGTCCTGTTCGGCCAGGAAAACACCTTCCCCGGCGCCTTGGTGGAGCGCGTCAACTCCATGCAGGTCGACGGCATCCGCGCCGAGTTCGTCCTACTCGGCGCCATTCAGATGGACCAGCCCTCCGGTTATGCCGTCATCGTCGACCGCATCTCGCACGACATGCCCTTCTACCGGGCCTACCTCAAGAACGCCGCACTGACCGGCACCCAGGTCATCAACAACCCCTTCTGGTGGTCGGCCGATGACAAATTCTTCAACTACGCTCTTGCCGCCAAGCTCGGCGTCGCCGTCCCCCGCACCGCGCTTCTGCCGCACAAATGCTTCCCGCCCCAGATCGCCGCCCAGTCCTGCCGCAACCTCCAGTTCCCGCTCGACTGGCAAGCCATCTTCGACTACGTAAAATTTCCCGCCTTTCTCAAACCCCACGACGGAGGCGGCTGGCGCGATGTCTTCCACGTCCACAACGCGGACGAGTTCTTCAGCGCCTACGACCAGACCCGCGACCTCTGCATGACCCTCCAAGCCGCAGTCGACTTCAAGGAGTACTTCCGTTGCTACGTCGTCGGCCAGTCTGAAGTCCACATCATGCCCTACGACCCCCGCCGCCCGCACGCCGAGCGCTATCTCCAGGACCCACCCAAGTACGACCCCAAGCTCCTCAAGCGCGTCAAAGCCGACGCCCTAACCCTCTGTAAGGCGCTCGGTTACGACCTCAACACCGTTGAGTTCGCCGTTGAAAACGGCATCCCCTACGCCATCGACTTCATGAACCCCGCTCCTGACGCCGACCTCCACTCCGTCGGCCCCGCCAACTTCGAGTGGATCGTCGACGCCGTAGCCCGCCTCGCCATCCAGCGCGCCCAAAAGCCCATAGCCCCCGAACTTCGTTGGGCCGCCCTGCTCAACAACACACCCAAAGCCACCAGCGCCTCCGCGAAGAAGCCCAAAACCGTCGCAAAGAAAACAGCCAAGAAGTAGTACGGAGCCCCATGCGACCCACCTTCACCCTCGGCATCGAGGAGGAGTACCAAACCGTCGACCCCCACACCCGCGACCTCCGCTCGCACATCGCCACCGAGATGCTCGCGCAGGGCAAGATCCGCCTCGAAGAGCGCGTCAAGGCCGAGCTGCACCAGTCCGTCATCGAGGTCGGCACCCGCATCTGCCAGAACATCCAGCACGCCCAGGAAGACCTCTTCGACCTCCGCCGCAACATGATCCGGCTCGCCGAAGAAAACGGCCTCATGCTCGTCGCCGGAGCCACCCACCCCTTCGCCGACTGGCGCTCGCAGGAGATCTACCCCGACCCCCGCTACGACCAGGTCGTCGAAGACCTCCAGCTCGTCGCCCGCTCAAACCTCATCTTCGGCCTCCACGTCCACATCGGCATCGAGGACAAAGAGTCCGCCATCCGCATCATGAACTCGCTCCGCTACTTCCTCCCCCACATCCTCGCCCTCTCCACCAACTCCCCCTTCTGGCTCGGCATGGAGACCGGCTACAAAAGCTACCGCGCCAAGGTCTTCGAGCACTTTCCCCGCACCAACCTCCCCGACTATTTCGCCAGCTACTCGGACTTCGAGGACTACGTCAACCTGCTCGTCAAAACCAACTGCATCGACAACGCCAAGAAAATCTGGTGGGACATCCGCCCGCACCCCTTCTTCTCCACCGTCGAGGTCCGCGCCTGCGACATCCCCCTCCGCGCCCAGGAGTCGATCGCCATCGCCGCCCTCATCCAGGCCACCGCCTGCAAGCTCTGGCACCTCCACTCGCGCAACGTCGACTACCGCCAGTACGCGCGCCCGCTCTTGATGGAAAACAAGTTCCGCGCCGTCCGCTACGGCATCGACGGCAAGATGATCGACTTCGGCAAGCAGATCGAAGTCCCCGTCCGCGACCTCATCCTCGAGTACCTCGCCTTCGTCGACGACGTCCTCGACGAGCTAGGCTGCCGCAAGGAGATCGAATACATCCACACCATGCTCGAGCGCGGCACCGGAGCCGACCGCCA
>CALMVK010000304.1 GCA_937873145.1 uncultured Granulicella sp. | reverse complement strand
CGTGGGCTCGGGCAGGGCGCGGAACTTCTGCTCCCACTGGACTTCGGCGGAGGAGTGCTCGGGGGTGTAGCCGCTGAGCGAGGTGGCGCTGCCGGTGTCGAGGGCATGGGCGGAGACGGCGAGCAGGAAGGTGCAGGCAAGGATCGGTCGCATGGATGGTCCCCTATGGAGGATGGAGTGACGCGGTCGGACTGGTGGAGGGTGGATCGAGTTCATTTGCTGGATTGAATGGGGCTGTGGATTGTGCGGATGATAAGAGGTAATGCGGGGATTCTGGCTTCGCCAGAAGTACGAGCTATCGGATGAGTTTGGGCAAAAGATAATTTGCGCTTAATGTGCTAATCGGCTGTCAGTACAGCAAGAAGGCAAAGTGAACGAGTATTTCTTTCGTAAATGATACAAAGGTAGTAGGGCTTTAGCCATAGTTACTTCGCTTGAGAGCGCCTGCTGCGGTGGCCCCTACTTTCTCAAGAAGGATGGCTTTTATTCCGTGCTTCGGTTGTAATATCGAATTTATATTCTGTCAATATTCCTGAACGGCAGCGCGATGGGTGTTCAGCCGGCCATGGCAGGAAATGAGGAGTCGCCAAATGACGAAGATGTATAGATTGCTAGATGGGCTTTGGCTTGACTGCAGCGTTTGCGTTGTTTCTTTGTATGTCGCCTACGAGCGCGCAGATGAGTAATCATTCGCAACTGGAAAAAATTGTAGACGTGCATGCACCGAATTATGTCCAGGTTTCAAAGCAGATCTGGGACTATGCCGAATTGGGGTATCACGAGAACAAGAGTTCCAGTTTGCTCGAGATGCAATTGAAGGACGCTGGATTTAAGATACAAACCGGCGGGGCAGATGAGCCTAGCGGCTTTATTGCGAGTTATGGCCAGGGTAAGCCGGTGATTGCGATTTTGGGTGAGTTCGATGCGCTGCCTGGCTTGTCTCAGCAGACCGTGGCGCAACGCGACCCAGTCGTGAGCGGAGCCGCGGGACATGGCTGTGGACATAATCTGCTGGGCGCGGATGCGGCGCTGGCGGCGGTCTCGGTGAAGGAGTACATGGTGAAGAACCATGTGGCGGGGACGCTGCGATACTACGGAACGCCGGCCGAGGAGTGCGGATCTGGCAAAGTGTACATGGTGCGCGACGGGCTGTTCAAGGATGTGGATGTGGTGCTGCACTGGCATCCCTTGGATCGCAACAGCGTGATCAATGGTGGGATGCTAGCTGTGACTTCGGCGAAGTTTACGTTTCATGGGGTGGCTTCGCATGCGGCGATGGCTCCAGACCGGGGGGCGCTCTGCGCTCGATGCCGTGATGCTGATGGGCAATGGTCTGGAGTTTATGCGCAAGCATGTGCCGAGCAATACGCGTGTGCACAATGTGATCAGCAAGGGAGGCGCTGCGCCGAATGTGGTGCCGGATCTGGCGAAGATGGGCTTGATGGCGCGTAGTCCATCTTCAGCGACGCTGAACGCAGTGTGGGCGTGGATAAACAAGATTGCGCAAGGCGCTGCGCAGATGACCGATACTAAGATGTAGGTGCGCAATATTGGAAGCGATGCGAACATCATCGGCAACGATGCGCTGGCGATAGAGGCGCAGAAGAATCTCGAAGAGGTAGGTGGCTTTACGTTGAACGCATCGCAGAAGGAGTTTACACTTACGCTGCAGGAGACGCTGCCATCAGATACTGCTATGAATCTGGGCCTGACGCAGACGGTTCAGCCGCTGCGGCCTTTCGATCCGAACGCACCGATGGCTTCGACCGATGTGGGCGACGTGAGTTGGACGGTGCCGACGATCGGCTTTGGCGCGGCGACGTTTATTCCGGGCGTGGCTGCGCATACATGGCAGGCCACGGCTTCGGCCGGCATGAGCATTGGGCAGGCCGGTATGGTGATTGCGGCGAAGACGCTGGCACTGACGGCGGCGGATCTGTTGACGGAGCCACAACTGGTACTTGCGGCCAAGGCGGATCTTGCGAAGAAGCTTGCGGGCAAGACATATGAGTCGCCGATTCCGGCCGGGCAGAAGCCGATCTTGGGGTATCGCGGGGAGTAAGGGTTCGCGCTGGATACAAGGTTTGCCGATTGAAGATGGTAGAAGCACGAGGAGGCTTATGAGGTATGTAAAGCTCTTATTCTTAATTCTTTATTTGCCGGTAGCGATGGCTTGTGCTCAATCGAAGGATGTCAATCCTCCCGGAGTATCTCTTTCTGGTCCGAGGACTAATGTCGAAATTCCAAAACAACCCTGGCAAGTGAGAAGCGCAGCAT
The DNA here is from genome assembly GCA_937873145.1 of uncultured Granulicella sp. Taxonomy (GTDB): domain Bacteria; phylum Acidobacteriota; class Terriglobia; order Terriglobales; family Acidobacteriaceae; genus Edaphobacter. The sequence goes on along the minus strand of CALMVK010000304.1, from coordinate 1,709 downwards.
TGTGGAAAACTATCAAGGAGGTACGCGCGGGAGATTTTACTGCAAGGAAAGACTTGGACGCAATCCTTACGCAATTTGAGATGCAACCACTGGCTCGAACTCCTTTGGAGAACATGGATATTCTTGGCGTCTACTATGTTCCGAAAGACGGAATTGAGAAAGCATTGATTGTTGTGAGTCTGAATGCTGCACTTGGATGGTACGACGCTTTACGGTTCGGCTCCGAATCCGGCCGTGATGAGATTGCGAATAAAGACAAGTTGTTCCTGCGCGCATTTTTGATTAATGGCGCAACGATGACCGACAAGTTCAATGGTTTTCTGAAGGCAAACCCAGATTTAGTTAGAAAATCTGTTGAATCTGGTTTGCTTCTTGCAGAGCGTGCGAAAAACAATATTCATTATGATGTTCGTTGGCCGACTGCCTTCGGTTTAGAACGCGTAATTTGCGCCGAAGGGGAATCCTGCGACTTGCCAACAGAAATGCCTGCGGATCAATGGGACAAGGCATGGGAAAATGCAAAACAACGGGTTACCACCTACTATCAGGTAAAGATAACGTCATTCCCAGTAAAGTGAGCGAGATGGCTGACAAGACATAGCATCGCTGCTTCCGGCTTGACATAGGCTGATTGTGGAATAAGGGATTAGCGCTGAAGAGCGTAATTGCTTTCTATGGTCTCACTACATTTGCATGACCATGCTTATGTTCTTTGCGCCGAACACATTGTTCATGGTGAGGGCCAGCAGGCGTATGGTGAGCGGCGTAACAGGTTGAAATCAATGAAGGCGCATCGATGATCTGCAAATCCAGATAAATTTCTAATTGAGATAGATCTTATTTTCTCTTCTAGACGCGGTATCCAATGCACGCTCTTCCTTTAAGCGATGCGATGCAGTGAGTTATAGTTCAGAAATTCTATCTATGTGTGCCTCTCAAAGGAGTCTTGCTGTGTTTTCTTTCCTCGTGACGCCTGATCAACGGGCCTTGCTGCAACGCATGCGACCGGCAATGTGGACTGGCGTTGTGCTGCCAATGCTTTGGTTGTGTCTCTGGTGCGATGGGCAGACCGCAGCTACTCGGAGCAATACTCCCACGACAGCAGTCGCTCCTGCTACAGCTGCTGCTACGGTTGGAAGCGGGTCGGAGGATGTGTTGCTGAAGCGCATGGACGATCTGATGTGGTATCAGAAGCTAGGCGATGTCGCGGAGATAGATAAGTGTGAATATACCGCACAGCCGGTAGCTCATCCACGCAATAAGAAGACTCCGGGTGCGACAAACCCTATTTTATTACACCTTTACACTTTTATTCCGAGAAAGCTGGACCGCTCGAAGAAGCAGCCGCTGATTGTGTTTGTGCATCAGGGGGTGCACGCCAGTCTGGATACGACGATCGACGCCCACCTTGTTCGCGAGCTAGTGGAACAGGGCTACACGGTGGTGGCAACGGATTATCGTGGCAGCACCGGATATGGACGAGGCTTGTATGAAGAGATGGATTATGGCGGGCTGGAGGTGGACGATGTCTACCAGGGCATGAAGTTTATGCAGCAACGATATAGCTGGATAGATCCGAAGCGCGTCGGCATTGTGGGCTGGAGCCATGGCGGCCTGATTACATTGATGAATATCTTTGCCCATCCGCATGAGTATGCGGTGGCCTATGCGGGAGTTCCTGTGAGTGATCTGGTGGCGCGCATGGGCTA
>CALMVK010000303.1 GCA_937873145.1 uncultured Granulicella sp. | reverse complement strand
TTAGATCGGTTTCTAATACCGAGTCGTCTCAAGTTCCAAGGAACGTGTTCTTAAGAGTCCTCTCTCTTCGAGCAAACTATGTATTCCGTCGCGGAGATCGATGCGCGAAGTCCAGCCGGGCAAAGGCGTTCCACGCCAGGGCTGCATGACTTCACGATCGCGATAAGGTCTTGCTCCCCATAACACCCGTAGCGGCCGGCCGGCCGCCTGCTCGAGGAGGCCGGCAATCTCACGGAGAGTGCGCCGTTGTCCTCCGCTGACGGCATAGATGGCCGCCGGGGCGCGCTCAGGATCGCGCACCAGTTGCGCAGCCTGCAGATACGCGGCGCAGAGATCGTCGATGTGAAGCAGGTCGAGAATCTGATCGCCGGGGCTCATCTCGAGAACGTCCCCGGTCTCCAGGCAGTTCAGCAGCGAGGGCAACAGCTTCTTTCTGGGGTCTCCGCGACCATACGTATCAAAGAGCGACAGGGTTATGGATCGCACACCCGCGGCTTCGACATAGTAGGCGAGCACGTCCTCAAAGGCTTGTTTTGTCGCGGCGTAAAGATTAACGGGAGCGTAGGTATCGCGTTCGAAGTACTGCCAGCCGGTACCCGTGTTGATCAGCGAGTGCACGCCGGCAATCCGCATCGCTTCGAGCAACTGGGTTCCAAGCAGGACGTTCGATTGGAACAGTGGAAGCACTTGCTCCGGCGTATGGTGGGCAAGGAAAAGCGAGGCAAGATGGAAGACGACCTCCGGCTGGCTCCGCTGCACCGCAGAGATCACATCTGCGATCTCTCCTTGATAGAGATACGTACGGACTTCACGTAGATGGCAGTGCGCACAGGGACGCACAAGCAGATGAACCTCCCAGTCCGCGGCGAGCAACGCCTTGACAAGGTTGGATCCGACAAATCCCGTGCCTCCGGTCAGGAGCGCTCTCCGGCGCTGGATAGGAGGCGATCTCTCAGAAGGCAAAAGGACTCTCGTACGCGTCCAGCGTGGGTAGTTCGCGATCGCGTTCAGAGAGAATCGGATCGGTGATCGGCCAAGCGATCCCCGCAGAATCCCAGCGAATCCCGGTATCCTGCTCTGGCGCGTAGACGGAGGTAAGCTTGTAGTAAAGCAGGGCCTCATCGCCGGTAACGCAAAAGCCATGTGCCACGCCAGCCGGAAGGTAAAGCGCGTTGGACTGCATGCTGCTGAGATTGACGGAGATGTGCTCTCCATAAGTAGGAGATCCTCTGCGCAGATCGACGGCTACGTCGAAGGCATTTCCGCGCAGGCAAAGTACGACCTTGTCATGCTCCATGGGCGGCGTCTGAAAGTGCAGGCCGCGAAGGGTCCAAGGCAGCGAATATGTCGAGTACTCCTCCGCAAAATCGGTGCGCAGACCGAGATCCTGCCAAAGTGGACGATGAAACACCTTGGCGAAGAAGCCGCGGGCGTCGCGGGTCACCGTAGGACGCAACTCAAAGCAGCCCGGGATACGCGTCTTCACCACGTGTATTCGGGGACGGACCAGGAAATCCTCCTCGACGGGGCGGACAGGCCTGGACGGAAGAGAGGCAAAAGGTGGAGCATGGCTCCCGCGAGACTCAAACTGCTCGGAATACGTCATAGCTGAGCAAAGCGTAACGCAGCAAACGGCGAAGCTGTACTGCACGATGGTTGTACGCGCGCTCACGTTCGATGTATGGGCAGGATCTTGCTGCTTTGCTACGTTGAGGTGTAGCAGAGTTGGCTTCAGGAGTAAGTCTTTAAGAAAGTAGCGGCCCGCGTGTCAAAGCTGGGCGCTTAGCGCGACATGGCTGGAACCTCCGCATGCTCCGCCGGTATGGATTTCTGGACCGTGGAATGAGCGTGCTCGTTGCGGGTAATCGCGAGCGGCGGCAGACAAACATAAGCGTTGATGCGTGGGTACAGTTCATTCATCATGCTGTCGATCCCGGTGTTCGGCAGGATGCGGTTCAGGATCGGATAGAACGCGTCCATCGGGCGAATGGGGAGGCAGTGTTTCAACAGCTTGGCGGCGCCACGCGGCGACACCGACTGGCAAAGCGTACCCAGGGAACGTTGCAGGCGATAGGTCGTCGGACGCAGCGGCAGGTTCTGGAAGGCAGCCGTGTTTGCCCGCAGGCTGGCCTGGTCGAAGACCCCGACGCAGGGAGAGACCCCGGGCAAAAGATCGAAGGCAAGGATGGAGTCAAAGTTCCAACCCCATTGGGTAATGTCCCAGTCTGCGGGCAGGGAAGCCAGGACGGCTTCAGCCAGCGGCTCAAATTGGTGGTGCAGAATGGCATCATCCTCGGCCAGCGTAAGAACAGAGTTTGTCTTGCTGGCCAGTTCCCACTCACCCAAATGCGATAGGGCGCAGCCGATCGCTCCGTCGGTGTAGCCGGGCATCTCGTTGGCGAGAACGTGAACGTCGCGAAGATCTTGCCTGGAGTAAGCAGAACCGTCGGTCGCGGCCACCCGAACAGGATTGGTGAGATGCCGGTTCACGTTTAAAAAAGTTATCCGCCGGTCTTCGCTCCAGTCGAGATTAAGAAAGCGCACCTGCATCGTGAGTCATCCTGTCGATATAGCTCATTCCGAGAGTCGCTTGGAAGGCAAAGCGTTCTGATTAGCGGGTGGCCTCGACGCTAACATCTTTCCTGGCCTGATCCCTAGCTTGTGAAGCAATCACGACTAGATCAACCCTGCGATTCATCCGTCGTCCTTCGGCGGTGGTGTTGTCCGCAATAGGGTGGTAGGGCCCGTACCCGGCGACGGAGGCTCTTTCCGGTGGAAAACCCACTTCATCCAGGAGCAGGCGCAGGACGCTCATTGCCCGTGCCGTCGATAGCTGCCAGTTGGAGTCGAAATTGCCTGTATGAATCGGTTGGTTGTCCGAGTGACCCTCGACCCGGAGGTTTACGCTGTGCTGCATCAGCACCTTTGCTGTGCTGCGAAGTTTATCCGCGGCTCCCGGCAGCAGTGTCGCTTCGCCGGACTGGAAGGAGCCCAGCTCTCGTAAGCTGACGACCAAGCCTTCCGGAGTCTGCTGTAGAACAATCTCTTTCCGATCGATTGCCCCTCCCAGGAGAGCTCTAAGCTCGCGCAGCAGTTCCGCGGAGTCAACCTGAGGCGGAACTGCGTTGTCCGCGTCGGCAGGCGACTGAACCTTGGGCAGAGACGAGGCCAGACTGGAGGCTGCAGGCTTAGCATCTTCTGCGGCTAACTTGTTGACGCTGAAGTGACTGGCCGCCACGAGCGGCTGCGAGCGGTGCCAGACAGAGGCCAGAAGAACGATAAAGACAGCCAGCAGCAGCGTCACAAAGTCGGCGTAGGACAAGAGCCAGCGATCGGGCGGCGGAAGAGGATGCGCTCTCCGTCTAACCGTTCTTTGGTGTGTTTGGCTCACCGGGAGATCAACTCTGGCAGAACCAGCGGCCGCGTTTTCACGGAACGTGCAACCAGGTAGGGCTCAAGCCGTTGTCTGAGAGCCGCCGCGCTGAGTCCTTCCAGGAGAGCAATCATGGTCTCGAGCGTCATCTCGCGCAGCATCTGGCGTTCCCGCAAGCGAATGCGAAGTTTGCCGGCCAACGGAAACAGCAGGAGATTGGCCAGGCCGATGCCATAAAACGTCGAGACAAAAGCAACGGCGATTCCACGTCCAATGTCGCCGAGATTGTCCAGGTGCTGCATGACCTGGATGAGTCCGAGCACAGCACCGACGATTCCGAGCGTGGGAGAAAAACCACCGGCCGCCTCCAGAACTTTAGGGCTTTGTTCCTCCCGCTCCTCCCGTTGTAGAAGGTCGAGTTCCAGAATCACCCTGAGTTCGCCAAGATCGACCCCATCCACCGCAAGCGTGAGCGCTCTTTGAAGGAAGGGATCCTCAATGTCATCCAACTCGGCATCGAGCGACAGCATACCCAGCCGTCGAGCGCGCGAACAGTAGCCCGCCAGCTGTTCAACTCGTTCCGAAGCAACAACGGGCATCTCGAAGAAGGTGTAGCGCAGCGCCTTTGCCGCATCGAGCAAAGCGGATAACGGAAATTGAATCATCACCGCTCCCAGAGTGCCGCCCAGCACGATGAGCACAGCAGTAGGCTGGACAATCTGGCTCAGCGTTCCTCCATCCAGCCGCAGGCCCGCAATGACGCCCGCAGTGGCGAGGAGCATTCCTAATAAGGTGCCTCGATCGATTTGTCGTCTGCTCATAGGTCAGATTCGTTCGCTGTACTGACTGCAAGCCGAATGCCATTGCAAAAGTCCGGTTTCTGGGCCCCTAATCCTCATAATCGCCGCATTCTTATAAAACCTGGCGAGAAATGTCTGCCGCCGCACTCTCGATGAGCCTTGAATGAGGACGACTACGGACAATCAAAAAATCTTCAAAAGGGCGAAGAAAAAGTGGAGTTGCTCTGAACGGAAATGCCCTATCCGCCGATAAACGTATTGCAGCACGAATGACCTGCCCTCAGAGAGCGATGCTCAGAAGTGGCAAATCAAGCTTAGAAGTCGAAAACTCAAAGGAGTAACACATGTCACTTAGCATCCTGAATAACGTTCCTGCTCTGCAGGCAGAAAATCAACTCTCCATCACAACCGCCGCTGCGAACAAAAGTCTGCAGCAGCTCTCTTCCGGTTCTCGCATCAACTCCGGTTCCGACGATGCCGCCGGCCTCGCTATATCAGATGGTTTGAATGCGAACGTGGCCGCGCTCAACCAGAGCTCACTCAACGCGACGAATGCAGTGGGTTCCCTTCAGACCGCAGACGGTGCCTTGGCACAGGTCACCGCTCTTCTCAATCGCTCTGTAACGCTCGCTACCGAAGCGGCCAACACGGGCCTTAGCGGCTCGCAAGCCTCCGCCATCGACAACGAATTTCAGGCACTCCTCAAGCAGATCGGTAACATCAGCACCTCCACCAACTTCAATGGCACTGCCGTGTTCGGTTCCACTGTCTCCGCTTTCACCAGCGATGGAACAGCTAATGGTACGGTCAGCATCGGTGCTACGGTGGCCGGTGTCAGTACCACTATTCTCGGCCTCAATGCTTCCACCTTGACCTCCTCTGCTTCCGCAGCCAGCGCGCTAACCGCGATTACTGCGGCAATCTCCACCGTTTCGGCCGAACGCGGCACGCTCGGTGCAGCTGTCGAGCAGTTGCAGTCAGCCTCTACCGTTGATACGGATGAGTCCCAAAATCTGGTCAGCGCTTCGAGCAACATCACCTCAGCCGATATCAGTACGGTCGTGGCTAACGACACCAAGTACAGCATCCTGCAGCAGACCGGCATCTCGGCTCTTCAGCAGGCAAATCAGCAGGCCGAAACGGTCCTCAAACTGCTGCAATAGTCCATTGGGCGGCTGTTGCGTAGCTTGACAGCCGCCCGCTTTTTCCTGCCAGCCAACAATGAGGTTTGTCTCATATGGGAACTACGTCCACACTCAACTCCGTCCTTTCGGCCCTTGGCGGGTCCACTGGCATCGACGTCACCTCAGCGGTGAATGCAATCCTCTATGCGGATCGGGCCCCGGAACGCGCTTGGCAAGCACAGCAGACCACATTTTCCAATGAAACCTCAGCTCTCAACCAGCTGCAGACGGAATCCTCCAATCTCAGCAACGACTTGAGCACCCTTCAAGATCCAACAGGCGTTCTTACCTCTGCAGTGGCGACCTCGACCAATAGCAGCCTGCTGACTGCAAGCGCAGTGCCCGGCACCCCTTCGAGCGGCCACCTCATCACCATTAATAAGCTTGCGGTTACGGGTTCCTGGTACAGCGCTGCGCAGACGAGCAGCTCCTCAACCCTGACCGACGGCACCAGCTTCCAGATCACAGTAGGCAGCGGCAGTGCCGCGACCATCATGGTTGCGCCCGGGAACGATACCCTGGATGAACTCGCGGCCTCCATCAATAGTCAGTCCCTGGGCGTCACGGCCAATGTCGTCTCCGACAGCAGTGGTGCCCGTCTTTCGCTGGTTGCAGATAACTCCGGATCTGCGGCAGACTTTACCGTCAGCAACGATAGTAGCGTATCGTTCACTCGGGCGAACACAGGCACAGACGCGTCCATTAAGGTCGATGGCGTCCCCATCACAAGTGCTTCGAATACGGTGACCGGCGCACTCAGCGGCATCACACTAAATCTTCAGGGAGCCGCTACGGGAACCGAAATTGGCTTACAGGTTGGGCCCGATACCGCGTCTATCAGCTCTGCGATCAATAGCTTCGTTTCGGATTACAACGCTCTAATCACAAATGTGAACTCACAGTTCACCTACAACCAGGCCACGAACGTTGCAGGCACTTTACAGCAAGATAGCGCCGTCCAGGGATTGCAGAGCCAGCTACTTGAGGCAAGTAACTATCTCTCAAGCAGTGGAACTTACACGACTCTAACCTCGCTCGGTATCACCACCAATTCGGACGGAACACTCGCCGTGAACTCTTCTACGCTAGACGATGCGATCGAGACCAACAGCACAGCCGTGGCATCCTTTTTTCAGGGCACAGCAAACAACGGATTTGCAGGATCCCTCAGCAGCACACTGAATACCTATACCGATCCAACAGAAGGTGCCTTTACAGTCGACCTTCAAAGCATCAGCAGCGAAAACCAGGATCTCACCGATGAGACCAACACGCTGGAGCTGTATCTCTCCTCACAGCAGACGATTCTTACCGCTCAGTACAACGCGGCAGACATTGCGATTCAGCAACTGCCGGAACAGATCAAACAGGTTCAGGCGCTTCTGAACCCGAACTCGGATAGCTCTTCCTCATGACTCCTATGACCAGCAAGATAACTTCTCTCGCCTATCGGCAGGCAGCAACACGACAGGCCTCCGTCGTCGGACTGGTGATCGCACTTTACGATACGCTGATTGGCAATCTTCGCCGTGCTGCGGAAGCTATCGAAAGAGGTGACATCCAAGGGCGGTGTGACGAACTGATCCATGGATTTAAGGTTCTGCAGCAGTTGGATGCCATGCTGGACATGGAACGCGGAGGGGAGACTGCGGTTAAGAATCGCCGGTTTTACAACCTTCTCCGCGGGCAGATGCTGACGGCCCAGTTCAAGCTTTCTTCGGAGACACTAAAAAAGCAAATCGGACTTATTCTTGAAGTTCGGGAGGCGTGGCAGCAGATTGACAATGCACTCCCCAGCCCAGACCGATCTTCCGCTTCGCTGATTGCAAGCGCATTTGCACATACGCCAGTGCAGGAAGGCGAGTCGAAGCCTAGGCAAACATTTTCCTGCTCAGGCTGAGTAGCCCGGCAATCATTGCAGATTGGGGTCCGGAGTCAATGCATCCACATGGCCGGAACGATTTTGCAAGGACGTGTTCTCAGACTCTTCCTTCGCGCTTCTGACCCATAACAAGCCCTCGTGGTGTGGGCAGGAAGATGCATGAAAGCAATCCTTCAGATTCAAGCGAAATGGCCGCCTGACGCACTGTCTTCAAATGTGAACTCGCGTCGTGTAACAGGATTAGGCCGGTGGAGCGGATTTGTGGAAGAAAGCGTCTCACCTCGGCCTCACGAATAATTACATCGGAGTCAGAGAACAGGAGGTCAATCGATCCAGAAACCTGCATTTCAAGGGAAGACTCATTACGAAGTTCGATGAAGTTTCTTAAATCTGAGCTAGCAATCCTCTCCTGTGCCTTGGTGAAGATTACCGGATCGAACTCGCAAGAGATAATTTTGCCGAAGCCGTTCGAACGCAGGCCCTCCGCCATCCACAAGGTGCTGACACCAAGAAACGATCCAGTTTCGACGATCAGCCCTGGCTTCAGCGTTGTGACGAGCGACCGAAGAAACTCGAGTACTTCAGCCTCGGCGGTCATGGAGTCGTACATGTGCCAGTGCTCCGGATGCGGGCACTCCGCAGTTGCGCGGTGGTACTCCGGAAGCAGCGCACCTCCAGCACGTTCCGCCTGCAACATAATCTTGTGTTCCTGCTTCAACTTCTTTCTAAACAGACCCATGAATCGATATTAACGCGGCAGAAGCGCGTCTTGAATGGAAGCACGCACAAACAGAAGCACCATGGAATGGAGAGATCCTAGATGTTCGATCTGCTCACGAATACTAAGAGGATGCTCAAAGAGGTCAGTGCTAGGCTACAGACGGAGACGTGGGATGAAGCTTTTTGGTAGAGGTCTGTTTGGACTCTTGATCATGGCCGGATTTCTTTATGTCGGCGACTGGGCTCTTTGGAAAGTTAGAATGGCCCGTGGAACGGGTATGGGGCAGATGACCGTTGGGCGGCTTCAAGTGGCTAATCTTAAAGGCAACAAAGAAGAGTATTTCCCGGATGGGAATGAGTTGGTGGATTGCAGTCGCTCACTCTTCCCCCAAGCCGGAGGCGACGCATGCTGGTGGCTTGCACAGCATCGTGTGATCTACGAACGATAGCCTGCACGTTGCAGAATTCGCTTGCGACAGATAGAGGTGCTTAGCTGTCTTTTCGGTAAAGCAAGTTGCGCATCGCATCGCGGCGGGCTTCGTTGGCTTCTGCTATCGACTTACGTTCTTCCGCATCCATCTTTTTACTATTGCCAGCGTCACGGGAATCCGACGTGCTGCACTCCGGACAGCGATTGGCAAAGCCCGGTTTGCCAGGCTTCAGTTCAAACTCTTCCTCGCACACCACACAGGTTTTAGTGGGAAACGCCATATCACCAGTCTATTACGGAGTCTTAACAATGTTCAGAGCCGATCAAAGCGCCTTGACGTTTGTAGTTCCGCTGTGTAGAAATTTGTGTAGCTTAACGGCGGGAAAAACTCTCCGGACACGCGGTGAACCAGTGTTGAAGTAGTCAACGGTTTCACGGAAGACTGCAGCTCTGGCTCCCCCGTCTAACTCTGGATCGCCGATGACCAGTGCGGTGCGAGCACGCAGAAGCAGTTCACCTGCGACCTCGGCGAGCACTCCATTTTGTTTGTCTATGTGATCGGTCGCTTTGAGCCACGGATTGCAGCGCATCAGGAAAGCATGGGAGTAGAGGCCGAGCAGGCAACGAGCCATGGGCGAAGCCGGCAGGTGGTCCCAAGCTACGTGCCCATTGATTTCTTCGACGCTGCGACGGAAACCGGGAAAGACCACGCTTGTATCGTGCAACAGAAACGCATAATCAAATTGCCAGCGGAGTGGAGCCTCATACAGCGCACTCCACTCCCAAGCGTCGTGCGCGCTAAAGGCGTAGTCCACGCCGTCGATTGTCCGAAGCGAGGACTCGGCGCAGCCGTTCACCACAACCTTGATGCGGTCAGGACCAATCCCCTCCGCAAAGAGTTGCTGCAGCAAGGGAGGCACAGTATGCTCATAGAATTTCAGGCACGAGGCCACGAGATAAACGATGGTTGTGTCTACCGGCAAGGACGTGTGAGGCAGCAGGCAAAGCTTTTGGGCTGAGTAGGCTAGCTCCGGTTCATCGGAGAAGAAGCCAATGGGGATGTCCCCCATCGATTGTGTCCACGTTGAACTGGGAATCCATTTATTGCCTGCCGTGATGAAGGCGAACGCGCGGCTGCCCTCGACCTCTCCATGAATGTAAGGTATCCAGCTGCCTTCGTTCGGGTTTCCATATCCGGAGATGCGTCCTTCCGGTTGTAGGGTGATCAGACCGATCGGTTCTATCAGAAAACCCGCGCGAAGATGCTTAACGCGCCCAAAAAGATGGGGCTTCCCAATTAACTGTTTCATGTCTACACCGGGACGAGGAGCGGGGAGCTCCGTAAGAGGGGTAATACTGCTGACTCCGGTAATGACGGCTGCTCCTCTATTCTGCTCTGGCGTTTCTCTGCAAATTATAGCTGAGCGTGATCAAACTCGGTTGGGAGCAAGTTATGCCCGTTGCAGTGCATGCGGTGGCGAAGCTTCTAGGAATCAGCAAAACCGTACGGGGCACATGCGGTCATGCAGCGTGAGCCGTTTGTGCCCCATGCGAGCGTTCTCACTTTCAGAGATCGCGACTGCCATTGCCTCTACCACTGCAGCAGAAGCAATTCCGAGCAAAAAGCAGGACCCATGGCGCCCATCATGCTGTAACACCCTGGGCTGCCTGGACGGTTGAGCAGAAAATCCTGCATAACAGTCAGCACGGACGCGGAGGACAAGTTTCCGCGCTGGCGAAGGCTGTTCCAGGATGAGGCCAACGCGTTTGCAGGAAGGGAGAGGCTGCTCTCCATTGCCTGCAGGACCTTGGGCCCACCGCTGTGGAAGATGTAGCTGCAGATGTTCTGCATCGTCATCTCGTTGTCGGTCAGGAAGCCTTCCACCGTGGCACGGAGCTGCGTTTTGACAAGCTCCGGAACATCCGCAGAGAGGACGATATTGAAGCCGTCCTCATCGATGTTCCAGCCCATCAGGTGTTCGGTGTTGGGGTAAAAAGTAGAGCGAGTGTCAACGACACGGGGGCAAGGATTTTTTAGACTAGTTGGCCGCTGTGCAATCTCGGTCTCCTCTCCGGCAATCACGACAGCGGCTGCTCCATCTCCAAACAGTCCGCACGCCACCAGGTTTGCCATGGAGTAATCATCCTCCTGCCAGGTAAGCGAGCAGAGCTCAACGGAGAGCAGCAGCGCATATTGCTTTGGGTAAGCCTTCACATAGTCCGCAACACGTGCGATCCCGGCCGCACCTGCGACGCAGCCAAGACCGAAGATGGGGGTTCGTTTGATGTCTTTCGGAAATCCCATCAAGTTGACCAAGCGAGCGTCAATACTCGGGCAAGCAATTCCCGTCACTGAGGTAAAAAATATCGCTGAGATATCAGAGGGTGTAAGTCCTACATGGTCGAGGGCTTTTTGAATTGCCTGTTGACCAAGCTCCAGCGCACCTTTGATCCATAAGTCATTGCTCGGACCGAAGCCATTGCGAGCGCCCAAGGTATCCAGTGGAAACATAATATGGCGATACTCCACGCCACAATTTGAGTGCAGCCGATTCATAATGGCAGGAATTTCCAACTTATCCTGCATACGTTCCTTCAAAGCTTCCGTAATCTCTGCCTGCGGGTAACGATGGGGCGGAAACGCGGTGCCAACGGATGCAATACGCATATACAAAAGACTCCTAGGAAATGTGACCTGATTTTGCTCGGTCCTCTAAATTCATATGGTCAGCAATAAATCGGTCTGAGACTTGCCAATTGAGATCCCTAGATTTAATCAGACAGAGTATTGCTTCGACTATGCGTGAAGTATAGCCGAGCACTCATGTATAGCAAGAGAAAGCTTGCTCATTCTTCTACGACTTTCGGGAAGGAGGATCACCTAAAAGAGTAAGTCCTACTGAGAGTAGAAGAAGTATCAGTATTTATTACCTGTAACTCGGTTTCGCTTACTTACAACTGGTAATAACTTCTGCATCACGTCTGGAAGTTATTTCTTGACCGGATCTAATCTTTGTTTGCGAGATGACAACCCATGTCCCGGAGCAGTCTGCGGACAGATGCACGCGTGCACAACAGGTCGCTCTTGTAAATGTGTTCGATCAAAGAGATCAAAGGGAAGGCCGCGCCGGTGGAATTGTTCGCTGTGCGTTCGAGCGAATCGTCCTGAGTTGCTGGTCGGCGGCGGCGGAGAGATGATTCAAGCGTTGGGACCAGACCGGCGGGCAAGCGATGAGGCATGGTGTTGCGCAAGTTAAAGATGAATGTTAAAAAACGATGGGAGCCGCAAGCGGCTCCCATCGAAACATGGCGAAGATGAGTTTAGGCGCGGAACTTGCGACGTGCGGCTCCGGCGAGACCAATGAGTCCAGTTCCGAGCAGCACCAGGGAACTTGGCTCAGGCGTGACAGAGGTAGGCATGGCGGGGTTTGCGTTTGTAGACGCAGAGAACGAAGTGATGTTGTTCTGTCCCGGAACCTCTTGCGAGGAAAACGAGAAGGTCGACGGAGAAGCCGTATAGGTAGTTACTCCCGTGCCGGTAAAGTAACCGCTTCCGTTCACATTCAGACAGGTAGGCGTTCCGCCGACTTGGGGAGGACAAGTCGATCCACCCGTGAGTTCACTTGTGGTGTACGACTGAAGATAAAGATTGAATGTTTCAGATGTCGCACCGGCACCGCCGGCGACGGTCAGCAGAAGAGCTCCCGTTTGTCCTGGAGCAAAGAGGCTTGAAGGAACCGTCGTCATGGCATTGGGTGTGAAGGGAACAACGCCATTTTGCGCCGGGAAGAACGAGATCGTCTCGCCTCCGGGAGTGAGCGAGGGCGCAAATCCACCAGTCGCCGATCCACCGAGAACGGAACCTCCGAGAAAGGTGATGGTAAATGGTGCCGCAGTGGTGAAGGTGTCACCTCCGATTGCGGCAAAAGCCCCTGACAAAGTATCGGCATGGGCGACGGCAACGCTGCTGAGAGCGAGTGCAGATAAAACAGCGACACGGCTAAGCATGGTAGTTCTCCAATTGAGCGTTGCAGGACTGGCCAACGCCGATTAGCTACAACTTCTGTGATGTTATCGTACCCCGTAAGTTGTGCGTTTCTGTGCGAAAACTTTGCCGAAGTAGAGCAAATGTCGTCCATAAGCTATTCCATAATCTATCAAGGTAGGCTGAATTTCCGCCCTCAGCACTGAACAACAAACGTTGGGCTCTTCTGTTACGGATAGATCCGGTTCAGCGTGCGCGCGAACGGAATGGTCTCCCGCACATGTTCGAGCTTGCAGATCCAGGCCACCACCCGCTCGATTCCCATCCCAAACCCGCAATGCGGGACCGATCCATAACGACGAAGGTCGAGATACCACTGAAAGGCGGCCAGCGGCAGTCCGTGCTCCTCAATCCGCTTCTTTAGCAGGTCGTAATCGTCCACCCGCTGCGAGCCGCCGATGATCTCGCCGTAACCTTCGGGCGCCAGCACGTCCACACACAACGCGCGCGCCGGATTTTCCGGGTCGGGTTGCATGTAGAACGCCTTGATCGCCGAAGGATAGCGATGGATCATCACGGGGCGGTCAAACTGGCTGGAAAGATACGTCTCGTCGGGCGAGCCAAAGTCGTCGCCCTCCCGGTGCAGCGTTTCGACCAGGCCTTTAGCGTGTGCGTCGACCAGCATCTGGTGCGCTTCGTCATAGCTGACGCGCGGAAAGGGTGCCTGCACCTGTTCAAGCAAGGCCAGGGACGCCTCATCCCGGCCAATGAGCTTCAAGTCGCCGCGATGTTTTTTCAGCACCTTGGCGACGATGAAGCTGAGGTAGTGCTCGCACAGCTCCAGCAGCTCCGGCAGCCCGGCAAAGGCCATCTCCGGCTCAACCATCCAGAATTCGGTGAGGTGCCGGCGGGTCTTCGACTTTTCGGCGCGAAACGTCGGTCCGAAGCTGTAGACCTTGCCGAGCGCGAGCGCTGTCGCCTCGACATATAGCTGCCCGGATTGCGTCAGGTAGGCCTTGTCCTCGTCAAAGTAATCCATTTCAAACAGCTCGCTCGTGCCCTCGCACGCGTTGGGCGTCAGGATAGGCGGATCGGTGCGGACGAAGCCGTGATCGTCGAAGTACTCGGCGGCCGCCCGCATAATCGTCGCACGCACACGCAAAATCGCCGACTGGCGCGGCGTACGCAGCCAAAGATGCCGGTGCTCCATTAGGAAGTCGACGCCATGCTCCTTGAGCGTGATGGGGAATGGAGTCTCGTCCGGCACCCGCTCAAGAACCTCAAGCCCCTCTACGTCAAGCTCAAAGCCGGAGGGCGCACGAGCATCCGCACGCACGCGCCCGGTGACGCGTAAAGAGGACTCAAGGGTCAGGTTTTTCAGCTCTTCAAAGAGCTGCTCCGGCACGGCGGCTTTGGGAACGATGCCCTGGATGGTGCCGGTGCCATCGCGAAAGATGGGGAAGAGCAGCTTGCCCGAAGCGCGCAGATTGTAAAGCCAACCCGCAAGCGTGACGGTCTGGCCCTCGTGTGCGGCGAGCGTGGCAATGGTGGCGATGACGGCGGTGGAAGGGAGGACGGGATTCATAGACCTTTCCAGTCTACCCGCGACGGCCGGCGCGGCTTCTGGGTGCGCATGGCAAAACGAGTACGGAGATTCCGGCTGCGCCAGAAAGAAGGCTTGCCAGCCGCTGCGGAAAGTAGCTGGGAAACTCTAGTTGCCGCTAGACGCGCTTCGATATTCTGGATGCCGGTAAGGCGACCGGCTCTCGACTTGCAGGATTTCGTTGTAGCCGGTGGAACCGCTGTCGTAGACGAAGGTCAGGCCAAGCTCATCGAATTTGGCGAAGAAGTCGTCCCAGGAAAGCTTGATAAAGCCCGTCGGGGTGACGATCTCTCCCGGCAATAGAAAGCGAAGCGTCGCCGGTTCCGAATCTACCCGATGCGGAAGAACTTCCACGGGAACAGCGTTGTGTTTCTCTGCCCAGTGACGAATTTCAGAGCGATCGGTCGTTGGTTCGCTGATTGGCATGGTGGTCCCTCACGGATCTCGTTCATAGAGCCGTTAGGATTCCAACGCCCGGAGATAGGTCGTCTTGCGGGTTCTCCTAGTAGCTTGCCGCTTTGCCGGCAGGGTAGCGCGGATCGTTCGCCCCGCTCAGCGCGCCAGTCTTCGGATCGATGGCGATCAGCTCACTGCCTCCCCACACGCCCGGAGTCTTGGCGTCGGCGGGGTTGGATTGCGAGACCTTGTACCCCATGGCCTGCAGGGCGTCGACGGTGCCGCGCGGAAAGGCTTTCTCGAACTCCAGCACGTCGGGCTGGTACTGGTGGTGGAAGCGCGGCGCGTCGGAGTCGGCCTGGATCGACAGGCCGTTGACCAAAAAGCTGAGCAGGTCGTTGGCCACGGTGGTGATGATGGTCGAGCCTCCGGGCGACCCGAGCACCAGAACCAGTTGCGCCGGATGTCCCGGGGTCGCATGTGTCGTGACCAGCGTAGGGGTCATCGAGGAGAGCGGGCGGTGGCCGGGGCCGATTGCGTTCGCCGGCCCCTGGATGAGGCCGAACATGTTCGGCTTGCCCGGCGCGGAGGAAAAGTCATCCATCTCGTTGTTCAGCACGAAGCCGAGCCCCTCGGCGGTGGCTCCGCAGCCGAAGAGGCCGTTGAGGGTATAGGTGGTCGAAACCGCGTTGCCCTCGGCGTCGACGACCGAGAACTGCGTCGTCTCGGTCGATTCCTTGTGCTCCGGCAGCGCGTGCGGCGGAGGCAGGAAGCCAGCCGGACGCTTCAGCTCCGCCGAGGGCGAAGGCTTGTCCGGCAGAATGGAGGCGCGCCAGGCGGCGGCGTAGGCGGGGGCGGCCATTTGCGCGAGGGGGATCTGGGCGTAGTCCGGGTCGCCGAGGTAGTCGGCTCGATCCATGTAGGCGCGGCGGAAGGCCTCGGCGAGGATGTGGATCTGCGCGGGAGAACGGTCGCCTCCGAGCGCCGGGAGATCGAACCCGGACAAGATGTTCAGCGTCTCAATCAGCGCAATGCCGCCAGACGACGGCGGAGGCGAGGTTAGCACGTCATACGTTTGTCCGTGGGCGGTGTAATGGCCGGTCAGGATCTCGCGGTCCGCCGCCTGGTAGCTCGCCAGGTCTGCGACGGTCAGCAAGCCGCCATGCGAGTGGACGGAGTCTGCCAGTTCCTGCGCCATCTTGCCGTGGTAGAACTCCTCCGGATCTGCCACGATGCGCTCGAGCGTCCGCGCCAGCTCCGGCTGCTTGAACGTCTCGCCCGCCTTGTAGAAGTCGCCATCGCGCTGGAAGATGCGCTTCGACTCCGGGAACTGCGTCAGGTTGCGGCCATGCATGGTGCCGGCCTCCCACTCGGACAGCACGAAGCCCTCCTTCGCCAGCCGGATGGCCGGCGCCATATCCTGCGCCAGCGTCAGTTTGCCGAAGCGTTTCTGCGCGCGCACCAGGCCCTTGACCGTCCCCGGCACACCAATCGCCTTGTACCCGAGGGTTGAGAGGCCAGGCACCACGTTACCGGAGGCGTCGAGATACATGTCCGCCGTGGCCGCGCCGGGGGCACGCTCACGGAAGTCGAGAAAGCTCGACGCAGCCGCCGTCTTCCCATGCTCCGCCATGCGGATCAACATGAAGCCTCCGCCGCCAAGATTCCCCGCGCGCGGATACGTGACGGCCAGCGCAAAGCCCGTGGCAACCGCCGCGTCCACAGCATTCCCGCCCTGCCGCAGAATGGCGAGGCCGGCGTCCGAGGCGTCGTGCTGCACGCTGACGACCATAGCGTGGCCGTGGGACTTGACTTCTTGTTGCGCTGGCAGGGCGAGACCCGGCAGCAAGGCCAGGGCGGACAGTTTGCAAAGCGGCATGAGAGGACCTCGGTCCCCGTAGCATACGTCAGCCGTTCGCCGGCCGCCAAAGCGCACCGGCCCGCCTGCCCGGTCTACTTCACCATCACGGTCAGCGAGTAGGTCGCGGTATGCACCAGGAAACCGTCCGTGGCCGAGAGCGTATAGGTATACGTTCCGGGCGCGGTGTAGACGGCGTTTTGAGCAGGCAGCTTGCCGGAGCAGCCGCTGAGCGTGAACGCCGCGAAGCCGAAAATCAAGACCGCCAGTCCGCAGCGTGCCGCCGTCTGCATGCGCCGTCGACCGAACCAGAGGAGCAGGCCCGTGCCGAGCCCAACCAGCGAAAGCCACCCCGGACCGCCCAGGCCGCCGTAGCCGATGACGGTGTACTGGGAGATCGTGGTGATGGTAACGGCGCTGTTGGTAGCCGAGCCAAGGGTGAAGTTGCCTCCAGCAACCGTGCAGGTGGAGCCCGGCGCGGTCGTCGTGCAGGTGACGCTGACCGGGTTGTCGAAGCCCGCGAGCGGTGCGGCCGTGGTCGCGATCCCGGAGACGCTGTAGCCGGCGATAACGTTACCCGAGGCAGGAGCGACGGCCAGGGTAAAGTCGATGCCGTTCCCGCTGAGCGCGGTCGAGGCCGTGGTGTAGGCTGCGACGGTCGAGGTGGGCGTCAGCGTTCCGGTGCGCGGGCCGGTAGTGGTGGGGGTAAAGGTTACCGAGAAGGTGCAGGTGGCTCCCGCGCCAAGAGTGCTGCCGCAGGTGGTAGCGCTGACGTGGAAGTCTCCCGTGGCTGCGAGCGGAGGCAGCGGAACCGCGCCTGAAGCGGTGTTGGTGACGGCGACAGTCTGCGTGGCGGAGGCTCCGACATCGAGGCTGCCGAAGGTGAGCGAGGCGACGTTGACGGCAAGATCCGCAACCCCGGTTCCGGTAAGCGCGGAGGTCAGGGTCGTTCCTCCAGAGCCGACGTTGAGCGTTCCGGTCCTCGGGCCGACCGCCGTCGGCTTAAAGACCACCGAGATCTGGCAGGTCCCATTGGCTGCGACCGAGGTGCAGTTGTTGCTTGTAACCGTAAAGTCGCCGCTGGTGTTGATTACATTGACGGTTGCGGCGAAGCTTGAGTTGTTGGTAAAGGTAAAGGTCTCAGGCGGACTGTTGAAGCCGACTGGCTGTGTGCCGAAGTCCTGGCTGACGGGAGTCAAGGTCGCACCGCTGCCATCGTTGGTCAGCTCAAAGAGGCTGTACTCCAGCAGCTTCTCCTGCGCCGTCATGGTGGCGGTCGTGGCGCACTCGCCGGGGAAGGTCCTGCCGCCGGCCGGGGTCTCCACGTGGTACTCGTTGTACAGCACGCGCCCGCACTGGTTGCCGGTCGAGCCGACCGGCGTGTCGAAGACCATCTGCATGACGCTTCCGGTCGAATTCAGGTTCAGCCAGGATTCCGTCGGCGCGATCACTCCATTCATGTCGTGCCTGATCTGCGACAGTTCGATCTGGCCCGGGGTCGTCGAAGCGCCTACGTCCTGGAGCCAGGTCGAAAGGGTTTGGCTGGCGGAAAAGCTTGCATTGACGGTGGCAGGGCCGTCGGCGTACGAGCCTTGATCGACCGCCCAATTGGCAACCCCGTTGAAGGGAGGATTCTGGTACATCCACTGGTAGGCGAAGTGGCTGCCGTAGACGCGCCCGCCCGCATTCGCAAAGGTGATCAGGTTGGCGTACTGCGCGGCAGTCTTGTCCTGTGGATACGCTTCACCCTCGCAGGGAAGCATCAGCACGTCGTAGCTGTTGAGCGTTGCGCTGCTGCTCATCAACGCGGTTTCGGAGGGCGTAGCCGCATCGATCGACGCGCCTGGGCCTCCGCTGCCGGTATACAAATTGACGCGACCCGGGCCGCTGGGATCGGTGAACTCGGTGTCCGCAACGCCGACCTTGCGCAGCACGCACTCGACCGCATCGACCGAGCCGGTCGCGACCGCAAACTTGGGGATGTCGCCCTCGCTTTGATTGCGCGGAAAGCGCGACATCGTGGGGTCGACGGCGGTATTGGCGCAGGAGGCGGTGCTCGGAATCACGATCTGCCGGCGCCAGCGGCCGGAGACGATCACCAGCGGGATATTGGTGCCGACCGGAACGTTCTGGATCGTGAAGGTGCCGTCGACCGCAGTCGTCGCGCCCACTAGAGGAGAGCCGAGCGGAGCCTGCCCGACAGCCGGACAACTAACACCCGGCGTAAAGGCCGGCACAGTCGCGTTCGGGATATAAACCTGGACGTTAGGCAACGGATCGGTGCCATTCGGTGCATACACCGTGCCGGTTAGCGACGTGGTCGCGCCGGCGGAGCAGGTCACCTGCTGGCAGGAGAGGCCGGTGCAAACCGGAGTGCTCTGGCCGCAGAGCAGGGAAGGCAGCGCGCAGGATAGACCAAGGAAGGTTGCGACAGCGGCAGCAGCAGAGAGTCTCATAGGTTCGCCCTTGCCATGAGGTATACCAGACCGGATGCATCGCGCGGTAAACCATTTTGATAAAGAGGACAAGCCTCCAAACGGGTTACAGCGGAAGCAAGAAAATCTTTCGAACACTTGCCCGTCGACACCGGTCATAGGCTATGAGGGCGCCTGTCGATGAACGGATTGGCTTCCAGATCTTCTGAAAGCGGGCTTAGATAGAAGGTACGAGTCCGGCAGTTCTCCTCGCGGCTATCCTGCTCCTGACCCCGCTGTTCACGGCGGGTCTCTTCCCGGCGCTCCTAAAGCGCCTCGCGGAGGCACCGCACTCCCGGACGCGGAGCCTGCTGCCTGCTCTTCTGGCTGTTCCTTACGTGCTGGTTGCCTGCTCCGCGGGCATCTTTCGCTGGGGCTGGTGCGCGTTGTATGCACTGCTGCCGGTGATCGTCGGCAGCCTCCTTTGGCAGGCCAGGCGCGCCGACCACCCGCAACGCGGCACCTGGCTGGACTTCCTCGTGCTGGCGACGCTGGGCCTGGCGGTCGATCTGCGCTGGTTCGAACGCGCCTGGCCTCCGCACCTCGCGATCTTCAACAAGGTGCTGCTGCTCGATCTCGGCATCGTCGGCTTCGGTGTGGTGCGCGGGCTGGGAGGTGTGGGGTTCGATCTCCGGCTCAGGCTTGCGGACCTCAAAGTCGGCCTGCGGGAGTTTCTTATTTACACTCCGATGGCGGTCGCGCTCGGGCTGGCAACCGGCTTTCTGCATCTCCACCATGCGTGGCCGCGAACGCTGCCGCTCCTGGGAGCATGGTGTTTTACCTTTCTGTTCATCGCCGTGCCCGAGGAGCTCTTCTTCCGCGGATGGCTGCAAAATCTGCTGGAGCGGCGGATGGGTCGCTGGCCGGCGCTGGGTGTGACCGCCCTGCTGTTCGGCTTGTCGCACTTCAACAAGCGCGCACTCCACTTCAACTGGCGCTACGTGCTGCTCGCGGCCATCGCAGGAGTGTTTTACGGCAGGGCCTGGCGTCAGGAGCGGCGCGTGGGTGCCTCGGCCATCACCCACGCCTGCGTGGACACGATGTGGGGCGCCTTTCTACGCTGATGGCGGCCGTGGGTGGCCGGGTACGTGAGGTAACCCAGGCCGACGCGCATGTTACGGATAACGGGACCGGGGATCGCCGTCGCCAGCACGATGCCGAAGAGCGCGTGCGTCAAGGCCAGCGGAATCAGGTTGCGGTAGTGCAGAAAGAGCAGGCAGGCCAGCAGACCCCAGACCAGCGTGACCGGCGTCAGCACGGGGTTGGGCAGATGGGCCGCCGCAAAGATAGTTGCGGCGGCGGTGGCTGCGGCAAAGGGCCGGCCGGGAAAAACGGCAAGGAAGCGCCGAAGAAAGAAGTCCTGCAACAGAATCTGCTGAACCAGCGCCCAAAGCGTGTAGCCCCAGTACCGCCGCAGGAACTCCGCCGGGCCGCCCACCGGGTGCAGCGCATGGAGGTGCGCCGAGACGAGCAGCACCGCCACCGCAAGGACGAGCGCCAGCCCAAAGCACCAGAGTGAACGCCACAGGTTGGCCGCTCGCAGACCCATGGCGGAGAGACTTTGAAACGAGAGCCAGACGACGGTGACCAGAAAGAGCGCGGCGAGCAGGTAAAAAACGCGCTGGTAGGGGCGCGGAGTCCAGACGACGAGGAGGATGAGCGCGTAGCCGATCCCAAGCTCGATCAGGTCGCGGCGCGGGCTGCGAGGATGGAGCGTTCGCTCGCGGACAGAAGAGGAAGAATTGAGATTCAGCACTGGACTGGGACGTAGATGTTACGAGCTCTCCGCATGCGGAGCGAGACTCTCCGCGAACTTCGCTTCAAGCTGGTTCAGCCTTTCTTCGAGCAAACGGACACGCTCCTCGAGCGCCGGCCGCCCGGGCTCGGCCGTCTGCTGTGGCGCCGGCACAGGTCTCGAGTCGGGCGCTCCCAGCAGATGCATCCAGCGAACCTCACGCGAGCCGGGTGTACGCGGCAGCGCGGCGGCGAGGGGAGTCTCGCGCGCGGCAAGCCGCTCGAGCGTCGCCTGCACGGAGGCCAGCTCCTCGAAGCTGTGCATACGGTCCGAGCGGCTGCGCAGCTCGCCGGGCGTCTGTGGACCGCGCAAAAGGAGCAGGCAAAGGACGGCGGTCTCGTCACGGCGCAGGTTGAGCACGGTGCGAATGCGGTGCTCATAGCGGGCGGCGCGGCCGGAGTCGCGGGCTGGCACGGCGAGCTCCAAATCCTGCAGCACATGCAGAGCCGTGCGCACCTCGTCTTCAGACAGGTCCATGACCGGATCGCGGCTCGAACGCTGGTTCGACGCGGCAATCAGCGCGTTGATCGTGAGCGGATAGAGGTCGGGAGTAGTCATCTCCTTCTCCATCAGGGCGCCAAGCACGCGAAGACTAGAGGCATCGAGCTGCATGGTTCTAAATTACTGCAAAAAGAAAGCCCCAGGTCTCTGGCGAGACCTGGAGCATCCGGGTTGAAGGGTCAGGCGGTGACGGCCGCTGCTTCCGGAACGTCCGAGTGAATGGTGACCTTGACGTGTGCGGTAACATCCCGGTGCAGTTTAACCGGCACGTGAAACTCGCCGAGCTGCTTGAGCGGCTCTTCCAGCGCAATCTTGCGGCGGTCGATCGTATGGCCCTTGGCTTCGAGCTGCTGGGCGATGTCGCCGGAGGTGACCGAGCCGAAGAGGTGATCGTTCTCGCCGACCTTGCGCTCGAAGGTCAATTCGACCTGCGAGAGTGTGCGGGCAAGCTCTTCGGACTGCGCCTTTTCCTTGGCCGACTTGCGAATAGCCGAGGCCTTCATCTGCTCGATCACAGCCTTGTTGGCGGTAGTGGCTTCGATCGCCAGCTTGCCGGGCAGCAGGTAGTTGCGTCCGTAGCCGTCGGCGACTTTGACCACGTCGCCGCGATTGCCGAGCTTTTGGACATCTTCTTTGAGGATGACTTCCATGATGGATCTCCGTGTTCTTGCGCGGGTTAAGTCCAGCCGCGAGGGAAAGCTTAGAAGCGGTTTGCGAAGGCCAGCAGAGCGATGTTGCGCGACTGCTTGATCGCGAGCGACAGGCGACGCTGGTGCCGGGTGCAGACGCCGGTCAGCCGGCGCGGAACAATCTTGCCGCGCTCGGCGACGAAACCTTGCAGCAGACGCACGTCGCGGTAGCTGATGGCTTCGATCTTCTCGGTGCAGAACTTGCAGACTTTCTTACGGCGGAAGAACTTGCGTCCGCCAGGGCCGCCGCCGGGGCCGCCTGCCGGGCGTGGGCCACCAGGCCCTCCGGGGCTACCCGCGGGACGGGGAGGACGCGGAGTGTAGGTAGAAGGAGCGGATGTCGCCGGAGCGGAAGATGAATCGGAAGCGTTGGTGATTTCGTCAGCCATAATGTCCTCAATCTATGTGGGTGCGTTGCCGATGATGTGCGGTCCGCGGTGCGCGAACGAAGGTCAGGCGATGGCTTCAACCGGGGTCTCGGCGTTGACCTCGGGAGCCGCGGGTGGCTCATCCGGCACAGCAGTTGCGGCGGGAGTCTCGGCAGCGGGCGCATCGGTCGGAGCGGCAGAGGCATCGATCGAAGCGACCCGGGCCGGCTGGGTGCTGCGCTTGACGTGTGCCTCGCGATGCGCCTTGATCTTGCCCAGACGCTTCTCCTCTTCGTCGATCCGCACGGTGATGAACTTGATGACCTGCTCGGTGACGCGCAGACGCCGCTCGATCTCGGCGATGATTGAGCCCGCGGCCTCAATCGTCAGCAGGACGTAGAAGCCGTCGTTGAACTTGCGAACGGTGTACGCCAGGCGCCGGCGGCCCATCTTTTCGGTCGAGCGCACCGTGCCGCCGCCGTCCGTAACATTCTTTGAAAAGCCTTCGATCAGCTTGTCGAGGTCGGCTTCTTCCACGTCCGGACGGACGATAAACATAATTTCATAGCTGCGATTCATTCGTCTGCTTTCTGCGAAGTTCTGCTTCGCACCGGGCCCGTACGGGCGCCAACGGTTTGGAGGAGGAGTACGGACTCAAGAGAAAACAAGTCCAAAAAGTTACGCTGCGGGGTCGTCGGCCGTGCCGTTGACCTTGCGGTTAAAGTGGTTCATGGCCTTCGCCACGCCCTCAGTTGAAATCATCTCGACCGCGCGTACGGCCAGGTCGAGCCCTTCGTCAAGCTCCTGCAACTGCATTCTGCGCAGGGGAGAAAGCAGGTAGTCCGTGCCTCCCGCCTTCACTTCCCGGCCGGTCTGCGTGGGCGGTTTACCAACGCCAATTCGGACCCGGATCCACTCTTCTGTGCCGAGGGTGCCAGAGATCGATCTTACTCCGTTATGGCCTCCCGCTGAGCCTCGTTCGCGAATGCGAATCTGTCCCAGCGGAATCGCCAGCTCGTCGTAAAGAACGACCACATCGGAGCCGGGTTGCTGCAACTCCATCTCCTTCATCAGCGCGACGACAGCCAACCCGCTGAGATTCATGAAAGTTTCAGGCTTGGCCAAAAGCACATCCTGGCCGGCCAGCGTCGTACGGGCAGTCAAAGCACGTCCTCGGCGGTTGGCGACCGTCACCCCGCATTGCGCGGCGAGACGGTCGATCGCCAGAAACCCGGCATTGTGCGGCGTGAACTGATACTCGATCCCGGGATTTCCAAGTCCGACAATGAGCTTCATCGCACGCCAGCCGCTTACTTCTTCTTCGCGTCCGGCTTGGCCGCGGCAGCATCCGCCGCCGGAGCATCGCCCTTGCCCTTCTTGGCAACCTCAGGTTCAGCAGCAGCGGGTGCAGCGACTGCATCGGCCACGGCCTCTTCCTTGACCAGGGTCACATGCGCCACCAGCGCCGAATCCTCGCCGAGGTACTTCACCGAGCCGGAGTGCGGCAGATCGGAGATGTGGATCGCCCCGTAGAGCTCCAGGTCCGTGACATCGACGTCCAGGTGATCCGGGATATCCGCCGGAAGACACTCAATCTCCACCTCACGCATAATCTGGTCGAGCACACCGCCGCCTACGCGTACTCCGACCGGCGAACCGGTAAGCTGTACCGGAACCGAGACGCGCATGGCCTTGTCCATGGCGATGCGTTTGAAATCGATATGGAGCAGCCTGCCTTTGATCGGCTCATGCTGCCAGTCGACGATCATCGCCTTGACCAGGGCCGCGCCTTCTACGTTAAGGTCGAAGATGGTGTTGTGGCCGGACTCCGAGTGCAGAATACGGGTGACGACCTTCGGGTCGATCGTGACCGCAACCGCCTCTTGGCCGGCTCCGTAGACGACCGCGGGAATCTTGCCTGCGACCCGCACGCGGCGAGCATGATTCTTGTTGAACTTGCCGGTACGCGGGGTCGCGACGACGGCGTCGAACTTCGGTGTGGCCATGTTGTTTCCTTTCGGGCACGGGAGGCACAGTCAAACTGCCTGAAACCGCTCCGTTTGCGGCTGGTTCCGCCTGGGTTATCGATTTAGTTGAACAGCGTAGACACGCTGGTCTCCATATGGATACTCTCAATGGCGCGACCCAGCAGGCCGGCAATCGAAAGGGGCTTGATCTTTTCTACCTGCCGAGCAGCTTCGCTCAGCGGAATCGTATTCGCGACGACGAGCTCCACCAGGGGCGACTTGCGAATATTCTCAATCGCCGGCCCAGAGAGCACCGCATGCGAGGCGCAGGCGTAGACCCGGGTTGCTCCCTGGGCCAACAGCGCGTCAACGGTTTTAACCAGCGTACCAGCGGTATCGACGATGTCATCCAAAATTAGGCAGGTTCTTCCGCGCACATCGCCGATCACGTTCATCACCTCGGTCACGTTGATGTCGGTACGCCGTTTGTCGACGATGGCCAGAGGAACTTCGAGCTTCTTTGCAAAAAAACGGGCCCGCTCCACGCCGCCGGCATCCGGGCTTACTACCGTAAGGTCGGGCAGGTTGAGCTTGCGGAAGTAATCGACCAGCACCGGGCTGGCAAACAAATGATCCACGGGGATATTGAAGAAACCCTGGATCTGCGCCGCATGCAAATCCACCAGCAAGGCACGGTTGGCGCCGGCGGTCGAAAGAAGGTCGGCGACAAGCTTCGACGAGATCGCCACTCGCGGACGATCTTTCCGGTCCTGCCGGGCGTACCCATAGTACGGAATCACGACCGTAATGCGCGCCGCGGAAGCCCGCTTCAGCGCGTCGATCATAATCAGAAGCTCCACCAGGTGCTGGTCGACAGGGCGGCAGGTCGGCTGAATGACAAAGACATCCGCACCCCGCACATTCTCCAGCAGTTGAAAGTAAATCTCGCCGTCGGCAAAGCGCTGCATCTTGGTTTGACCCAAAGGCACGCCGACAAACTGGCAGACCTCTTCCGAGAGCGCGATATTTGCCTCCCCGGAGAAGATCTTGAAGCGTTTAGCCTCACCCAGCCGGCCGGCACGTCTGCGTTCCGGAGCAGCTTTTGCAGGAGGTGTTTGCGAGACGGAGGGCGCGATCGAGGAGCGTCGGTTGAGCTCTTCGTCGCGCGCCAAATCAGGGGAAAGAACCGCAGTCGTGTTTGCTTGCGTCACGTTTGAAACTCCTCAGGCTGGTTGACCCTACGGGAACTTCTGCTGCCTACGTCTTGTGATACCCCCAGGTTCTGGGGCATTTGCTTCACAAATCCGTTTGGTTCCACTCACATCTTTTCGTGAGCTTACCTACCGCTTGTCTCTGATCTATTGCGGCCGGCCTACACCGTACCGCACTAGCTTCAACTGAAACTCTCACTCCGCTTGACTCAATCTCGGAAGATCGATCGTTTGGCTGGGCGACTAGGATTCGAACCTAGATAAAGTGCTCCAAAGGCACCTGACCTACCATTGATCGATCGCCCAATCCCATTTGGGAATGCCTGCCTCTATTGTAGAGGAAGCGAAGCGAAAGTCACTCTGCAAACATGCTGCTCCAGTAAATCCGGCGGGGAAGCGTCGAGGTGACGATGGCCCGGACCCCTTCTTGCTGGAGACGCCGTTGAGCGGCAAGTGCGCCGGCCTGATCGGCGTAAAGACCGAACAGCGCGGAACCCGACCCGGAGAGCGCCGCATACAGTGCGGGATGCTCGCTCGCGGAACCCACCAACTGCTGCTTGATCGAACGCAGGGCAGGATGCTGAGGGAAGACAACTCTTTCAAAGTCGTTTTCAAGCTCAAACCCTTGGCCCGCGTGAAGAAGCGCGGAAAGCGAATTTCCCGCAAGATCTTCCTCGAATCCGCTCCGCTCACTTTGCGTAGGGTAACGTTGCTTACCGGGAGGCCGCTGCGGTTTCTCAGGGCTGCCTTGTTCCGTCCAAAGACGAGGTTCAAAACTCGGATCGGGGATGATGCCGGAAGAGTCCATCCCTCGGTCCTCTTCGGAGTTCAGAAGAATCAACGCGTAGATGCGGCCCAACTTAGCGAGTGTATCGCGGATCGGAGCATCTTGCAAGCTTTGCGTGGAGGAGACCAGACGGTCCCACTCGCGAAAGGCATTCGGCGTCGAAACCCCGAGGGACGGCAATGCCATGACGCACGGAATCTGCGCTCCGCCGGAATAAGTCACATCGGAGACGCCGGTAACCTTCTGCCCGCGATCCCAGCCCAGCACCGAACCGCCAATCAAAAAAAGCGGCACATCGGAGCCCACCTCTGCCGCCAGCGCCAGGCGATCTTCCGCCGGAATTTTCAGCCCCAGCTCCCGTTCAAGCCCGATCAGAGCCGCCGCCGCATTCGCCGATCCTGCCCCCATGCCGCCCTGGATGGGCAGATTCTTGGAAATGTGTACGTCCACCTCGGCCTCCACGCGGCAAAACCTGAGTGCCCGTTCCACAATGCGCCAAGCCGTATTCCGCGCGTCCAAAGGCACGCGAAAGTCGCTCGATGTGAGGCGAATGCAAGTCTGCGCAGCCGGCCTAGCCGACACCGACACCACATCGTGCAGCGCCAGGGTCTGGTACAGCGTCACCAAAGAATGAAAACCATCCGGCCGCGGAGGCCCAATCGCCAGTCCAAGGTTGATCTTCGAAAAGGAGCGAACATGGATGGCCATGCGCTTATTCTAAAGACCGATTGCGTGCCTACTCGTACTTCAGCGTCTCAACCGGATCAAGCGAAGCCGCGCGATTGGCAGGACGTGTGCCAAACACAATCCCAACGATCACCGAGGTTGACAAGGCAATCAGCGCCGACCACCAGGGGGGAGGCGGAATGGTGAATGGACTGAAGAAAGACACTACCAGCGGAATCCCAAGCCCAATCAACGTCCCCACGATGCCACCGGACAGCGACAAAAAGACCGCTTCGGTCAGGAACTGCAGCCGTATCTCGCGGCTGGTCGCCCCCAAAGCCTTACGGATGCCGATCTCCCGAATCCGGAACTCAACATTGGCCAGCATGGAGTTCATGATGCCGACGCCCGAGACCAACAGCGTGAAGAAAGCCGCAATCAGCAGCACCACCGTCAACATGTAGGCGATCTGCCCCATTACGTTGAGCACCTGCGTCAAGGTAAACGCATTATAGACGCTGGTGGGCCGATGCCGCGAACGGATTACCGCCGCAATGCGGTCGCGCGCGAGAGGAACATCCGCAGCATCCGCCACGGTAAAAAAAATCTGTTTTACCGTGTCCGTGCCTTGAAAGTAGCGGGCCACAGGATACGGAATCAGCATCGTTTGGTTTGAAATTTCCGACTGCCCGAACGTCTCCGTGCTCTCCTTGAAGACTCCAATGATGACGAAGGGAATGCCGGAGATCGAGATGCTCTTGCCAATCGCCTCGTCGGATGAGGAGTAAAGCTCGTTGGCAAAGGTATTGACGATCACCGCAACCTTGGTGTGCGCCGACGCGTCCTGCTCGTCGAAAAAGCGCCCCGCGACGATCTTCAGATTGCGCACATTTTTGTACTGCGGCGAGACGCCCAGCAGCATGGTGTCTTTCGAAACGCCGCTGCCGATCGACACGCGATCGTGGAACTCCAGCATCGGCGACGCGGCCACAATGCCGGGAACCTGGTCGAGCACGGCCGCCATGTCTTCGCGCGTCATCGAGTCCGGCGTACTCGTATTCTCCGGTCCCGCCACGGTGCCGCCGACATACTGCATCTCGATCATGTTCGGACCGATTCCCGAGATCAGATCGAGTGCATACTTCCGCCCAGTCAGCCCTACTGCCACCACCAGAATGATCGACGCCGAGCCGATCACCATGCCCAGCATCGTCAGCAGAAAGCGAACCTTCGACGCCCGGAAGCTGTCAATGGCAAGATTAATGGTCTCGCGAAAGGCGATCGAGGAGGTCGCGCTGGCCAGCGTCGCATCGAAGCTGCGCGCCCGCACGTCCGGCAGCACCCCCGAAGTCCGATTCTGCGTAGAACCGGTTCCGCTCGAGACGTATGGCGTTTCAGCCGCCGGGTTGGAGGAGACGATCGGCATTCCAATGCACCTTTAGACGAATTCCAGGATCGCAGCGATGCATCCTTTGCCGGCGCTCATCTTGGGCTGCCCTTTCTCGTAGATTTGCTCTAAACTTCCTGCAGGGAAGAGTGGCCGAGTGGTTGATGGCTCCAGTCTTGAAAACTGGCGTACCTGAAAGGGTATCGGGGGTTCGAATCCCTCCTCTTCCGCCATTTCTCCAGTTCGGTCTAGACGCCTCTATAGAATAAAGCGCAAGGCACCGCGGTGACCATCCCCCCAAAGCCGTAGACGAGCAGGGCAGCAACCCAAAAATGGATCTTGTCCCTCGGCTGTTCGATTGCGAATACGTCATCCTCCCTCCTAGAATGAGAAGTTATGGAAGAGAGGCACGGCATCGGTCCTGTAGACAGCAGCGCGTCGGTAAACTCGGAGGATACTCAATTATGTGAAATGCTGCGTACGGTCCTGCGTTCACTGGTCGATGAACCGAACGCGATCCAGCTACAACCTCTCTCCACTGCCGATGGCGTAGTCTTTCAGGTACGCTGTGCCGCAAGCGACCTAGGCAAGCTGATTGGAAAGAGCGGCCGAACAGCACGTGCACTCCGAACCATCCTGAGCGGAAACTCCGTCATCACTGGACGCAAGTACAGTCTCGACCTCGGCCAGCACGAACTGGCCTGGAACGACCGGCCCTCCGCAAATCCTTAGACACGCCCAACAAACCGTTGCAGCTCGGCCTTCCTACAGATCGGGAACGCCATAATCGAACAAAGCATTTTGCATACACCGGTCACGCTGGCTCATCTCATCCCCGCGACTTATCTATGCGACCTATGATCTACTACCTTCAGCCTGAACAGTTTCTCGCCATCGGACTTGTTTCAGTGTTCCAGGTTCACCATGACTCCTAAATCTGTCATCGTTGTGTACGGGCACGACCAGACCCTGCTCGACACTCGGAGTTGGGTGCTGCAAGGCGAAGGCTACCAGGTGCTGCAGGCCTTGCAGAGATCTGACCTGGAACAGGCAGCCAACCAGCGGCCCGTCGCACTGGTCGTGCTGTGCCACACGCTCACCGGGGAGGAGTGTGACCAGAGCCGTGTCTTACTAAACTGCAAGCCGGAGATTAAGCGCCTGCTGATCACGGCCAACCGTCCCCTTTCGCAGCAGACGAGGAGTGAGGCTGCCGTCAGTGCCTTCGACGGTCCCCGCGCTCTAATCGATATGGTTAACAGTTTGCTTACCGTCAAAACGGAAACGGGCATCTAAGTAGATGAACATAATTAGCATCACAAGTTCATGTAGTTAACAAAAGCACTGTCATCTGGAGCATTCTCTCCGAAGACTAAGGAGCGTGTCTTGCATCAAGGAAGCCGAGATCAAGATCGAAGGTCAGGTTTCTTGCATGCAGTGCCTGCCTCCGCCGTGCCCAGCAAGCGCCGCAACATTGGGCTAGCTGCCTTTGAGTTATTGCAGGAGATTCGTAATCCCCTCGAGACGCTTGGATACCTCACCTATCTCGCCGAGCAGCAGTGCGACGACCCACAGCAGGTCAAGCGTTACATGCAACTCGCGCATCAACACCTGGCAACCCTAAATCAGATTGCCAGCCAGACGCTGCACTTCGCGGAAATCTCCGAACATCCCGTCACAACAGATCTGGTCGATCTTGCCGAATCCGCGCTTCAAATGCATCAGCAGACGATCCAGTCCAAGCAAATTCACTTGGTCAAGGAGCTTCCGAAGGGACTTCTGGCAGGCGTTCACCGCGGCCAAATGCTGCATGTCCTCTCAAATCTGATCGTCCATGCATTGGAGAGCCTGGATTCCGAGGGGACCCTCTCCATACGGCTTCGCCGGCGCAGGGACGGTCTTCACCTCGTCATCGCAGACAATGGCAGCGGCCTTGCCGAACATACTTCCTTGGTACACGAACGTACCCGTGTGGGGACTAGTTTGGCGTTAGTTCGTGAGATCGTTGAAGATCATCGCGGCAAGTTTTCCATGCGCCGCTGTACACGCGCCGGCCGCACAGGAACGGCTTTCAAAATCTTTCTTCTTCCCGAAGAAAAGCATGGATCCCTTCTGACAAAATAAGACAACCGGTCACTTGGAAGCATCCAAAAATAACATTAGAAAACAAAATTCGGAGCGATACGATGAAGCTAGTGGATGCAAGGCGAATGATTGAGGCGGCCGAGAAAAAAGCCGAAGAGATCGGTCAACCGATGAACATTGCGATTGCCGATGAGGGTGGCAATCTGGTTGCGCACGTCCGTATGGATGGCGCATGGCTCGGTAGTATCGACATCTCCATCAAAAAGGCTTACACCTCCAGGGCCTTTGACATTACTACCAAGGACCTCGCGACCCACTCCCAGTCGGGCGGTCAGTTCTTCGGAATCCACGCCTCCAATGACGGGAAAATCATGATCTTCGCGGGTGGTATCCCAATCAAGCATGAAGGCAAGATTGTGGGTGCCATCGGCGTAAGTGGCGGAGCAGGCGACCAGGACCATGCAGTGGCAGAAGCAGGAGCCGCGGCCTACTAAGCGTATGGACTTATCAACGTAGGTCCATGGCCGTGCCATCATTGTTTAGCCTAAGAAAGAACGTTCGTTAATTGCACTTGTCTTAACTAAACCAGAGCAGGGAGAGCGGAAGTCTTAGAGTATCTTCCACTTTCACATGCTTTTGCATCTCAGAGCTAAGACGGAAACTTCTCCTTATATAATTTTTGAAATGGCTGAAGTCATCCGGAGCATCCTTACCGGAAAAGATCGGTTGACTGCGATACACGCTTTTGTCCTCAGAAGTGAGGGCGAAAGCGTG
This sequence comes from uncultured Granulicella sp., assembly GCA_937873145.1. Classification (GTDB taxonomy): domain Bacteria; phylum Acidobacteriota; class Terriglobia; order Terriglobales; family Acidobacteriaceae; genus Edaphobacter. The sequence goes on along the minus strand of CALMVK010000303.1, from coordinate 6,278 downwards.
TATGTAACGTGTGGAAGTGCCTTCACTGTGTGAATAATGTGTTCGACTTTATCGAACAGGGCTTGCAAGAGAATTCGATAAGAACTGTGCCCAGCGTCGTAAGCCGTATTTCCTGGCAGGGGACTGTGTGCAAGCGCGATGTTGAAATGAATCTCTCCCTTTCAAGACGGAAATGAGGATCGGGAATGGAAGTTTCGACAACCAAGAACGGCATGCCTTCCACTACTCCTCCGCGTCTAATTGCAGCTTCCGGTGGATGCGGGTGCGCCAAGCCAGTTGTAATGAAGTTAACATCAATACTCTCGGGAGCAGTCAAAATAAAGCTAAGCAACTTATGCTTACTCCCGTTCGGCCATCTATCGACCCGGGCTTGCTTTTGAACTCAGCGCGAAGAGAGTGCTGAATCATATCCTCGTTGCGTTCGTAGAGGATACGGTGCGCGTCGTTCTTGAGCCACGCGGCAATTTCAGCGTCAAGGGTATCAAAGTGGACGCGAGTCCAGGCAAACTTTGCATACATGCCTTGTAGTTGTTCCTGCGTCATCCTTCTAGGCATACAAAACTTGCTTAGTTAGGTATTCCGAGATACGAGCAGAATAAATAGAAATAGATAGAAAATAGGTCTAAATTAATGGACCTTGGGTTAGCTCTTACTACTAATTCATTGGTGGCGGTGGACAGAATCGAACTGTCGACCTACGGGTTATGAGTCCGTCGCTCTAACCATCTGAGCTACACCGCCATGGTGAGACGACATCAGTTCGTGAAGGGCTCAGCTGTTCTTGGCGCCAAAGCACTTCCTGATGATACGAGGCGCGACAACGCAGGTCAAACCCTCTTCACACGTCCGGGCTCACGCAGCAACTTCGTACTATGGAACAATCAGCAGGATGCAACATCTCCACACGCTTGGCGTTATTCCCGCTCGTCTCGCGTCCACTCGTTTGGCTCGCAAGGTGCTTCGTGAGATCGCGGGCCGACCGCTGCTCGCCTGGGTTTACGACGCCGCGCGCGCTTGCCCGCAGCTGGATCATCTCATCGTGGCGACCGACTCAAGTGAGGTGGCCGAGCTTTGCCAAAGGCATGGCTGGCCCGTCGAACTCACTTCCCCAGACCTGCCGAGCGGCTCCGATCGCGTCCACGCCATAGCACAACGCCATCCGGCTGAGATCTACGTGAACATTCAAGGCGATGAACCGCTGCTGCGATCCGAACATCTCGGCGCGCTGCTTACCCCATTTTCCAACCTACATGTAGATGCAACGACCCTGAAAGTGCTTTGTCCTGCCGGCCAGGTAGACAATCCAAACACAGTCAAAGTCGTTACTGCAATGGATGGCCGCGCGCTCTATTTTTCACGGTCAACCATTCCTTACGATCGCGAAAAGAGCGGCTCACCCATCTACAAGCATCTCGGACTCTATGCCTATCGTGCCCCGGCTCTCAACCGCTTCCATGCCCTGCCGCCGAGCCCTCTGGAGCGTGCAGAGCGCCTGGAACAACTGCGCATGCTCGAAAACGGCCTGGCCCTGTACGTTGCACATACACCCTACGACACGATTGGGGTGGACACCGAAGAGGACCTGCTCCAGGTAGAAACCGTTCTTCACAGCCGACTCCGCTCGACGCCCTAACGCTCGACTACTTCAAACGTCAGCTGCACGCCATCCTCCTTCGTCAACGCCTTGACTCCATTCATCGAGGCCACCACCCACTCCGCGCCCGCAGCGTACAGATCCTGGGCTTCGTGGGTTCCAAGCACGCCCAGGACCCGACTTCCTGCGGCCACGCCCGCTCCTACGCCGCTTGGCGCGTCCTCCACCACCACACACTCGCCGGAGGAGAACCCCAGCATGGCCGCCCCTTTTTGATACGGCTCCGGATGCGGCTTGCCGTGGATCACGTCGTCCGCCGTAATCAGTTCGTCCGGGTACGGTAAACCCGCAGCCTTTAGCCGGCCCAGCAGCAACCTGCGCGTTGCGGAAGTAACGATCGTCCAGCGCTCCGGAGGCAGCGCGCCCAGCAACTCTCTCACCCCCGCAAGCACCTTCAAATCGGCCGTATCCGCAATCTCCAGGTCCTCAATCATGCGCAACGCGTCTGCCACTTCCTGCGCTGTCAGGTCTGGCCGAAGCGACTGAATGATGTCTGTCGCCCGCACCCCGTGCGGAATCGTGTACGTTTCCCAACCTGGTATGCCATAGTGCTTCGCCCACTGCCGCCAGCAGCGATTCGCACTGGAGATGGAGCTAACCAGCACGCCATCCATATCAAATAACAAACCCTGCGTCTCAACGATCACGGTATCCCCTCATCACTTCCTCGTCCGATGGAGATATACCTTCCCCTCGGCTCCTCTCTTATTCAGACTTTCCCCCTTCGAGCACAAACGCCTCCGCTGACTTTAGAACCGCGTCCACTGCCTCCACCGAGCAGCTCTCGCAGTACACCCGCAGCAGCGGCTCCGTTCCGCTGGCCCGCAAGAGAAGCCACGTCTCCGCTGCCTTCGGCTTCGCGGCGCAGGCCGTGTTCTCAAGAAAAAACTTGATCCCGTCCAGCGTCTCGACCCGGCGCACCTTCATTCCCGCAAAGACCTCGCCCATCTTCACGGCACGAGCCCGCGCAATCGCACTTTGCTTCAGTCTCTCCTCGATATGCATATCGATACGCCCATACTGATGCTCGCCAAACTCCTCCTGCAGCGACGCCACCAACTCGCCCAGCGTCTTCTTCTCATCCGCCATCACCTGCGCCAGCAGCAGGCTATTCAACATACCGTCGCGCTCCGGCAGATGTCGGCTGATACCCACGCCGCCCGACTCCTCACCGCCGATCAGAATATCTTCCGTCAACATCAGGTCACACACATACTTAAAGCCGATGCCATGCTCGTGCAGCTTGCGCCCATGCTTGGCCGCGATCCGGTCGAGCATCAGAGTCGTATTGAACGCGCGCGTCACGTCGCCCGGCCACCCCTTGCGCTCGAGCAGCCACTTCAGCAGAATCGCAAAGATCTTATGCGCATCCACCACGTTCCCGTGCTCATCCACTGCGCCGATTCGGTCCGCATCCCCGTCGGTCACCAGCCCCGCGACGCAGCCTTCTTCCACCACCCGCTTCTGCGTCTCACGAATATGCGGCAGGATCGGCTCCGGGTTGATCCCCGGAAATGCCGGATTGATCTCCGCCCGCATCTCCACGTACGGCACCCCAGCCCGGGCAAAAATTCCCGCGATCACCCCTCGCCCCGCCCCATACATGCAGTCGATCAGAAAGCGGTACCCCGACGCCCGGATCGCCGGCAGATCCACAAACGCCTCGATTGCGGCAATATAAGGCGGGTTGAAATCCACTTCCTCGATCTTTGCCAGCGCGGCATTGGCGAGTGGCTTGTCCAGATATGTCTCAATGGCAGCGATAATCGACGGCTTGCCTGATCCGCCGTAGCTCGCCTTATACTTGACCCCATTCCACTCCGCCGGATTGTGGCTGGACGTAATCATCACGCCACCCGCCGCACCACGCCCGCGCACCGCAAAACTCAGCGCTGGCGTCGGCGTCACCCGATCCGCAAGCTGTACCGGAATTCCGGCCCCGGCGAGCACTTCCGCAACCACGCGCGCAAAGACCTGAGACTTAAACCGCGTGTCCCAGCCGACACATACGCCGCGCGCCGCGTCTTCTTCCGCCAGCACATAGTGTGCAATTGCCCGCGCCGCTACACGTACATTTTCGTGCGTGAAATCATCCGCGATGATCCCGCGCCAGCCGTCCGTCCCAAACTTGACTGCACCCATCCTAAGCTCCAACAACGAATCCTAGATCAACTCTTCCCGGCCCATGCCTTCATGAACCAGCTTCACAATCTTGCTCACATCCTGCGACCGGTCGCGCGTTGTGATCAGCAGCGCATCCGGCGTCTCGACCACGACCAACCCGTCCACGCCCAGCAGCGCCACCATCTTGCCGGGCGCGTACACGTAATTTCCCTTGGACTGGATCACGGCCAATCCATTGGTCGGCCCATCCAGTACGTTCTCGTCGTGGCTCGATCCCAGGTGTTCATGCAAGGAAGCCCATGAGCCAAGATCGTTCCAGCCGAAGTCCGCCGGTAGGCAGAAGATTCCACTGCGCGCCTCACCCTTCAGCGAGCGCGGCTCAAGAATCGCATAGTCAACCGAGATGTTCTCGCACTTTGGATACTCCTCGGCGAACACCCGGTCAAACTCCGGAGTACCATGAGCCGCCACAATCGTCTCAAGAATCGGCGCCATCTCCGGCGCATGCTCCCGCACTGCGTTGGCCAGCGTCTGCGCGCGCCAAAGAAAGATTCCACCATTCCAGGAGAAGTTTCCTGCCGCGATAAACTTCTCCGCCGTGGTGTAGTCCGGCTTCTCGCGAAAGCGTCGCACCCGCCGCACCGGCACCGCATCCTCGGCCTCCGGCGTCAGCTCCTGCCCCTGCTCCACATACCCATAGCCGGTCTCGATGCGGGTAGGAGGAACGCCCAGAACAACAATGTTCTCTCCCGCCGCTGCCAGGCGGACTCCAGCCTCAATCACCTTCGCAAACCGCGCCTTGTTCGTCACCACGTGATCGGAGGGAAACACTCCCATCACAATCTCCGGATCCGACTTCTCGAGCAGAAAGGCCATCAGCGCGCACGCCGGAGCCGTATTGCGCGGCCTCGGCTCACTCAGTATGTGATCCGCGGCAAGCTGCGGCATCTGCTCGCAGACCGTCTTCTCCAGCCACAGGTTCGTCACCACCCAGACATCCTCGGCCTTCGACACTGGAAGCAGCCGATCCAGCGTCTGCTGAATCATCGTCTCGCTGCCATCGAGTGCCAGCACCTGCTTGGCGCGCGTCCGGCGACTCCGCGGCCAAAATCTCGTTCCACTGCCGCCGGCTAAAATTACCGGCGCAAACCGAACACCATCCATACTCATGTGCTCCATGGTAGCGGAAGGCACCGGATTCCCAATCAAATAATCGTTCGGACCACTACACCGAAAGTCCAATATAGGAATTCCCGCCACAGCCGATAAGACTAAAGCCCCGCAAACCACCCACGCATCCGCTCCACACCCTCATCGATCACGCCCGCCGAAACCGCATACGACAGCCGGATATGCTCCGCCGTCCCAAACGCCTCGCCCGGCACCACCACCACATGCGCCTCGCTCAGCAGCCGCGCCGCCACATCCGCCGCGCTCCGAACGCCGCCCCTGCCGAAAAACGCACTCACATTCGGATACACATAAAAGGCGCCCTGCGGCACCGTACACGTCAGCCCCGGAATCGTTTTGAACCCCGCCAGCACCCGGTCCCGCAGCTCAATGTAGTCCGCCCGCATCTCCGCCACGCACTCTTGCGGCCCGCTCACGGCCGCGATCGCCGCCCGCTGCACCATGCTCGCCGCATTCGACGTCGACTGCGACTGCAGCTTGCTCATCGCCGCAATGATCGTCTTCGGCCCCAGCGCAAACCCCGCCCGCCAGCCCGTCATCGCGTACGTCTTCGAAAGCGACCCCAGCACCACCACATGCTCCTTGCACTCCGTAACCGAAGCCCCGCTCACCGGCTTGCCCTCGAAGTTCAGGTACACATAGCACTCATCGAGCAGCACATACACCCCCCGCCGGTGCGCCAGCCGCACAATCGCCTCCAGGTCCTCCGCCGACACCACCGCCCCCGAAGGATTGCTCGGCGTATTCAGCACAATCACCTTTGTCCGCGCCGTCATCGCGGCCTCAATCATCGCCGCCGTCAGGCGAAACTTCTCGCGCTCCTCCGTCTCGACATACTTCACAAACCCGCCCGCATACTGAATGATGTCCTTGAACGAAACCCAGTACGGCACCGGTAGAATCACCTCGTCGCCATGGTCCACCAGCACCTGCATCGCGTTGAACAGCGCCAGCTTCCCGCCCGTCGTAAACACGCACTCGTCGACCGCATAGTCCGTGCCGAAGTCCGCCTTGTGCCGCGCCACGATCGCCTTTCGCACCTCCGGCACGCCGGCCACCGCCGTATAACGCGTAAATCCCTTCTGGATCGCCTCGATCGCCGCATCCTTAATATGCTGTGGCGTCTCAAAGTGCGGCTCGCCCGCGCCGAAATCCGAAAGCTGAATCCCGGTCGCCTTCAGCCGTAGCGCCTCGGCCGTAATCGCCATCGTCGCCGAAACCTCAATGCGGTTGATCCTGTCCGTCAATACCTTCGTCGCCGTCTCTACTGCGCCAGCCGCTGTGCTCATGCCGTTAGTCTTTCAGAATT
>CALMVK010000302.1 GCA_937873145.1 uncultured Granulicella sp. | reverse complement strand
CGGCCACCGGAACTTTGCAACAGAGCCGGCTGGCCTGCTCCAGCGGTCGTCTCGATCATCCCGCTTAGAAGACGCTTGATGCGGTTGCCCACTTCCCGGACCTGCTCCTCCAGCAGCTTCAACTGGGGAAGAAGGAATAGGACATGCTCACTGGCTGCTTCTGCTCCACCCGGAGCCAGGACTAACGGCATGGTCCTTAACGCAAGGAGCACGTCGTCGGCTGAATGTTTGCGAATCCGATTCGCCTTGAGGATGCGCTTGACGCGAAGGGAACTCATCTTTGCACCTTCCGCAGGCGTAGGTGCAGCCTCAAGCAGTTCCCATATGAGCCGGTCGTCCGCAGCAGGACTGATGGCCAGCATTTGTGGGTAGTACCGGTGAAGCTGCTGCCACAAACGATTGGTGACGCGCCTGAGTTCGATCTTGAGTTCATCTTCGAACCGGGAAAGCTCTCGAAGCCGAATCAAGTCAGGGGAGTCGATCTCCACTCGCCTGTAGCTCTGCCTGTCGGTATGGAGCGAGCTGGCCAGCACCAGAGCATCTCGGGCATCATCTTTCGCTCCGGCAACTGTAAACCGGTCGCGAAAGCGGTCTACCTGTTTGGGATTGATCGAAAACACGGCGAAGCCAGCTTCGACAAGGGTCTCCACAAGTGCGCCCCAAGCGACCTCAATGCCGATGGCAACCAGAGCTGGTTCACACGCTGCACGTTGTTTGAGCCTCTTGACCAAGGCGACGAGACCTTCGCCGCTATGATCTGCGTTGTATTGCTCGATCACGCGCCCGTTTCCATCCAGCACGGCGACGCGGTGAATTTGCGTTCCCCAGTCGATCCCGACGAAGTATTCCAATGATCCCTCCTGATTTAGTTGCTTTGCGATGCTCTCGTCACGCCTGTACCGGCACTCACCTCTGGTGCGGTGGTGCTACTCCCCACTGGACGTTTGCATCACTGCTGAACCGTCAAGGCGCAAGTCCCCGATTGGTGATCGAGTCACTGCGTTACGGAGGCGCTCTTGACGGCTAGCTACGTGAGACTCGCCCACTTACGGGAAGTCTCGAATAGCGTACAGGCGTTGCGGGGTGTCCCCGCTGAGATGGGGAGCTTCGAGACAAGGCCGGTTCTTTTCGCCGGCGTTGGCTCGGAGCTGGGGAAGGGTTCACCCTTCCCCGGTATCGGCATCTTAAAACTGATATGAGGTGACACGATGGAATTTCGGAAGGTAACGCTTGAAGTGCTCGTGCAGAATCAAGACTCAGACCTCGTGAAGCAAGCTTTGGGATATGCGTTAGAGCGAATAGAGGAAAGAGTCACCGTGATTTGGTCAGACCTGGGTGCGCAATCGGCTCCACGCTTCACCGACTCTGAGAAGGCCGCAACTCCATTGAACTAGAGAGGGCAAGCAGCCATGTGTGGTTGGTATGTCCGTCGTAGCGACAAACAGAAGATCGCGGAACACTTTCGCGCCACTCCGAACCCGACAGCATTCGCACTGCCTGATGCGGACTACAACGTAGCTCCCACCACTCACCAGCCCATCATCCGGCAGAGCAGGGAAACGGGCGAGCGAGAACTGATCCTGGCTCGATGGGGTCTGGTGCCGTTCTTCACGAAGGACTTGAACGACGTAAAAGGGCTCTCGACCATCAACGCCCGAGCGGAGACGATCACGAAAGCTCCGACGTGGCGTGAGCCCTTCAAGAAGCGGCGCTGTATTGTGCCAGTGTCGGCATTTTTTGAGTGGCCGAAAGAAGGGAAGCCGCCAAAGCAGCCCTACGCCTTTGAGCTGACGAACGGAAACCTGTTCGCCTTCGCCGGTCTATGGGACGCCTGGAAGAACGCTCAAGGTCACTGGCTGCAATCCTTCTCCATTGTGACGACTGAGGCAAACGATCTGATGTCGCGCATTCATCCTCGTATGCCGGTCATTCTGCATTCACGCGACTATGATCGTTGGCTGGACCGGGAAGAGACAGAACGCCTGCCGCTCGATCTGCTGCGCCCTTATGAGTCCGACGAAATGGAGATGCACGAAGCTAATCCGAAGGTCGGAAACGTGCGAAACAACGGACCGGAACTCATGAGGAAAGCCGAGATTGCGAGCGAAGATGGGGTATTGCCACTGTAAAGCGTCAATCTGCCTGATCCGGCGAACGGGTCAATACTGAAGTTGCAAAAGAAAGTTTGCGCCGAGGTTGCGCTTTTGTGTCTAATAGAGGAAAGCCGAGGCGGTGTCCACCCGCCCCGGTGTTGTGATCTACCGGTGGAGCAGATGGAGCACTAAGTGCACCACCTTGCCGCCCACCAGCACGAGCGTTCCGATGATTAGGGGGATGTATTCCCCTGGCAACTCAAAGGACGCACGGCCAAAGCGAACCCGTAAGGGTCGCATAGGCATTCACCAGCTTTCCGACTAAGAAACGCCTCGGGGCGGCAACCCCGGGGCTTTCTGCTTGTCACAGCAGAAACTTTTCCCAAGGCGCTGTTGCCGTGACGCGGACATCGGTCGGCTTGATGTAATTATAGGCAGTTTGTGCAGGCTTTTGGCGGATGCGTGCTTGTAGAGGCGAGCATGGGCAAGGCACGCTCTAAGGCGACATTCTCTGAATTAGAGCTTGCGTCTGTGTATGTAGGCAGAGATGACAACGCCCTCCCAATCATCGTACGCATCGTTCTCCAGAGAAGCGGATTCCGAGGTTGGCTTGAACCTCACGATTCCCAGCTTGCCCGTTCCGTATCGGGTCCAAAGGATCAATATAGAC
>CALMVK010000301.1 GCA_937873145.1 uncultured Granulicella sp. | reverse complement strand
GGGTCGAGTCCATCATCAACTCCATGACCAACAAGGAGCGCCAGAACTCCGACATCATCAACGGCAGCCGCCGCAAGCGCATCGCGGCCGGCAGCGGCACGTCGGTCCAGGACGTCAACAACTTACTGCGCCAGTACGCGCAGATGTCGAAAATGTTCAAGTCCCTAGGCGGCGGGATGGGCGGAGGCATGAAAGCCCAACAGAGGCTCATGAGCCAAATGCAGCAAAGCAAACAAAGATTCGGGCGGTAGCGCCGCTTCTTCGTTATCTGTCCAGTTTGTCGATTCCGTGAGTGACTTGTTTCATCCGTCAGTTCAAATGATGACGTAAGGAAAGTCGTAGATGTGATGCTTGAAGCTGATTGGCACACATTTCAGGTACGCACCAAAACGTGCCGCGGCAGAGAACAGCGTTGACTAATTTTCTTAGCGATGCCGCACAGGCAGTCATATTTGTTGGCGAGTGAGCGTAGAAGAAGTATGGAATCCCGTGTAATCCAGAACTGAGACACACCCCTACCAGAATACGATTTCTGTCCGTAGCGCCCCTACTTGAAGATCTCGGAGTGATCGACTTGAAAAGCATAGCTGGGTGAATGTTGGAGGTAAGAGCGGTCCTGAAGCATGTCGGCGGCCGCTCCCTCCGTCACCTCTCTACGCCATCAGTGTTCCACCGCAAATGTGTCGTTCTTTTCAAGCAGTCGGGTAGCGTGCGCGAGAAGAAAGCTGGGCGAATACTTGATGGCCGTTCCACAATAACTTCCGGTTCTTTCCTAGTGACTATTGCAACAGATCCACTGACTCATCCACAAGCGTAACCGAGCACAGGGGCGTTATCTTGACGACCACGCTTATCTTGGCATTCTCAGCGGAACGGCTTCCAATTACCATTAACAAGTAGGAAGACTATGAGCATCCATGCAAAACCCACACATGCCATGAATCCGCCAAGTAAGCCAATATTATTTGTACGACGCTCCTTTTTATGGAAGCTCTGAGAGGTCTCGAAAGTATCAAATACGACCGTTCCACCTGACGTTCTATGCTCAAAACGGTAGCGGTCAAAACCCAATCTTTTGCGTTTGGCTCGCCGATACAACAACCACCCAAGGACAAAGAGCACTATTCCTGGAGTCATCAAAACCCAAAATGCTAGAGAAAGGTTAAGCTGCGACGAATGAGGCATTTGATTCGGCCTTAAAGGTTTATTTAGTGTTCGAGAAACGCTACCACACTACGCTGTAGGATGTGTAGGAGTCAGTGTACCCATTCCTTTTCTATGGCCTCGACATTATAGAAATCGTCCTCCGCGCAGAAGAGACCTTCGCCGTCGACCTCCCCGACCATGAGTGCGCGCAGGTCTCGACCGTCGGTGACCTCTACCATCTCGTCCTCGCAAACTCGACCTTCCCTACCAGCCCGCAACCGACATCGAATCTCACGTCTCAGGCCGTGTCCTGCTCCCGCACCATCCTCAATGTGCGTGCGTGGACCACGCCCGACATCTGGACCACTCTCAAAGCCCTCATCCAAGACCAACTTCAAGTCCCGCCCGAAGAGGTCCACGAAGCCGCCCATTTCCAAGACGATCTCCGCGCAGACTAACTCTACCCTTTACCCACGGCTGCTAAACTCCAACTACCGGAGGCACCATGATCCATCCAACTCCCGAATCTCAACCGCTCGCCGCCTTCCGCGAAGACCCGACTCCGCTCCTCCAGCAACTCCAAGCCAGTCATCGCCCCATCACCCTCACCGTAGACGGCCAGCCCTCGATCGTCCTGCAGGAAGCCTCCGCTTACCAACGTCTCCTCGACATCGTCGCTGCTGCCGCCCTCTCCGAGGGCATCCGCCAGGGTTTGGAAGAACTGCGCAACGGAGCCGGCCGACCCGTCTCAGAGTTCTTGGCCGAGATGCGTACGAAGTATGGCCTACCAGGTTAGGCTCATGCCACGCGCCGAGCGCGACCTGGAATCCATCTTTCTTTACATCCAGGCCGACACCTCACAGGCCGCCTCCCGCTGGTTCGCAGAGCTGGTCAAGACTGTTGATAGCCTGGCCGAACTGCCGCAACGCGCTCCCATGACCAGAGAAGACGGGAGCCTTCGTCACCTTCTCTTCGGAAAAAAGCCACACGTTTACCGCATTCTTTTCGCGATCGACGAGGCGCTTCACCGAGTCAACATCCTCCACGTCAGACACGGCGCGCGAAGCGACTTGTAAAACGGGCAGTCTGCTTCAGCGCACAGCATACCTACCCACGCAGTTCGCCGGTCGCGATCAGCCCTGGATTTCCAGCCCGCCACGACTTCCGCAATCTTCCATCCGACGAGAAGTCGTGACACTCAACAGCTATGAAACTGCCCTACCAGAGTACCAACCCAAACACCGGTGTCCTCAACTACGAGATCCTTGGCTCGACCCTTACTCTCGAGTTCCAGAATGCCAAACACCGCTACGTCTACGGACCCGCCGCTCCGGGCGCACGCCAGGTAGCCAAAATGATCGAACTCGCCCGCGCCGGCAAAGGCCTCTCCACCTATATCGTTCAGCACGTCGAGTCGTATCAGGCTAAACTTCCGCTCTTCGAGCCACCGTCCGCACTTTAGCCATCCCCGACGC
>CALMVK010000300.1:4799-5389 GCA_937873145.1 uncultured Granulicella sp. | reverse complement strand
ACTCTGCCGGGATAATTCGGAATGCGCTGGTGACTACTTGAATATGTATCCCACGGGCTTCGATTCGAGGAATGAGCTGTTCCAACTCGCGATATCGGACAAACGGACTCCACCAACGAGAGAAACATGCAACGGTTTAAGTTCATCGAGGAGCGCGAGAATACGCGTCACCAGTTCCTCGCCCTTAAAATCAGATAGTTGGCGCAGGAGTGTTTCGTTGCCAAGATGGGCCGCGTCGAAAGCGTAGCAACCAGGACAACGCAGGGGACATTCTTTTGTAATTTCGATAGAAAGCGACGGAGCGCGGCCAGCTAGAATAGCGGCCCAGGCATGAAGCACTTCGGATTTTTGCATTTTCCCTCTCCAGCATTCGGCTCACAAAGGCCGGTCTGGTACGTGCAAGACAAAGATGGCTCGCGGAGAGCCGACTCCTTAGGCAGCATGGACAGGTCAATCAGATTTGGAGAGGCAGACTATAAAAAGCCGGAACCGGGTATGGCCTCGGTTCACCGGCAGAGTAACAATAAAAACCATAGAATGGAATTCGGGTAAGCAGGTTCGCTTTGTTGAAGACGTGACAACACCAATCC
>CALMVK010000300.1:0-4789 GCA_937873145.1 uncultured Granulicella sp. | reverse complement strand
CAAAAGAAGCGATATGCAATGCCTTGCCATCGATGCGAGCAGCAAGACCAGACACAGCATTGTGATGACAGAGAGAAGACTTAGCTCAAAATCAGGACGGCCATGAAGAAAACCGTCGAAAGTCCAATACTGCTCTGTCCACGGCATTAACAGGAGAATCATCGTTGCGAGCGACACCAGAAAATAGCCGACGGAAGCGTGCAAGGGCCTCACCGTGTTTTTCCTCGACTCCGTTCCGTGGTGGTTTACTCGCAAGCATCCTCACATTCTGTTCTTTATCTTACTATCGAGGGGCTAACAGGGTTAGCGCCCACGACTGTGGCGATGCTGGACGACTGGAGCTTGTTCCGACGCGATGGCGTTCGAAGGAGCTTCGCTTTGCTGCTGAACTGGAAGGGAGATGGCGGGCTTCAGTTGTTCCGGGAGCGCAATGGTTGGAGCTACAGCGTTCTCCTGGACCGATCTATCCGACGTGTAGATGTTCACCTCACGTCCCATGCGGGAGACGAAAGCGGCTTCGGAGGTAGCTTCGAACGATCCGTCTTGGCTGATAAGAACCTTGTAGGGAGCACCCGTCTTGAGACTGTCCACGGCATAGCCGTGCTCGATGTACTTGGCTTAGTCTTGACTCAGTTGCACGCTCTGACCCTTGTCGAGACGTACTCCTAGGGTATCGCCGATGGCGAGCTGGTTGTTCTTGGTATTGGCGAAGACGACCACGGCGACAGTGTCTCTTGGAATCCCTTGGCCGCGTGGGCTACCCTGCCGATACTGGATGATGTCGCCGGGGGTGTACTGAGCAGCCAGCTTGGAGTTGACCAACTCCTTTTCGACATAGATCGGAAAGCCTTACTGTCCGGCGCCACTGTTCCGGAGGCTTGTAAGCCGGCGCGGATGAGATGGTTCAACTCCCTCCGCTCGGCTGCCGAGGGGCGGGGCTGGTCGTTTGGGGTAGGCTGGTCGTGACCACTACCACCGATCTTGCCCGCTGAGATGAGGATTCTTGGCAGGTAGTCTGCTTAGACTGGGGAGGTATCGAGCAGTGCTTCCGTGCATTGGTCACCCAGGGCCAACAATTTCCAGGCTGGTGAAAGAGGCCTTACGACCGCTTCCCCTTGTCCATCGGCCCGCATCGGGTTCTGATGAACTTTCAGCGGCACAACGTGTGGGATTTGAGCTTCCTCGAAAGTGACTGTAAAACTTACATTGGTCGGCGATTCGATGTGCCCACCGATCAGGAACTCTGCTCGCTTGCCGAGCGAGGCGGGGCGGCCTTCAGAAGTTGCGCCAAAGCATCGCTCGCTGGAACAAGGGTTCAGCCTGGCTTAACCTCACGAAGCAGCAATACCAGCCGGGGCTGGCACTTTGCGCAATGCCGCTCTCCTCTCCAGTCAGGCGGCGGCTCCGTGAGGGAAATCCCGCAGTGGCAGCAAATTGCCGGCTAAACGTCATCTTGCCGTTAATGCACATTGTCCGCCCACAGGCGAAGAATAGACGATATCGATCAGCGGGGCTTCACAGATTGGTTATGGAGGGTAAAACCGAGGTTGCCAAAAGCAACACGGCCCTGCGCCAGCAGGGCCGTCATCTCTCGCTGAAAGGAGGAAGAAGCCATGCTTTCATTCAGCATTCGCTTCAACCTTGCAATCCATCTACCCTTGCGGTGGATTGCAGCTTTGCTCTACCCGATGAGGTAAAGCAAATTTGACAATCTTCCGGTGGGATGAGGCCCGCCGGAAGCTAAAAGAGAATACTCCCCTTCCCTCCCCCAAATCCAGACTTCTTTCTCGGGTCTGTACCCCGTGGAACTAAGCCGGTAATGGGCGGCCACTTTATGGCCGACGCCAGAGACAACCACAACCGCAGATCGCTCCGCTCAGGGGCGGTCCACTTCGTGGCCGACGCCAGAAACAACCGCCGCCGCTCTGCACAGCAAACAGTGCAGATTCGCTTTTCTGCAGGTGGATGCGCTAGGCTAGGCACTCATAAGCGAAGAAAAGGCGAATATGCGATGCAGGCTCAGGCGGCAGCTCTAAAACGCGAGATCGAGGCGAAGCTGGCCCAGCGTATTCCTGCGGCGCTGTCGCCCCTGGCCCTGCAAGCGCCAAGACTGTACCCGATCGGCAATGCTCCGTTGGACAGTCTGCTTGGAGGGGGCCTGCCGCTCGGCTCCGTGTGTGAAGTGACTGGAGCGGAGGGCTCCGGGCGCTCGTCGCTTGCACTCTCACTTCTATCGAGTGCTTCAAGGGAGGCGGCGTGCGCTTACATCGACGTGTGCGACGTGCTTTCTCCGCAGAGCGCAGCCGCAGCCGGTATACAGCTTGGCAATCTGCTCTGGGTACGCTTCGTGCCAACGAACTTGGAGACTACAGTGCAGGTAACGAAGACTTCCGTGCCGATGGCAGAGAGCAACCCTCACCGACCGATTCACGGCGGTTGCGGCAGTTCGCATCCACGCGAAGAGACAAAGGGTCTGGCCCCGGCGCTAGAGGAGATGCTCTTCGACAAGGGGGAACGACGTAGACGCAAAGCAGAGGGAACGCCCGGCCATCCTAATCAGCCGCTCGGCTTGCACACGGCCTCGCAGGACCAAGTGGAGTGGGAGCGTTTCAATTTACGCAAGGTCGATGCGACCGATCCATTGCGGCGAAGCGATCAAGAGGCCGCAGACGCGGCACGGAGACGCGCAACTTTGAGCTTGCAGCCGATGCCGACACCGATGCGTGAGAAGAAGCCATGGGATCGATTGGACCGTGCGCTCCGCGCCACCGACCAGATACTCCAGTCCGGTGGCTTTCGCGTGGTTGTGTTCGATCTCGCGTCGGTGGACCCGAAGCAAGCGCTGCGCATCCCGTCCGCGACATGGTTCCGCTTTCGACGAGCGGCGCAGGAGAGCGATGCCATCCTATTGCTGCTTACGCGGGAGCCCTGTGCTCGCTCCAGCGCGGCGTGTGTGCTGGAGTGCTCGGCCGGTGAGCCGCCGAAGATCCAGGGCGTTCTCAATACGACCCCGCGTGTTGCCGAGGTCGCACGTCAGCGAACCGGACCAGCCCCAAGCAGGAAAGTACCGGGCCGGGTCACACGCTGGGACGCGGTACCGGCATGGATGCAGGCGGCGGGCAGATAGCGATGTCGTTTACTGCACTCCATCTTCCGGAGTTTCCCGTTACTGCCTGGCAGCGCAGCTCTCCCGGACTTCGTTCCCAGGCGTGCGTCGTTCTTGAGGGCGTTGCTCCGCAGGAGAAGGTCGTCTCTGTGTGCGCAAGGGCGAAGGCTGCCGGGATCGAGCATGGGATGGGTAAGGCACAGGCCGAGACGGGAGGCGTGGCACTGTTCCGCTCCCGGCAGGTCGCGGAGGAACAGGCCGCGTTTCAAGAAGCGGTTGAGGTTGCGCAACGCTTTTCTCCACGCATCGAAGCCATTGCATTTCCAGGAAACGCCTACGCGGAAGCCCCTCGTCTCGATGCTTTACTTCTGCTCGACAGTGCGGGAACGGGCACGCTCTTCGGTTCCGCCGAGAGCTACGCCCGCAGGCTCTACCGCGAACTGCAAACCTCCGGTTTTCAAGGTCACATCGGTTCGGCCCCCAATGCCGAGGCCGCGCTGATCCTGGCACGCAGTCACCGGGGAATCGTGTGTGCGGACCGAGACAGTCTGCGCGGCAAGCTGGCCAACCTGCCCGTCGCGCTGCTGCCCTGCGAACCGAAGACGCTTTTTGTCCTGAACCGCTGGGGCATTCGCACGTTGGGTGCACTAGCGGCGCTGCCGGAGGCAGCTCTTATCAGCCGTCTCGGGCAGCAGGGCCGGAGGCTGCAGCAGCTTGCCTGCGGCGAAGCCGAACATCTGCTTATCCCGGAGGAGCCAGAGTTGACGCTTTCCGAAACGACGGCGCTCGACAGTCCGTTAGATCTCATGGAGTCTCTGCTCTTTGTACTCTCGCCGATGCTGGAAGCAATCCTGCGGAATGCGATGGAACGCGCGTATGCGATTCGTTCCGTGGAGTTGACCCTGCTCCTTGAACGAGCGGAACCGCACTCCGTGGCCGTGCGTCCAGCAACGCCGACGCAGAACCGCGAGGTGCTGCTGAAGCTGCTCAACATCGAGTTGCAGGCGCATCCGCCAACAGCAGGCATCCTGACGGTCGTCCTGGAGGCTGAGGCTACTCAACCGCAGACAGCCCAGCGCGGGTTGTTCCAGGCGCAGTTCCCGGAACCGGACAGGCTGGAGCTTTTGCTTGCCCGGCTCCGTTCAATCGCCGGAGAGAACAACGTCGGTTCCCCGCAACTCCGAAACAGCCATCGCGACGATGCTTTTAGCATGGCTCCGTTCCAGCCAAGTCTTCAAAGGAACGCGACGCAAGAACCGTTGCCATCCCGTCTTGCCATCCGCGTCTTCCGGCCACCTCAGTCCGTGCGGGTCACCTGCTGGAGCAGCCAGCCCCGCACTATGTTCTGGCAGGGCACGAGTCTCGCCATCACTGCCGCCGCGGGACCGTGGCACTCCTCCGGTTCGTGGTGGGACGGGCAGGCATGGGACCACGACCTCTGGGATGTGGTGACCGCCAACCCGGTGCAGGCGTTGCGGTTACGGCAGGACCATGCTTCGAAAGAGTGGTCCGTGGTGGGCCTCTATGACTAACCGTTACGTCGAACTGCATGCGCGGTCTGCCTTCAGCTTTCTGGAGGGCGCTTCCCTGCCCGAGGCCCTCACCCAGCAGGCGGCGAACCTGGAGCTTCCCGGTCTCGCGATTCTCGATCGCGATGGCCTTTATGGCTCGCCACGCCTGTAC
>CALMVK010000299.1:3150-7565 GCA_937873145.1 uncultured Granulicella sp. | reverse complement strand
TGCTTATACCGCATCCAGGCCTTAAGGCGCGTAGTGAAAGACGCTTCGAACGACAGGGGAGAAGAAGCCGTCTGCAGGGCTTGACGGGTGTCTCATTACTCCCAAGATGAGCAATGCACTACCGATGCGGCGACTCGCAAACCTTCTAGCACTTCACGAACGCTGACAGACATCAGTTCAAATGGCGCACTAGCCAGACTTCACTGTTGTGTGAGGATTGTGGGATGTTGACTCCACAATTTGCCACTTTAGCTAGCTCGTGGAGAAGCATGAGGTTGCAGTCGCGTCGTGAGGGATGTGATTCACCGTGCGTCACACGGCGAGCAAACATCTAACATTCAGAGGCTCGTCACGTTGCTTGCCGTTGAAGCTTTCAAAATAGCCGCTCTCCGTTGGGGCTGGACAGATCAAGTCCCAGTACACGCTGTTGCAATAGGCTCACAAGTCATCTTAGTAAATATCCAGTAGCTTTACTGCCGAGTTCTTTATCCAATAGCTTAGCGTTCGGGAGACATTCATAGATCTCATTCGTCATCCACTTGAACTCGCCAGGATTAAGATATCTGACTGATGTTGTCATTTCCTCTTTCCATAACTGGCGATGTCCTAAGGCCTCAAATAGTGAGTTTATTATTTCAGCGAATGCGGCATAGTCGTAGCCTCTCTCAAAAATATCCTCATAATAGAGACGTATCTGTTTGCAAGAAGTACTCTCAAGCAAACTGTCCCTTCGCGCTAGAGCATCCGTCATGAGGAATAGTGCCCGTGAGGCATTTTTAAGATCTAGAACGGGTGGATACGAGTGCTGAAAGCGCATTTTAAACTCACTTGCGGTCCCGACCCAGAATCCAAGCCGCCTGCTTACAACAGCCGAGACATATTGCCTAAGAAGATTACGCCGTCGCATAACTATAACTATTTCCGCGTTTCTTACGAGATCGTCGTTTAGGCTTGCAAACCCTATGAAGGGCCACGCTGTTCCCGGTTCCCATACGTGTTTTAGCCCATTCCAACGAATTCGTATAGTTCGCAATGCCTCTCTCATCCCATCTCTACAGGCGAGACGGTTAAACTCTCCGTTAAATCTCGTTGGATGAAAAGGTTCCATACAGCATGCTATATCCGGATGAGCGTCTAGAGCACGCGTTAAAGAAGTACTCCCTGTCCGGGGAAAACCGTCTATGACAAATGGGAACTTATCTTGCATGCAGGCTTTCTTGGAAGGGCGTTATGGGCGAGGTTCCGCAAGCGAACGTAAACAAGGGGAACTCGCCTCCTTCAGCCCACACGTGCTCTTTCCAGGTTGCCTCTGAGGTAACACCTGCAAGAATAACACCCGATAGATTTAGTCCCACACTTGCCATCCAGATCCGGTGGCCGAGATAGCCTCCCTGAAAAAGCAAGCTCTGGTACGACGGAGACTCTATACCGCTCCGAGGCGACATACGCGCACTAATCCAGATGAACACCGCTGCGTTCTCGATATCAGCTCCTAATAAAGATCTCCTCCACTGTTCTTCCGACATCTCGATGCCTAGCCGGAGCTTACTATGAGCATTTGCGTCGTAAAGGTACCATGCCGGTTGTAGCCCATGCACCCGACAAACATTGAGCTTAATTTTCATATCCAATCCTAAGGTGTGGCCCTCGCAAGCCTCCCTCAGGATAGTCATAAGCTGTTGCTCAGTTACTTGCCCTGCACTAAATTGTCGAACAGAGCGGCGCCGTGATAAAGCTTGCTGTAATGACATTCCGCGAGCTCGTTTCCAATTTAGACTGGTGTATAGCCAAGAGCGCTTCGCAGGTACTGGGCTCCTTACCCTACCTACTACCAAATTCTCGCCAGCTAGAAGCCGCTGGATTGACTCGCATTCTTCGGGTATTTCACAATTAAGATTAGAGGGCACGGGACGCAGATCATCACAATCGGAGATAGAAGAAGCATGATCCGAGGCAATGCCAATCCGATAAACCTGCGTCGGTATTTCGACTCCACACCTGAGCGCTAGCGCCCGTTCTACGCGTCGTGGTTGCCAACTCCTTACTTCATGGCAGTCTACGCACAGTGCCTGAGCTATAAGCATTACCTGACTGCCGGTATATCCTGAGTCTAAGTACATAAGCTTATAAGCAAACGGCCCATACTTACGATGTACTCGCGAATACTCGCCAACGAGAAACAGGAGTACTCCAGCCGTCAGGTTAGTCTCTGTAGCACTAACAGCCTCCTCTAACTGACGCTCTGAGTGCCTTGTAAGACGAGCTAGATCATGGTGTTCTTCTCTATAAAGGTACACACCGTCCGGAATAGATATAACATTTCTAATGGCCACGAATGCGCGACAGGATCCCAGATTCCCCGCTGAAGCTGCCCATCTGCCCTTCGTGTCGCACTCGTCGGTCTTCAGACCCAGCCCATAGCGGAGAATGGCTGAAAGCTGTGCGATATTAGGCGAAGCGCTTGATTGCTGTTGGTGAGAGTTTAATACCTTAAATATATTACTGTCTAAGGACAGTAGATCTTTCGGTAAAGACACTGCTTCGGCACTAAGTAACCTATTAGTGGGGGCAATACGGAATAAATCGGGTTCTGAGTAGGCAGACAACTGTTCTTGGCGCCGTGTGACCAATTCTTCATATTCCACGGCAGCTCTAAAGACGAGATCTGACTCTGAGTGTGAGGAGCACAACTTCCCTCCACGTTCCTCAACATCCAGGTGCCTTAAGGGCCACGTGTACGAGTGAGTAGTTAACTCATGAATATTGTAACGACGAACAGACCGACAGCTGATTCCCATCGTACTTATAAGCTGTGCGGTTAGTTCAGTGGCCAGCATCGAACCGAGGATAGTGATCGCAGTTCCGAGACCCCCGAAGGTGACGGCCGGTTGGGCGGTCTGGCTAGATAGATGTGCAGTACTCAAATCAGTATCATGCTTGAAGGCTGGACCGATCTCTGCGAATGCCTGCTCAGCGTTATAGAGGATCCTTATCCAGGTGTTGCGCTGTAACAGCAAAGCATTGTAGTATCCACTCCTTGCGGCTAGCTGACTAGAGCTAGCTATTGAAATAAAAAGAGAGAGCGGGTCGTCTACATGTGCAAGGTGCTCTATCCTTGCACGAGATACATTAGTAAAGCCATTCTCCCTAAGCAATCTAAATACCACCAAACATATCTCTTCAGAGTTCTCGTCGCTCACCAACACTAACCACTGCTTGTGTAGCAGGTCTGCTGTTGATGTGTTGGCACCTACGGCATCACGTCGCCTAAGTGCCGCTAACGTCTCCTGGACTGCGGTGCTTACCAGACCTCTCTGATGAGTGCCTGTAGTCGTGCATAGCACACCCCAATCGAACAAGGTGTTTAGTACTTCGTATACATCTCTCGATGGCAGCCTAGGTTCCGCTATGACGATCTGCTGTGCGGTATGAGAGCCGTTGAGATATTGCAGAAGCTGTGGGAGAATAGCAACAGCACCTGGCCCTGTTATGATCTGAGCCTTGCTTGCTCCTTCGATTACCACGCCATGCTGGAGTGGTATAATAATAAAGCCATGAGTAGTGGTCAGGACAGCATTTGTCGGTATGGGCATGATCAGTGTTTAGGCTGCCAGGCGTATGTGTAGTCAGGCCATTTCTGTTTAAAGTAGGATCTTAACGGCAACCAGCTACGCGTCGCAAGGGACGCATCGGGTGCGCACACCTCGCAGTTATCACATTCGACTACGTAGCTACGAGTTACCGAGCGACAGAACAGGTCAACCTTTACCACGGCCCCAGCGTAGCTGGCGTCTTCTTTATCCGACGAGACGCCCATGGTTATCCCGGCTGCGAGAGAAGCCCCGACACTTGCTAAAGATGCTAAGTAGCCGCCAGGCTCTTGACTTGGATGCTGCTCATAATGCTGTCCTACTTGATAGGTGATTGATGGGTTAGCGTCAGCAGCTCTCTCTCGTAACTCCCAACATTTCCAACATGGACCTATGTTAGGTAGAAGTAATGGTCCGACGAGAAGATAGTCATTACGTAAAGTCACTGACAGAAAAGAGATCTTCCGTACAAGTGCAGCTTTGCTTAAAGCTTTTGAAAGGGAGGGGTAAGGGCGCCCAGCGATGAACACGATAGATATTGTATTAAGAGGGACGTTAGGTACTGATCCTGACTTGCCTGCTTTACTTATGCGGGCAGCGGGGATTATCCGACGATATGCCTGTGCTGCCGATTCGCCGAAAGTACCCGCTGCAACTATGAGGCTGCTTTGCGCATTCTTCTTCATTGCGGTAGACCTCCCAGGCTTATGTTAGGCAAACGGCTGCGGCCACGGATTGAGCTCGGATTCACTTCGAACATTATAGCCCATTGCTTTTGGAGCTTGGTACATGCGTTTGTGCCCTAGGAACTGAGCTGAACTATGC
>CALMVK010000299.1:0-3140 GCA_937873145.1 uncultured Granulicella sp. | reverse complement strand
CGTACGACAACAAGACCTGCCTTGCGAGCCTCAGCTGTTGTTAAGTCAACACTGTATACCTTGATCTGTTGCGAGTTAAGGATGTCAAGAAGCTCACGTAGGTTTGTAATAGAAGCACTATTCCTCCTAACCTCTGACAGAGGTAGCGTTCGTCGGCTTTGTAGCAAGAAATCAAAAGCATGTGCTTGTTCTTTACGAGCCATGTATGTAGCTCCGTCAAAAACACCAGCAAACTCACTTACGTTAGCGGGGATCTGACGGTCAGAGGTGAAGGCTCGCTTCAGATGAGTGAAATCCCGAATAACTTTCACCATCGCGGCCTCTACATCTAGAGCCGATGCGCAAGTGACAAGTGTGTGCCCATAAGGGTGATTCCGAGCGACTTGAACACCATACACTGTCGGCACCCCTACGTCTGTAGTTGCATCAAAGAAGTGATAACTGGTGTCGCTGCCGGCGTCTGAATGTAGCTGTACGTAGCGAGCCAGTTCAGGGGCTGCCTGATCGATGACTATTCTTGGCAGCTCCAGCTGCTGACGCCATACGATCGCAATTGCATCTCTCTCAATAACTTCACAAAGCCCCGAGAGTACAGCATGTTCGTAGTTTAGATGACTTGCGCAACCCGTTGATATCGGAAACCAGAAACGTTCTTGGGCGCCGTGCCATCCTGCATTTGCGTACACCATCACAGCTGGTACCAGAACTACATCTCCGGTATGCAGTTCGATTGATCCCGTCCAGCGAATAGGAAGATCCATCCGTGGAAGAACTAGGCCGCAAGTAGGTCGAGACAACTCTGAGTCGCTACAGCATGGAATAGTGCTAAGGTCGAGACTAGAGTGTCGCAGGTTGTTCGCTGAAGAGACTACAATTTGCTCTTCGGAGTAAACACCGGATGAGTAACGCTCTATACATTCTGATAGAGCCGCAACTATAGCCTCTGATGTGTCTATGCTGGTTCCTGAACCTGTGATCGAACGACGTAAATGATGCGTATTAGCTTCACTGTCGCCTGGCGGAAGGGTCCTCCCCCTTGCATGTGCGGTAATAAGCTGATCCCCACCGATGTCGTCACAATAAAGATGTAAGCTGTGAACTAATCCAGTCCTTGGATCGACTATCGATCTTCGTAGGCGTACTGCCATCTCATCCATACTGATGCTTGCTTCTATAGACATGTCAGCCTAAGCAGTTTCCTCCACCACAAGTACAGCTACTGCAACTACAACTAGAACAGCCACTGCAACTCGAAATGCAGTCAGTGCAGCTATCGCAGGAACCACAGGAGTCGCAACTGTCACAACTACTATCATTTGGCGCTAGCGCATGCACTCCACGAGCTTTACTCTTCTGTAAAAGTGGGGGGCGATTAGCCGAGTCCGGTGTACCAACGACGGATACGGCTTGTGAGCGCGTGACATTTTGCGATGCACTCTGGGCCCATGACCTGAGTGCGGTGATTCTGAGTACAGCACCTAAGAGTACAACCAAGGAAAGAGTTCGCCGTGTAAAAGTCCTCTTCACAATATCTCCCACTCTAGATTTCGCTTATCAACCAAGTACTAGGTGCCCGTCCTCATGAGGATCGATCGGTAGCGTATTTAAGCTTATTGATCCCAACCTATGGCACGTGGCGGCCTTGGTACTGTTAGTTTTCCACCGCCATATACTGTCGCAGAGGTAAAGAAGTTGCTGTTTGTTCCAATCGGATCATAAGCAATAGAGAATCCGCTGGGCGGCCATAATCGAGCGTAGGATTCGATGCCTTCTGCACTATTGCAGGCGCTGCTAGAGACCCCTGTGTCATACCATAATGTTGCAGTGTTCACGTTATCTTGTGCATAGTGACCGACTGGAGCAAGATTGGTCCAATCCATGAGGTTGCCGCAGCCGTTGGGAAGACAGTGCGGATACTGTGGTCCACCATCAATGACAAGATCGTTGCCGACAGTATCCTGAATGGATATGAAGGAGTGTGTGGCAATCCCGTAGGTAGATCGATAGTACACACGAGCGAAGCAGCTGGCCGCTGGTGTTGGAGGAGGGGCAACAGTACATAGTGGTCTAGGTCTTGCATCGCTCAATAAGGGAGTAGCGTTGTTGCTTAGTGGCACCGTCTCATTGATAGGGAGCGGAGCCGCTAGTAAGCTCGTCGGACAAGAGATGGCACAAATCCCGGTACCTGAAGTACTGAGTGCGTCGTTAGATTGAAGTGCGGCAGTCGCCACTACCAGCGAGGACTTTACAAAGGACGGCAGTCTATTGCCGCTGACATCAGGAATGGACATTCGTATAAGTTGAGCCATGTTGAGCGTGGTGCCGTTGAGCGAAGCGTCACTGACGATACTAGGCAGTTGGTATGAGTGCGCGCCATCCATAGCCTGGTATAGAAGTGTGAGACGCTGATTTCCTGAGCTGCTGTCTCTATCGTGGAATGTT
Organism: uncultured Granulicella sp.; assembly: GCA_937873145.1. GTDB lineage: Bacteria > Acidobacteriota > Terriglobia > Terriglobales > Acidobacteriaceae > Edaphobacter. The sequence goes on along the minus strand of CALMVK010000299.1, from coordinate 698 downwards.
TGCAGTTGAAGATGATCATCTGACGCATCCCAGTAACTTACGGTTTGGTTTGTAGGTGAAATAGGGAAAGCATCAGCGTGCGAAACAACTCGTCCATTTATGTCCGTTGAAAAGACAGCATGCTGTATCGCACCTGCGTCGCTAGGATCCGTTAGAATTAAACCCATCCTAGTGAGGTCGGCAGCATTTGGTAATCCAAGTGCTTGTAGGTTCACCAGCCGAGCAGCATGTGGAGGAAGGACAACCTTGTACGCAGGGAGAACCTGTGTCGTACCCTTGATTACGACATATCCAGTCAACTGCGAAGTTAGGGGTACACCGCTGGTGTTTGCTAGCAGAGCGTAGCTAGTCATTGGTTGAGCCACTGCGCTTGTAGCATTACGATCATCTAGCGAGAGGGCAATGTATGGAAAACCATAAACAGTAGGACTTGCAGCCCCGTTATCGTGTGAAGGCCTAAAGGGAGAAAAAAATGAGAAACCGCTGTTGGCATCATTCAAAAGCAATGAAGTGCTCAGTGAGTGTTCCGGTCCGGTGTAGTGGACTGTAATCGATCCGACCTCTCCTTGTTGAACTCCTTTAGTCGCCAAAAGGGAGCGAAGTGTTAGTCGGTAAGCAGCATCTGGCATAAGAACAATAGAACTCGTTGTATCCACAGCGCCGGCCGTTGCGATCGATATATTGACGCGGGTTGGTAC
>CALMVK010000298.1 GCA_937873145.1 uncultured Granulicella sp. | reverse complement strand
GGCTCGACCACCGTCGCCGCCAGGCTCCGCACCTTCATGGCGCTGCCCACCCGCGCCGCCACCAGCGCCAGCATGACCGCTGCCGGGTGCGCCGCGATCACCGCCGGCGTCTCCAGGTTCAATCCCTGCGTCTCCGCCGCCGCGCTCTTACGCGCCTTCAACGTCGCGCCTACCCACGGAGCCCGCACCAACGCGCCCCGCTCTTCCTCCAACTCGAACGTCAGGTCAACTACACTTGCCCCGCTCCGCCGCGCCTCCTGCCAGTGCTCCGCGGTCTGTTCGCGGGTTCCTGCCAGAAAGACAAAGTCCATCCGGTCGAACGATCCTGGCTCCACCTGCCGGATCACCGCGGCCTCGTCCCCCGCCGCCGTCACCTGGCCGCTCGCCTCTTCCTCGTCGAACAGCAACACATCGGAGGCCGCCAGCAGCGATTCGTTCAACTCGTCCGCCAGCTCCTTGCCCAGCAAGGAAGTCGCCCCGACGATCCCGATTCTGTACATCCCATCCGTCATGCGTCCTCCTCGTTTGCTCTACCCTATACCCAACCGCCGTCGACGGCTCCACGCGTAGGCCAGCCGCGCGAGCACCCCGGAGACCAGATATCCCAGCGCGATTGAGATCAGCATAATCTCGCTAAACCGCGCAATCACTGCAATTGCCAGCGCCAGCAATACAAATCCCTGGAACGGCTGCCGGCTGTTGCCCTCAATCTCTTTTCCGCTCCAGAACCGCCAGTTGCTCACCATTAGAAAGCCCGTCCCTGCCAGCAGCAGCAGCCATACGATTGAAATCCGTGCATCCGTAATCGGGCTGCCGTCGAAGCAGTGCACCACCGATGCGATCACCCCCGCACCTGCCGGGATCGGCATGCCTACAAAATACTTTCTCCCCGGCCGCCCCGGGTTGCGCGGCTGCGGATTGATGCTGATATTGAAGCGCGCCAGCCGGCATGCACCGCAGATTAGAAACGCAAAACAGAACACCACCCCCAGCGGCAGAATCCGCTCCCGCAGCATGGGGTACGCATTCATCGGGAGCATGCGAAACCCCCATACGTACGCCAGCAGCGCGGGCGCCACGCCAAAGGTCACCACGTCGGCCAGCGAGTCCAGCTCGCGGCCAAAATCGCTGGTGGTGCGCGTCATCCGCGCCACACGCCCATCTACCCCGTCGAACAGCACGGCAAATCCGATCGCCAGCGCCGCATGATCGAACGCTGCGATCTCCCCGCCTGCCCCGCGCACGCTCTCCGTGATTGCGTAAAATCCCGCTGCGATGTTGCCCGCTGTAAACACGGACGGCAGGACATACATGCCTCGGCTTGGCCGCCGCGCCTGCCTGCCCACCTCCGCCGTGCCTGTCTCAAGCCGCGCCGTTTCCGCCGCCTGCTCCATCAGCCAAGCCCACCTGAGCTACCCGCCGGCAGCACCGCCAGCACGGTCGCCCCGCCTTTTACGCGTGTCCCCGTCTTCACCTTCAAGGTCGCCTCCGCCGGCAGCAGCACATCGCAGCGCGAACCAAACTTGATCAGCCCAATCCGCTGCCCGCGCTCCACCCGATCGCCCGCCTTCAGGTTGCACACGATTCGACGTGCCAGCAGCCCCGCAATCTGCTTGAACGCAACCTCGCAGCCGTTGCCCTCAATCTGGATCATCGTCTGCTCGTTGGTCAGGCCGGACTCCGGCTTCATGGCATTCATGAATCCGCCCTCACGGTACTCCACCAGCTTGACCGTTCCCGCAATAGGCGAGCGGTTCACGTGCACATCGAACACATTCAGAAAAATACTGAGCCGCAGCTTGCTTCCGAGCGTCGTCTCCACCCACTCCGCCTCGGTCACCACGCCATCCGCCGGCGACACGATGACGCCCTCCCCGGCCGGAATAGACCGCTGCGGATCGCGAAAGAACCAAAGAAAAAACAGCGCTAGCAGCACCGGCGGCAGACAAACCCACCACACATGCGTCACCGCCCAGAGCACAGCCGCAACCGCCCCTAGCCCAAGTCCATACCAGAGACCGTCTTTCACCATAGAGGACGATTATACGTCCAGCTACCCCGCCGACAGGTCGCGCTCCCTCTCGCCTTCGGCTACCCCCATCGCTTGCGGTCTCAAACCACAGCGCATCAGAAGCGCGTCCTCCACGGGGTTATGGTAGTACCGCGGCCGCCGCCCCATCGCCACAAACCCCAGCCCTCTATATAACTGCACCGCCCCCGCGCTTCCGGCTCGCACCTCCAGCAGCATCTTACCCGCGCCCTGCTCTCGTGCCCACTGCATCACCATCCGGCACAGCGAGCTGCCGACCCCCTGCCGTCGCAGCCCTGCGTGGACCACCACGCTCTCGAGCTCTCCTTCCACCTCGCGCCCCGCCCGCAGCACCTTGCCCACTGCGAACCCGCACACTTCCCGGCCCTCCGCCGCCACAAACAGTGCCCGCTTCAGCCCCCCGATGTCGCGTCCAGCCCCGTGTCCGACTCCGCCTCCTGGTGCAAGCGGCTGCAGCGCCTCCACATAGTCCGCCACGGCCCAGTGTGGAGCCGTCGCCGTCTCCCGCTCCAGCAGCACCACTTCGGTCACATCTTCTTCGATGGCTCGCCGGATCGCCAAAGGCGTCCTGGCCACCACTCCCACCTGCCTCATCCGGCTCTCCATCGTTCGCCTCTAACCCGGCCTGACCTGCGCCGCTCGCGCCTTCGCCAGCAACTCCGCATCCGTGCGACGAAGATAGTGCGCGTCCGTGAGCGCGACCTCGCTCCAATCCCCTGCCTCGATTCGCCGCGACGCCACCTGCAGCATCGCCTGCCCCCCCGGCTCCGGCACCAGCCGCACACGCGCTCCCAGCGCCTCGACGACCCGAGCCTCACAACTGACCGCCGCTGCCGGCCCGTCGACCCATCCGCGAGCCTCCGCACCCGTGATCAAGCGCTCCTCTACCAGGTGCCCAGGCGTAGATACCCTCGCATAGAACTCCCCCCGGCCCGCATCGAGCAGCGCCACCTCA
>CALMVK010000297.1 GCA_937873145.1 uncultured Granulicella sp. | reverse complement strand
TACTGGAGCTTTCTCGGCTGGCTGATGTGGGGCGTCTTCGCCTGCGCCTTCCGCTTCGCCATCGAGCGCCGGCGACAGCACGTCGAGCAAGCTGCGACCCGCCTCGCCCTGCAGTCCGCCCTCACACCGCGCGAGAGCTATTCTCTCCACGCCACTCCGGAAACTCACAATGCATTTTGACGGCTGGGACACCATCGAAGGCCGCCACCTGGTCTTTGCCTATGCGGCTATCTTCCTTATCCAGGGTGGCTATTTTATCTGGATGATTCGTAGCTGGTTCAGCCTTGCCGGCGATCCTAAAAAAGGGCAAGACTCGTAACTGTCGAGCCGCGCCTTCCGAGAAGTTCTTTATAGTATTGTCCTTTTGGCGAAGCTAGAATTCCCGTATTTTTTTCTACACTGGCTCCGGTAAAACCGGCGTCAACGTCAAGGCCACCCTCTGCGTTCCCAGTTGCGGATGTCTTGCCGTCAACACAACCTGCCCAGCCTGCTGCTGGGCGCGAATCCAGACCGCGCCCGTGCCGCCGATCAGCGAGAACGGATTGTCACCCACCAGCTCCGCCGGTCCTTCCAGCGTGAATACAACGGGATCATCGGCATAGGTCCGTGTCGCACCGAACTCATCCGTCACGCGGAGCACGACGCGGGTCGTATCGGCTCCATCCGCCAGAAGAGTCGTATCGTCCGGCGTCGCTGTAAACTTCTGGTCTACGCCAAGACCGGAGAGCGACTTCGAGATCACCTTCTGCCCCTTTAGATAGCCATCGATGCGAAGGTCTCCCCATGAATAGGTGAACTGGTCGAATTTCACCTTGCTCATATCGAGAATGAAGGGCGCGTATACAAGATGCGCAAACTCGGCACGGTCAGGATCGAGCTCGACCAGCAATGTCCAGGGTTTCGATTCAAGGCTTTGTTCGCGAAGGTAGAGCTTCAGGTGATCGCAGTTGGAGCACACCACGGCCTTGGTCAAACCCTTGGATTCATCGCTGGGAGCCCAATGAAACGCAGGCTCAAGCACGATCTCTTCGTCCGGATCGCACTGCGATTTATAGAAGCCTCCCGCGGGTTTCAGCTCGCGAAAGATATCCGCCACCCCGTGATAGCAGATGCGATCGCCCGCGCCAAAGTTTGCGTGCGTGTTGTAGTCGAACGCACACCAGCCCAGGCCGCCGGCATATTGGGGATCGGACGCAAGCTGGTTGTGGATGCGCGCATGACGCAGCGTATGCTCGCGCTGGCGCTCGTCATCGTCGGTCGTCCTGGTGGGATAGGTGTGGCCCACGAACTCCGTATTCAGATACTTCGGATGATTGGGCTTCCTAAGAGGAAAGCCGAAGTCGTTGATGGTAAACACATCTTCAAGGAACTCGGAGTGCTCGAGGTAGCGTATGCCGCCAGTCTGGTGGCCCGTATCGAGCGCATGCGCAAGCGCATTGGTGCTGGTGTAGAAGTTGTGGTCGTCCTGCGATTCATTGATACGCACGCCCCATAAAATGATCGACGGATGGTTCCAGTCCCGGCGAATCATGCGGCCCACATTGTCGATCGAGATTTGTTTCCAGGGCTCAGGACCGATGTGCTGCCAGCCCGGAATCTCCTCCAGCACCAGCAGCCCGATCTCGTCGCAGCGGTCGAGAAAGTGACGCGACTGCGGATAGTGCGAGGTGCGCACCATGTTGCAGCGAAGGTTGGTGCGCAGGATGTCGGCATCGCGGCGCTGCACCCGCGCGGGCATCGCCTGGCCGACGAAGGGAAAGGTCTGGTGACGATCGAGGCCGCGCAGCTTCACGATCTTGCCATTCAGCGAGAAGCCTCCATCGGTGAACATGGCCTCGCGAAAGCCGATGCGCCGCGTGTCTTCATCGATGAGCACATTCTTTTCAAGCAGCCGAACGCGTACCGTGTAGAGCTTCGGCGTGCGCAGCTCCCAGCGCTCAATGCCGCTCAAATTGCGCAGCGAAACTGTATGTGCCGCGGGATCGCTGGTCGTCTCGGTGCTCACGCTGGGATCGCCGGGCTGGCTCGGATCCAGGGCCGCGTTGGGATCCGGCTTGCCGGCAGGCTGTGCCGGTGCAGATGCGTGCGCCACCACCCTCTCGCCATCGAGCAGCGCAACGTCGAGCGTCCATCTATCCAACCCAGGCTGACCGGCAAGGAAGCAGGTCACGTCCAGGCTGGGACGATCGCTCAGAACATCCTTCGGCTGCGCATGCAGATTGTCCAGGTACACCGGCGAGACCAGGCGCAGCGAGACCTCGCGGTAGATGCCGCCAAAGGTCATGTAATCGATCTCATAGCCGAACGGAGGAATGTCGGCGCGCTCGGTCGAGTCGAGCTGCACCACCAGCACGTTCTCGCCGTCGCGATGAAGATGCGGCGTCAGCTCGAAGCTGAACGGCGTAAAACCGCCCTTGTACTCGCCCAGCAGCGTGCCGTTGATCCACACGGTCGAGGCCGTCATGGCACCTTCAAAGTCCACAAACACACGCTTGCCGCGGGCCTGCGCCGGATACTGAAAGCGCCGGCGATAGGTCGAAATAAATTCATAAGACTTGTCGTCGAAGTTATGCCAGGGCAGCTTGACGTTGGTATGAGGGATGACCACCGTCTCAAAGTTGGAGTCGTCGAACGAGTTCAGCTCTGCGCCCTCCACCTTGGCGGGGTGGTAACGCCAGTTGCGATTCAGCGGCAGGATGAGACGCGAGCTTGCCCCCGTAGCGGCCTGCGCCGAAGCTGGAAGCGTGGCCGCAGCAAGAAGAGAGCTGGTGGTTTTCAGAAAGGTTCGGCGCTGCATAGGAGGACTTCAAGCATAACGCAAGTTCACCCGGCCGCGACCGGTGCGCAAATCAGTCTACCGCCGCTTCTCGGGGTCGAGCATCCTACCGGTCTGCATGGAGGGTAGGGAGACCGTTCCCGCGCCAATCTGCTGCGGAGCCTGTTTCGCCTCAAACGACTCTAGCGCCTGCTCCGCCAGCGCTTGCTGCTCCGCCTCGCGTACGTGTACCTCGTGCGTGTCCAGGCTGTCGACCGCTACGCGCACCCGCCCCGCCGCCTTGTAGCGCTGCTCCTCAACCATCGTCTCCAACCGGTTCAACGTATCGCCGGAGCCGCCCAGATCGGTCACCATGCCGGACGCCATCTCGGTCATCTCCGCCATGGCGCGCTTCATCTTCAGGTCGCTGATGCCGGATTTGAGCGACTCGATCTTGGCCCGCGAGATCGAGAAGGCTACGTCGCGCGCCCGTACCAGCTCCTTGTACGTCGACTCAGCCTGCTCCATCTGCTTGCGATTCTCGCCCAGCTCCCGCTCGATTGTTTGCAGGCGCAGCGCATATTGCCCGGCCGCAGCGCGATTGCCCAGCTTCAGGTTGGCGGCGGTCTTGGCGCGCAGATCGGCTTCGTCCGCCTCCAGCTTACGGATCTGCCCGATCAGCCGCTCCACCATGCCCGCGTGCGAGGCCAGCCCAACGTTAAACTTGCCCATGTGTTTGCGCAGGTTCTCCTGTTCCACCTCGAGCAGGGCCTCCGGATTCCGGCTCTCCACGCCTGAGACGAACAGCCCGAAAAACCCTTTGAACAGGTTGCCAATCCGACGAAACATACGTGCTCCTCTCCTTGACAAAACTCCGCAACAAGGCCCTTGCAGGTCCAGCATACAGCGGGGCCAAAGCGAACCGGGCACAATCGGCTGCAGCTACTCGTATTCGCGGATCCGTGGGCTGAACCCGAGAAAGATCAGCACGGCAATCAGCGCGGCGATTACGATTGCTTCCAGATCGGCGAATTGCAACGCGGCCAACCCACTCTGGACAGATTCGTCGAAAGCCGTCTGATTGATGGAGAGGGTCTTCTCAAGCGACGCATCGAACAGGGCAAAGGCGCCCTCGGATTGGGCCGGCCCCGGACCGAGGCAAGTCTCCAATGCCTGCTTGACCTGCCCGTTACGCTCCAGTCGATCGACCTCCGTCTCCGTACTGACGTAGTTTTCAAAATCGGCGAAGGTTCGCAAAGCCGCTTCCCGCTCCCCCGAGAACGTCGTATTGTTCAACTCGTCGGCCAGATAGCCGGAGAAGCCGTGCACGTGGCCGCCACTTCCAAGCTGCGCCCCCACCTGCGTGGCCGTCTGGCTGGGGGGCAACTCAGCCACTGAGGCGACGTTTTGCATGAAATAACTCTGGTCGAACGCCGCGCGAGCTGGATCGTAGAGCAAACGGCTCTCGTCGCTTTTTGCCTCATAGGCCAGCTCACGCGTACGCCACAGGGCATGGATCGACGTAAACGCATCCTCCTTCGCCAGCCTGAGATCGCTCTGCTCTTCACCCATTGCAGCCAGCGCCCACACTGTCAGGCCAAGCAGAAGCAACGTCGCCAAGAGTAGCAGCGGGTTAAAGGTGCGCCGCGTACGGCGGCTCAGAAAGAGCTGCACAATCACCATCGCGGCTAGCGCCAGAAGCGCCGTAAGCAGCACGAATGCCCGGGCCGCAAACGACGTGGTCGCTTGCCGGCTGTAGGTGCGCTCCAGAACATCGTGGTTGGCCTGATCGAGGGCATCCGCCGCCGGCAGCAAAGTTCCATCCAGCAGCTTGGCGGCATCGCGGTAGTCCTGTACTGCCTCCGGCCGCCTGGCCTCGTGGTCATCGCGTAACTTCTGGATCAAGCGCTCATACGTCCCCATGCCGACTTCGAGCGTCTGGATCGGCCTTCGCTCCGACTCGCCATAGGTGATGTTTTCTGCCGCGGCGATCAACGCTTGCGCGGCCTCCACGCGCTTCGCTTCATAGGCTCGGAAGGTGCCGGCCGCGTCCTCCGGCGGCAGGAGAAGCTCGTCGACCGCATCCACATCCATATTCGCCAACGCATATTTGATGTGTTGCGCCGCAATGATGCTGGGCGCCGCATCCTTGCCCACTGTTTTCATCGCGGCGCGATGGACGCCGACGCCCACCAGGATCGCCACCAGAAGCAGTGCCAGACAGGCCAGAACTGCCGCACGGCCTGCCTTCAGCATGTGCAGCGTATTCCATGCCCGGGCAGGTGCAGGCGCGGCAGGCACGGGAATCATCGTCGCCATCGGTTCCTCCTCAGTGGATCGCTCTGACGGTCACGCAGGTCCAGTGGCCCAACGCAATCCGGTCTCCATCCGCAAGCCGCCGATCCGTCATGGGCGGGATCTCCGCGCCGTTCAGGCGTGTGCCGTTCGCGGAGCCAATGTCGCGCAGCAGCAAAGTGCCGGCGGCGTCGCGCTGCAGCAACGCATGCCGATGCGAAACAGCATCGTCCCAAAAGACCGCGATTTCCGGAAAGATGGCCCGCGCTTCACTTTTGCGACCGATCAGGCTGGCCGGCGCCTCCAAAGCAAAGGTAAACGGGCCAACACCTGCGGGGACCTCCGGGCTGCCGGGCTCGCGCAACGCTGGATCGACCGACACGATGACCTCCCACGCCGTGATCGCCGCGGACGGCGCCTCCTGCGCCTCCGCGGGCACGGCCGGAGCCGCCACCGGCAGCTCGCCCCGCGCGCCGGTCACAAAGTTGTAGCCGCAGATCTCGCAGAAGACTACATCCCGCAGCTCACGCGCCACGCCGCACTCCGGACAAAGCTCCGCGGAGCCCTGCGCAACCGCCGGCATCCTTGCCGCTTCGATCGGCAACGCCGCGCCCTCCAGCTTCGCGCCACACTCCGAACAGTAATCCGTTTCGGTCGACTCATGCCCCTTCGGACAGATACACGCCACCATAGTTCCTCTCGTCTAAGCGCTCTTCACAATCCGTGCCGTCTTGGTCGAGCGTGTCTCGAGCGCCATCGCATCTTCCTTGGCCACGCCACCCTTCAGCCGAACCGTTCCCTTCTCCGCATCGTCCACCTCCACCACGCGCCGCAGCAGCTTCGCCGTAGCCTCGTTGCCGGAGTCATGCGCCAGCTTCACCGCCTTGCCCAGCAGCACCGTCGCCTTCTCCGTCTCACCGTGCGCCCGCGCATCCAGGCCATCCTGAATCGACGCGGCCAACTCCGCCTGCCCCGTGTAGTGCGCCACCACGTTGTTGATCTTGGTCGATTTGCCCTCGTCGTCGGTCCATATAGCCAGTACGCGCGCCTCCGCCACTTTGTTCTCGACGCCCGCCTCGCTGTACACCAGGCTGGCCCGGCCTGCGAGCACCTCGTCCCCCACCGCGCCCGGCGCCACCTCAATGCAAAAATGAAAGTCGCGCGACTCCCCCTTCGCCCACGCGCCGGTCGGGTATTCGCGCATCTGTGGCTTGATCTCGCGCGCCCGCCCCGTCAGATCGACGATCGCCGGACTCACCTCTTTACAAAACTTCACCCGCGCCCCCAGCGGCGTCCACAGCCGCAGCGAAACATCGCTCACCGTCTTGCTCAGCGCCTTGGCAAGAATCGCCCGAAAGTCCGTATCGATCTGCGCCGGAGAAGGAATAATGTCGGTCGTACCCAGCAGCCGGCCCGCGATCCGCCGCAGTTGATCCACCTGCCAGTCCGTCCCCACGCCCCGGCAATCGCACTGGAACACCCCCTCGCACTGCGTCAGCGCGGCGTCAAGCGCGGTTCCATCCGTCAGGTCGTTTTGCCCGTCCGTCAGCAGCAGCGCCTGCCGAATCCCACCGCCCGCCCCGCGAAACTGGTCGAGCGCCGCGCGCAGCCACCACGAGATCCGCGTCCCGCCGCTCGCCCGAATCGCATGAATCGCCGCATACGCCCGCTGTTTGGCCGCCGGGTCCGCGCGCGCCACGGGACAAATCAGGTTGGCCTGATCCGCACCCGTGACGATAAAGAAGCTCGAATCCGCTGGAAGCAGCTCCACCAGCTTGCCCAGCGCCGCCTTGGCCGCGACAATCTTGCCGCCCTCCATCGATCCCGAAACGTCACACAAAATCCCAAACAGGCGCGGCGCCGCCACGGCCGCCGTGCCCTCGCCCGCGGTGACGGTCATGATCGCATGCACCTCGCCCGTACCCGCGGGAAGATACTCGTTCTGAAAGGTTTCCGCCCGAAAATCCCCTGCCATGCCGTCTCCTTGCTTGTGGCTCTTTAATCAAGGTATGCCGTGTTAGCTTTGCTTCTTATTGTCATTCCCGTAGGGAATCTGCGTTTCGCTCATCAAACCCCTACAACCGCAGCACAATCACCGTAACGTTATCCTGCCC
>CALMVK010000296.1:1654-6722 GCA_937873145.1 uncultured Granulicella sp. | reverse complement strand
CTACAGTGACGTATGGACCTATGCGGAATGGGCTGAGAAGCAGGGGTTGGACAGGCGGGATACGGGTATTGACCTCGTGGCTAAAACCGCAGGAACCGGCGAGTACCACGCTATTCAATGCAAGTTGTATGCAGAGGATTACCGAATCCAGAAAGGGGACCTGGATAGCTTTTTCACTGCATCCGGCAAAAGACCGTTCGCCCACCGCGTCATCATCAGCACTACGGATCAGTGGAGCGAACATGCCGAAGACGCCCTAAGGGATCAGCAGCCACCCGTAAGCAAGATCGACCTCCATGACTTGGAGAATAGTCAGATTGACTGGAGTAGGTATCGGCCTTCCTTCGCGCCGGTGCTCAAGAAGAAGAAGAAGCTCCGAGAACATCAGGAAATAGCCGTTGTGAAGACCTTGAGTGGATTCGAGGCTGCAGAGCGGGGCAAACTCATCATGGCGTGCGGCACGGGGAAGACCTTCACAAGCTTGAAGATCGCCGAGGCACAGGCTGGTCGGGGAAAGCGTGTGTTGTTCTTGGTCCCCAGCCTCTCCCTGCTTTCCCAAACATTGACCGAATGGACCCAGGAAAGCGCCATACCTCTACACAGCTTTGCTGTGTGCTCAGACAGCGACGTGGGAAAGAAACGAACGAAAGAGGATGACCGTGTGCAGACTTTCACTCATGAACTGCGCTATCCGGCGACCACCCATCCCGCCCGGCTAGCGGCTGAGATGGCGAAGCGTTACGACAGCGAGCATATGAGTGTGGTTTTTAGCACCTACCATTCACTAGACGTCATCAGCAAGGCTCAACACCATCACGGCCTCCCCCCTTTCGATCTTGTCGTATGTGACGAAGCCCACAGGACGACGGGTGCAACGTTCGGTGACGACGATGAAAGCAGCTTCGTCAAGGTGCACAACAACGATTTTCTCAGCGCCAGCAAGCGGTTGTATATGACAGCAACCCCTCGTATCTACGGGGATAGCGCCAAAGCAAGTGCCGAGAGAGATTCCATCGCTCTGTGCTCCATGGACGACAGCACCCTGTACGGCGCTGAGTTTCACGTAATTAGCTTCAGCGAAGCCGTTCGCAGAGGCTTGCTCGTGGACTATAAGGTTATCGTCCTCGCAATTGAGGAGTCCCATGTGAGCCGGCGACTTCAAGGGCTGTTGTCCGACGAGAGCAATCAGCTCAAGGTCGATGACGCTGCGAAGATCATTGGCTGCTGGAAAGCTATGGCGAAACAGGGCCTAACGGAGAACCTACCCGGCGACGAAGCGGCGATGCGTCGTGCCGTAGCGTTCTGCCAGGTCATTGAGGTTCCCAAAGGCACTCGCACCCACAAGGTGAGCTCGAAGAACATCGCCAGCATGTTTCAGGCTGTGGTGGAGGCCTACCAGGAGTCCGAAACGTTAGAGGACGTTGCCCGCCTCGCGTGCGAGGCGCAGCACGTCGATGGCAGCATGAACGCTAGCGAAAAGGAGGCTAAGCTGGGCTGGTTGAAGGCTCCAGTCTCTGATGGAACCTGCCGAATTCTCAGCAACGTTCGCTGTCTTTCTGAAGGCGTGGACGTACCCGCTCTCGATGCAGTTCTCTTCCTTACCCCGCGCAACTCACCTGTAGAGGTCGTACAGTCGGTCGGCCGCGTTATGCGAAAGACTGAAGGTAAGAACCGCGGTTATGTCGTCCTACCCGTCGTCATTCCTGCTGGCCTTGAACCGCATGAAGCCCTGAACGACAACAAGACATATGCAGTAGTCTGGCAAGTCTTACAAGCGCTTCGGTCTCATGACGATCGCTTTGACGCAATGGTCAACAAGCTAGACCTAATCGGCAAAGACACGCGCAAGATGGAAGTCATAGCGATCACAGACAAGATTCAAAAGAAACCCGACCGAAAGGCTACTGACAAAACGGGAGCGGGTAAAGGTGCTTTCACTCTAGGCGCGCCTATCGCCCATTCAGAGGATTCCACGCAGGTGAGCCTAGATTTTGAGATTGGCGAGATCGAAAGAGCTATTTACGCCAAGCTCGTTCAAAAAGTAGGCAACCGTCACCACTGGGAAGATTGGGCAAATGACATCGCTAAGATTGCCCGCACTCACATAGACAGAATCGCTGGCATTCTCCACGACCCTACGAACATCCGAGAACGGGAGGCATTCAGTACGTTCGCGCGCGAGCTACGCGACGACTTGAACGACAGCGTTACTGATGACGAAATCATCGAGATGCTTGCTCAGCACCTAATCACCAAACCAGTGTTCGACGCACTCTTTGAAGGCTACAGTTTTGCGCAGCACAACCCCATGTCAGTCGCAATGCAATCCGTTCTAGACACCCTCCACGAGCATCATCTTGAGAAGGAAGCGGACACGCTAGTCTCCTTCTATGAGAGCGTGAAGCAGCGTGCCGAAGGCATAGACAGTGCCGCAGGCAAGCAGGCAATCGTAATTGAGTTGTACGACAAGTTTTTCCGGAATGCGTTTCCAAGGATGACGGAGCGGCTTGGGATCGTGTACACCCCAGTCGAGATCGTTGACTTCATCATCCACAGCATCGCTCAGGTCTTGGAGGCTGACTTCGGTCAGTCACTGGGTTCCAAAGGAGTCCACATACTGGATCCTTTCACCGGGACGGGAACTTTCATCACGCGACTACTCCAAAGCGGCCTGATAACGCCCGAGCAGCTTGCCTTTAAGTATCAGCACGAGATCCACGCAAATGAAATCGTTCTGCTTGCCTATTACATAGCTGCAATCAACATCGAAGCCGTGTATCACAGCATCGCAGGGGGGCGCTATCAGCCTTTTGAAGGCATCTGCTTGACTGATACGTTTGAGCTTTACGAGAAAGAAGGCCTCATCAGCGCGATGCTGGTTGACAACAGCAAGCGCCGTCGCCGTCAAAAGAAGCTTGACATCCGCGTCATCATGGCGAATCCACCCTATTCGGTCGGTCAGAAAGATGACAATGACGATGCAGCAAATGTGAAATACGAGACTCTAGACCGCTCTATTCAGGACACCTATGTGCGGCGATCAACCGGAAATCCTCGCAGCCTGTATGACAGCTATATTCGGGCCATCCGTTGGGCGTCGGATCGTGTAGGTGACAGCGGAGTCATAGGCTTCGTCACGAACGCTGGCTTCGTTGATGGCAAGGCTGCTGATGGCTTGAGGAAGTGCTTGGCGGAAGAATTCTCGAGTATTTACGTCTTCCATTTGAGGGGAAATCAGCGGACTTCCGGGAAGCAGTCACGTAAGGAAGGGGGCAAAGTGTTCGGCAGCGGAAGCCGTGCTCCAATCGCGATCACACTGCTCGTCAAAAACCCGGAGAAATCTTCCCGGGGTCAGATCTATCTCCACGATATCGGAGACTACCTAGATCGGCAGAACAAACTCGACATCATCAGGGATTTCGGCAGTATCGCCGGAATCACTGCTGCACAGAGGTGGCAGAGCATCACTCCAGATGAGCATGGGGACTGGATCAAGCAGAGGGATGTTAGCTTCCACAAGTTCCTAGCCATGGGAGACAAGAAGAATCCCACTTCAGGTGCGCTCTTCGCGAATTACACCAGCGGCGTAAAGACCAATCGAGACAGTTGGGTCTACAACGCTTCGAAAGCTGCACTCGGGGCGAACATGTCCCGCATGATCGAGTTCTACAATGCGTGCGTGAAAGACCCACAGCGCTCTGACATCAACGATCCAACGAAGATCAGCTGGTCGTGGGTCTTGCGTACTCGTCTAGACAAGCAGGTGCCTGGAACCTACAGCTCACAGCGAATTGTGCCTGCTTTGTACAGGCCGTTCACAAAGCGGTGGCTTTACTACGATGCCCTCTTTGTTGAAAACCGATATCAAATGCCGCACATCTTCCCCGATGGAATGGCCGAAAACCGGATGATCGTCGTTAAGCAAAGATGGAATGGGCAAGGTCAACTTGCTCTAATGACGAATCAGGTTGTCGATGTTCAATCTGATGGGGGGACACAGTGCTTCCCTCTTTATCTTTACGACGTTTCCGCGGAGGTACAGGATGTGGGGGAAACGCAGGGGAAGTTTTTCGACGGCTCAACGCTGCCGGATCCCATTACTCACACTCGGCGGGACGCCATTACAGATGTGGGGTTGGAACACTTCAGGACAGCTTACAAAGCCGCCGGGATCAGCAAGGAAGATGTCTTCTACTATGTGTACGGACTGCTCCACTCTCCCGAATACAGGGAGACCTTTGCAGATAATCTCGCCAAAGAAGTGCCAAGGATTCCATGCGTGGCAGGCGTTGAGAACTTTGAGTTTTTCAGTCGAGCAGGGCGGGACCTGGCCCGCCTGCATTTGGATTATGACGTCTTGGAACCCTACCCAGTGACCGTGAAAGCGGCTGGTCCTGGTGCTGCAAATTACAAGGTCAGCAAGATGCGCTTCGGGAAATGGGGCAAGGAGAAAGACCTGAGCATCCTTCACTTGAACGACAGCACCACAATCAGCGGAATTCCAACAGAGGCGTACGAGTACGTGGTAAATGGAAAAGCCGCACTCGAATGGGTCGTCGAAAGGCACCGTGTGAGCATCGACCAAGCGAGTGGAATCGTAGATGATGCGAACGATTGGGGAGGCGCGAACAACGACAGTGCAAGGTACTCACTCGACCTTGTCCAGCGAGTCATCACGATGAGTCTGGAGACGGTCAGAATTGTGAATGGCTTGCCCAAGCTCGGACTGAATTCCATCTAAGGATTGTCGTAACAGGTTATTTGGAACTCGCACGAGGCAATTCATCCCACCGCGTGGTCCACCGGGGCGAGCGGTGCTCAGCCCTGAGCTTCCAAGCGGCATCCTTTGGCCCAGCGCCTAGGATGCGGACGGTATCGCGCCCGAGGGTAGCGTTGAGCTTATCCATGACCTTCCAGGCTCGTTCCCGCCGATCCCGGTCCATCTCGTTCCAAAGGGCGGGTTGCCGGATAGTTTCGGGCAGCAGTTCCGTAATCATGACGCCGCACTTCGAGTAGCGGAAGCCGTCTCGCCCTTGCCGTTCGCCCAGGCGCACGGCAAGGGCGAGAC
>CALMVK010000296.1:0-1644 GCA_937873145.1 uncultured Granulicella sp. | reverse complement strand
CGCAATGCGAGTCCCGCAAGCCGGCGCCCCGTGCCGGTCCCCCCCGGCGCCCGGCATGGGCGACCACTTCCCCGGTGTCGTTGGTCGTCGCCGCAAAGCGAGCGGAGGCGCCGTTGGAGTAGAACGGGTCCTGGTTGAAGGTGCTGGTGTGCATGAAGACAAAGAGGTTGTCGGCGGCCACCTTGTAGCGGCGCATCTTCTCCGCAGATCGAGTCGCATAGCTTGCGAGAGCTTCCCGCATTGCGGTCCAGGAGGTGACGGGCGCTCCAAAGCTCCGGGTCACGGCGATTCCCTTCCGTGTCGGCTCCACCAATTCCAAAGGCATGCAGGAGATCCCGCGCAGCTCGTACACCGTGCGGCCCCCGGTGACGGTCATTAGAGCGCGGGCGTCATCCGGTTCGAGGGCGGCCAGGTCCGCCGCCGTCAGTATTCCAAGCTTCGCGAGCTTGGCGGCCGATGCTCCGCCGATGCCCCAAACCTCTTCGACCGGCACGGTGGGCAGCAGCTCCCCCCGCACCCGGCTGGAACGCAGATCGCAGACCCCGCGATACTGCGGACGTTTCTTGGCGATGAAGTTGGCCACCTTCGCAAGAGTCTTCGTGGGCGCAATGCCAACACAGGTGGGGATGCCGACCCAGCGGTGAACGCGATCGCGCAGCTCACGCCAGCGGCTCCACTTCCCTGCCGTTGAACTCGCCCAGGTTCAGAAAGCTCTCGTCAATCGAATACGTCTCGACTGTAGGAACCATCGAGCCCAGCGTGTCTCCCACACGTCTCGACAAGTCGCCATAGAGAGCGTAATTTGAGCTGAACACCCGAACGTTCTCGCGCCGGATCAGGTCGCGAATCTTGAACTCGGGGTCTCCCATTTTTATCCCAAGCAATTTTGCTTCTCAGTTATGTGGAATGGCAACATTGTCATTGCTTCGCACGCTGGTCAAAGCATTCTGACAATAGTTCTATTCTGATCTGCCCCCTCAAGGCATTCGTGCTTCAAGCGATGCGGTCATGTGGAGTGAGTAGAGGTAAGCACTATTTGCCTGCGGGTGTTTGACTCCCCGCCAACAGGGCTATCTTTGCCGCTGCGTATTGCCGTAACTTCATACTCGCTCCCATCGGATGTCGCATCCACAGCACCGCAATGTTGTCGGATCTGCGTCTCCACCACACGTCCCCTACCTGCGGATCGTCAGCCTCGTCTTCGGACTTATTCCAATCTGCCTCAGCGTATCCCTGAGACACCAACTCCACAACACGGTCGCTGAAATGGGCGCTGACGAAAACTACAATATCGGGGTTAGTCGCTGCGATATCTGATTCTAGGGTCGAGGCTGCAATCTGTTCAAATCCCGCGATGAGGGAGGCTTCTGCGGCTATCTGAGGATAAGATACCTTGGAAATGTTCGACCAGGCGATGCAAGGAATGTCGTCCTCACTGCAGCCTACGGCTGCTGCAATCTGGCAAGCAAATGCCCAGAAGGCTCCTCTGGTATTAAAGCTCTTACGTTCGACCTCGGCTTCATCGAACTTGCCCGATGTCGCTTTACCCACGTACAAAATTCGAGGTGTATTGTCATGAAAACCAGCAGGAACCCAGCCACGGAAGAGACCGGCGACTGCCCGCAATGAGCCAAGCTCCTCTAG
>CALMVK010000295.1 GCA_937873145.1 uncultured Granulicella sp. | reverse complement strand
TCTTCGCCGAAGACAGCAGATCGTAGATCGGAGTAAGGTCGTCCGCAGGCTCCGTGAGCAGGGTGTACGTGGTGGCGGAACCTTCTTGCGCCGCATTTCGGGAGGCATTGCCGGACATGAAGTCTCCTGGTTAGAGCCCTTGGTTGTCGTTCCCTTTGGTTGTCATTCCCTTTGGTTGTCGTCCCTTTGTTGCCATTTCCTTGTTGTCATTCCCGAAGGGAATCTGCGTTTGCACTTTTCATTGTGTCCTCTCCATCTGTGGTTGATCAGCCCTAGGCTCTAGCTTCTAGGAACGCGACAGATAGAAAGACGCACGCAAAGCACCTCTAGGGTCGATAGCGTATCAATCTTTCACATTCTGAGATCAGCCCTCCTGCTTCACGGCGTCACGCCCTGCTTCTGGTGGTTGTTCTCTTCCTACACCAGGTGCTGGTGAATGATCATCTTCAGATAGGTTTGGTAGCGCAGGCCACGCTGCTGTGCAATCGTCTTCGCAAGTTGAATGTCTGCAGCGTCAAGGCGGATCGACGTCGCTGCGGTTTGAGAACTGCGGGCAAGGGTACCCCGGCCGAGCGTTCCGTCCTGTGCCGCCTGTTTGAAGAGCGCCAGCATCTCGTCAGGATGGCTGTCCCACCAGGCGGCCTCTTCGGCTTCATTCTTAAACTCAGGGGTCTGTAGGGTCTTGGTCATTGGCTTGTGCCTTGCTGCATTCCAATCGAAGGTGATGGGAGATTGTCCGCCTTTAGTTGTACCTACATTGTAGATACAAACTAAAGGGTAACCCGAGGTGCGTTGTGCCAAGCCCGCGAAATGCGTTCAACCCGGGTGCAGATTGCAGCGTTCCACTCACCGCACAGTCTCCATCGAGAGCTATACCGAGCAACGACAAAGGACTTTGAAAGATGATCCCTGAGTCATCACGTACATCGCGCCAGGCAAGCAGCGAAATTGCCGACTGCCCCGTACTCAGGAATTAGACCTATCTATTTCCGGGTTGCTGATGATATTGCGACTTATCGAGACCGATCAGCCTGTGCGTAGTAGAGTTTGCTGAAGGCTTGATAGGGTGTTTACCTGTCATGTCTGTGAAGTATCTTCCGGAGGAGTCCTATGTCGAATTTGCTGACGCAGATCGCCCCAAAACGAGCCATCTACATTAAGCTCGGTCGATCGGGCAGTTGGGAGAGCGAGTGCCTTGAGCGAGGCATTATCCGATTCGGTTACAAAGAAACTCCGTTCGAGTCAGCGCAGTCCGGCGACTGGGACACGGTCTGGGAATTCTGGCAAGATAATCGTGGCGATGCTGGCACGGCGTCCCGCGACCTTGGACAAATCCGGCACTTCTATGAGGACGGTGACGATACACTCTGGATCACACTGAGCGGTGGTCTTCTATGGTGGTGCTTCGCCAAGCCGGGCGCGCAAATGCATCCCGAACGGCCATGGCCCCTTTCGCGAGTGTGTTGATGGCTGGAAGAGCACGGACATTGCGGGCAACAAGCTATCGACCGAAAAACTGTCCGGCAACCTTCTCCGTGTCCAAGGCTTTCGCGGCACTATTTGCGATGTCAAAGCTTTCGACTATCTGATTCGGAAGCTTAACCATCAGCTGCAACCTGCCGTTGAGGCCGCGACAAGAGCCGAGAACGAGATGGTCGAGAAAATCATGCCGCTGCTGCGCATGCTGACGTGGCAGGATTTTGAACTGCTGGTTGATCTGGTGTTCTCGAATAGCGGCTGGAGGCGTGTCGGCCAATTGGGTAAGAATCAGAAGACTGTAGATATCGAACTGATGCTGCCCACAACGGGGGAACGGGCTTTCGTTCAGATTCAGTCGGCGGCGAGCAAGACCGAATTGGCCGACTACCTCGGTCGGCTCAAGGACGCGGCACTATATGACAAGATGTTCTTTGTCTGGCACACCGGCGACATTGGCGACTTCGTCGACACCGACAAAGCCAACGTCGTCTTGATCGGCCCGTTGCAGTTGGCACGCATAGTGTTTGATGCCGGCCTGAGCTCTTGGCTGCGCGATAAGGTTTCGTAAATACACGCGAGCGGGAAGTGAGCATGGGTGTCTTTAGACAACTCACCAAATCGGAGCTCCACCACCCCTAACCTGTCCCACTGTGCCCACCGTTCCATGTCCTACAGCCACCCGATCCCACGTTTCCCCCAGCTTTCCCACAAGCATTCGTGTCGCATCCTCAGCCACCGCGCCCCTAGAATCAAGAGAGACCCATCGCCCCAATCCCAGGAGACTCACCCATGGCCACACTGACCGAAGATTCCGAGACCTCGAACTCCACGCCGCACGCCGCGCCGTCCGGGAACCTCGAGATCACCGTGTCCCGCGCCGAGCTCCTCCGCGAGCTCACCGCCGCCCAGTCCGTCGTCGAGCGCAAAACCACCATCCCCATCCTCTCGAACTTCCTCTTTGAAGCCACCCAGGAA
>CALMVK010000294.1 GCA_937873145.1 uncultured Granulicella sp. | reverse complement strand
TCCTGGTCGCACTCCAGTCGAGAGCCGTAGCTTGCGGATCGGCGTCGATGTACTGGACGCGCTCTCCTGCACTGGCGAACACAGCGGCTAAATTGGTCGCCAGTGTGGTCTTTCCAACTCCGCCTTTTTGGTTGAGCACTGCGACTACGGGCATAGCGCCGCTTTTACGGTGATGAGGTATTGCGATAAAGCGCCGTTACGCTTTTACGGCGTTACGGTCAATAGCTTCTAAGATGCGTATACGCTTTCTCGCGATATGGTCATCACCCAAGGCAGGCTATGGATTCCCAGGTAATCGAAATAAGAACTCGCAGGAGGGTCCCTTTTATACTGATTCGACTATGACCTTCGGCATGGAATTCCACGATGCACGCTTACTTGACTTTGTGTGCGGTTCCGATGGAAACGGTCACGTCTTGTTGCATGCTTGTGTCTATAAATCTGACGGCATTGTTTTCGAAGACCCACAAGAGTCCGGATGGCAAAACTGCCGCCTTGTCTTGCAAGGGATGCGAGTCGAGGGCACCCTCGTCGAAGCAGGCGAGTACGCCGCCGAAGGTGCTCTATGGGTTAATGGAAAGATCCACGATAACGTCATCTTTCTTCCTGCGGACCACCATGGCTCCATAGAGGTTCATTTGATGATGTCCCCTCTGTTTGAAACCCTGAAGATTCACGCTGAACGAATATCTTCGACGCTTGAAGGCCCGTGGGAGTTAGAGCACATCTGGAATCTGGACGAGATGACCTCGTTGCGCCGCTAGTTGCATCTGAGCCATCGGCAGCTGACGCCCTCTGTTACATTCATTCAACCAACGAACGTTGATAAGATGTAACGCAAGGTGGTCTGAGTGTCCAAAAGTCGATTCGTTAGCTATTTGCGCGTGTCCACGGCCCGGCAGGGGGCAAGCGGTTTGGGCTTGGAAGCGCAACGCGCAGCCGTGGCAGCACACCTCAATGGCGGCGATTGGACGCACCTGCGCGAGATCGTCGAAGTCGAGAGCGGCAAGCGGAACGACCGGCCTGCTCTTGCCGAAGCTCTTCGGCTCTGCCGCCAACAAAAGGCGACGCTTGTCATCGCAAAGCTTGATCGGCTTGCCCGCAACGTCCATTTCATCTCTGGGCTGATGGAATCTGGTGTGGAGTTCCTGGCCGCGGACATGCCGAGCGCGAACCGCTTCGTCGTTCATATCCTGGCGGCCGTCGCGGAGCAAGAAGCCGAGGCCATCAGCAAGAGAACAAAGGCAGCTCTGGCAGCAGCGAAGGAACGCGGCACCGTACTGGGCGGACGGCGAGTGTCTGCGGAGCGGTTCCGGGAGATCGGAGCGGTTGCCCGGCAGACCTTCCGTGTCCAGACGGCAAAGCGAAGGGCTCAGGTGCTGCCTGTCATCGCAGAAATTCGGGGGCAGGGAATCAACACCTTACGTGCGATCGCCTCAGAACTGAACACTCGTGAGGTCGATGCGCCACGCGGAGGACAGTGGAGCGCTGTCCAAGTGCAGCGCGTGCTTAACTTTCGTTAACGGGGATCCAGCAAGCTGAAGCGGATGGCTCACGCTAGCTGGAAGTCGGCTTATGGAGAGCCGTCTAAAAACTGTGAGATTATACCCGATATGGACCAGTGGAAACTGCAGCGGGGGCATTGGAGACGAATGCGATGGCTTTGGCTGGCCTTTTCGCTGCTGGGCCTAATATCCACTCCCGACGTTGTCTTCGATGCCCTCAACACGTATAAATCCGATCACAGACTCGGTTGGATCATCCCGCTCGCATTCGCTATGCGGTTCGGTCAGATTTGGTTGTTTGCTTGGCTGTGGTGGAAGTGCCGACCACTTCCACCACAGCAGCACTCCGAACTCTGATACCGGGGGGGATAGTCGGCACGCAGTAGGATTGCGATATTGAACGCTGAAAGGGCCTTGGCGTGGCTTTGCTAAAGATATTCGTTATTTACGTTGTCACGCCTCTGCTGGGCTTGGCTGCTTACGCCATCCTCATCCAAAGGATGAAACGGGCGAAGGTCGATTCGCCTCCGAATGCTCCGTTTTTCATTCTGTTCTTTACCTTTGGAGGATGGCTCCTCGTACTTCTCACGGCTTGGCTCTGGGAGTGGTCAGGGATGGCATCTATAGGAATGCTTTACCTTCTCTTGATCGCTCCAGTGCTGACCGCAACTGTGTTTTGGCGTCTGCGCTCACAACGAACTCTGTCAGGGTTTCATCGCTGCGCTTTTCTTCTAAGCGGCGCGTACACCTGCTTTGTACTCGTGGCTGTGCCTCTATGGCTCACCTCTCCAGGTGTAGGCAGGTGAGGTTCCGCCTGGGTCAGCCTAAGACAATCCGGTTGTCAAGCCGAAACATTCGCCTAGAGGGATGGCCTAGTGCTCTCTGAAATGCTTCAAATAGCCCTTCTGGTGCTTGGCTCTTGAAGCGCTTGGCAATTTCGACCGCCAGCCAGCCGCCGAGAAGTCCACCGACGATAGTCTTGCCGCCCGGAAAGAGGAGGTTTCGCCAAGTTAGTTGCGAGATAGGGATTTCTTCGAGGAGACCAAGCAAGCGAGAGCCCAGGAGAGCGCCGATGGATGCGGCAGCGATAATGAGCCAGCGATACTCGTCGGGGAGAAAGTCGCCTCTGCGGTCCCGTGATCGTCGGTAGACGGCATAACCTACCGTGTACGCGAGGGTCTCGAAGATAGGGTGGAGTCCGGGGCGAGGAGTGAAGGTCACGTGCGATCAATTGTATGTGGCATGGATGATGGCTTAGGCCGAATCGCTACCCCACGACAACTCCGGTTGGCGTTGGCCAAACTGAGAATTACATCCGCGAGCTCTATACTCCCTGGAATGAAGTTCACGCTCGCCTCCTGCGCTCTCCTTGCATTTGCGTTGCTCTGTGTCTCATCGGAATTACTGGCAGCGCAAAACGCTCCCCGCTCAGTGAGGTTTGAGCAATTTCCAGTCGAGGTTTACCACGGACGCGCGAAGATCCCAGGAGAGTTCCACAAAGACTCACAGGGGGACTGGAATGATGAGATGGGAAAGCCCGCGTCTCGACCCCGAGTGAACTTCGCGGGGGAATACTATCTGGCAGCCCATTCCTGCGGAACCTGCTGTCGCTACTACACCTTAGACAGTCTTCGCACCGGCGCGGGAATCAACCAGGTCCGGATGTTCGACGCAGGCGATTCGCCCCCCGTCACAAGAGATGGGCACGCCTACGTGCCCATTCTCTTTTCTAAGCCAAACAGTACGCTGCTCGTCGTTCAATACGAACTCGATCCGTGCGCACCAGAGGATCGCAATCTATGCAGAGAGCGCTATTTCGTTCTCAAGGGCGGAGAGCTTAAAGCGATCTTAAAGACGTTGCCGTACTGCACCAATGAGGGTACCGAGCAAAATTAGAAATTCAATCCTCCGCAGTCGAGGCTGTGGGTTTGTGGGACGCGGGCTGTATCCGCGTTCCAAGCGCTTGCGCATCAAATCCATAGCCTGCTTTCGTGCTGCCCATGCGTTCCAAGAATGCCTTGCAAGCAACCTCGTTCGCCTCTCAAAACTACATCATCGGTCCAGAGTTTTGCCTGCTTAGCCGCTATTCCTTCCCGGTCCAAATCGGCGAGCCGTACCTTCCATTTCTCGACCAACTTCGCTGCCTGCCGGCTGCGGAGTTCGGCGCGAAGGAGCATCCGTTCTACGTGCGCTCTATGCCGGTCAGGTTGGTCTGGGGATTGTGCCATCGCTCTGCAAAAGTTTACGGTTTGTCGCCTTGCTGGTCGTGCTAGATCCCTTCCCGTGGCAGGTCTAGAGGCCCAGCCGAGGGGCCTTCGCAAGCTCAAGGCCCTACTCCTTTTGCTCCGGGGCCGTGTACTGCTGTAGGAGATCCCTGGCTGCCTTGCGCTTGCTGGTTCGGACGTTTGTGAGGACTCCACTGAACTCCTCTTCGGTGATTTGTTTTCCGCACGCAATCGGCTTCAGAAGCAAATTCAAGAGCATCCTGGTCGCCACCACTTCAGTAAACAGAGCATTGAGACGTGGGCTTCGCGCCTCCCGAAGAAGCACTTCGCGAGACCACTCGCTGAGTGCCTTACCCTCGGCTTTCGCCGCTGCTTCGAGCTCTGATGCTCGTCCGCTGTGGCTCTCGAACTGACCACGCGATCACGGCCAGCGCGACCTCTGGAGCGTGACAGCCGACCTTCAAAGCTGAACGGTTTCTCTTTTGACATGGGCATGCTTTCTCTCGTAAATGGCCGTGTGCAGTAGAAACGGGCGCATGTGAGAGATCTTTCTCTATATCCCTGCTTTAGCAGAGCACGCCCTGTAGGCGAATTCAGGACGTAAGGCCATTCGGTTTTGATCTTCGCCTGTTCCTGCTCCCATGCAGCTTGTCTCTCAAGGCGGCGTCTCTGACGCAGCTCTGGGGAAAGCAACTCCTCCAATGCTTCACGGGCACGCGTGCGCTTCTCCTCGGGATCGTCGGAGTAGAAGATGTCGTCGTCGTCGAAGTAGGCCAGCTCATACAGTTCTTCGAGGCGGTCAGCCGCCAACATGAGACGGTAAAAGTACGGCATGGACGGCAAAGGATCTTCGCCAGTCTCCAAGATTGCCGGGCGCGTTGGCGAGCCAAGTGCAAAGCTGCATCTTCAGGAGAGATCGCCTTACAGCCAAGTTCCTCCATCATGGGCGGCAAGGCTTGGTCGATACCCCAATTTGCCACGGGCTCAAGAACTGCCATGCGGACGACACGGGGACCATCGAATCCAGCTTCCAACGCATCCTGGGCGACCGAAGGCAGCCGTTCTGTTGGGATCAGCTTGAGTGCTACTTCAGCCTCAAACGTCGCTCGATCGAAAGGCATGGGCTTTCTCTCTCTACCGGGCTGCTCTCATCTGTGCGACGGCGATGGGCCTCTCTGCTGTCTTACGTTCGACAGTTTGCGGAACTCCTCTTCAGGCTCGACGTCCTTTGCCCGTTCAAGCAGTTCGGATAGAGCCTTGTCGCTACAGCCCCGCCGCCTTCGTCGAGACAAGCCCCGGCAGCTTCCAGGCACGGCTACGCAGTCTGCAGCCACTTTCGAAAGAGCTTGGAAGCCTCGCCGCGAAAACGCTCGTCTTTCAATTCGGCGCATATCCCAGCGCCGCAGATTGGCGCCGGTTTGGACGCGCACCCGGATTCACCAACCGCAAGCCGCAGCACTGCAACGCACAAGGACTTTTTCCCTTTCGCACGCCTCGTTGCCTATGCTGATGCCCGAGCCGTTCTACTCAAATCGAACGCGGCCACTGGCGAAATAGACCGTGTCAGACGTTCTTTCGGATTCCCTGACCAAATGGGTTAAACAACACTAGACAAGGGGTTGTATGTAGGGATGCTTGTCGCTGTTTGCAGCAAATGCAGGAACAAATACGGGGATTCTGGCTTCGCCAGAATGACGTATTCACTGTGCGACGAGTTACTGTGCGACTGCTTAATGCGTAACGCTTCCGTGATGGCTTGCGCGACAACTTACTGTGCGACTGCTTACAAATAGTTTGCTGCAACGCGGGTTGTTACGGCAGTTCCGCCTCCGTCCACACATTGCCCCTGGCATCCTTGCCGCTTACGGAGGGCGTCAGGCCTTCGAGCGGCCAGGCGATGTTCAAGGTTGGATCGTCCCAGCGGATGCAGCGCTCGCCCGGGGGATAGTAGCCGTCGGTGGTCTTATAGAGCACCTCGGCGGTCTCCGACAAGACCAGGAATCCATGGGCGAAGCCTTCGGGAATCCACAACATCTCCGGCTCGCCTGCCGCGTTGACCGGCTTCAGGTCGAAGGCCGCATGCTTGCCGAAGTCCGGCGAGTCCCGCCGTAGATCGACCGCTACGTCCCAGATGTGTCCTGCGAGCACCCGCACCAGTTTGCCTTGCGGCTTGCCGAGCTGGTAGTGCAAACCGCGCAGGACACCC
Source organism: uncultured Granulicella sp. (assembly GCA_937873145.1). Lineage (GTDB taxonomy): Bacteria > Acidobacteriota > Terriglobia > Terriglobales > Acidobacteriaceae > Edaphobacter. The sequence goes on along the minus strand of CALMVK010000294.1, from coordinate 8,254 downwards.
CGCGCGGAGAAAGACTGGTTATCCTGTACGAAGCGAGCCGGCAGACCGGCCTCGGCAAAGATGGTTGCGTTGAAGAACTCGGCAAACCAACCCCGGTCATCGCCAAACCGGCGGGGACAGACGAGCTTAACATCCCGAAGCGACGTTTCATGAACGTACATGCATCCATCCTAGTCGATGGTTCGTTTTAGGATTGGGAGGGACATGCGGCTGTTGTCGGCTTGCGTTCCCCTGGCTGAGTAAACTGTTCAAAAGAAACATTGTTGCGATATGCTGACCACGCTGATTGATATTTTTCTAAAGTTTTGTCCGTCTGCGCCGATAGACACTTTAGCCCGGGAATCCGATAAGAGGTTTCAGGGCGAGTCAAGTAAGCCGAGGATGGTCAGATGTATGGCGCAAAGGGGTACAGGTGCATTCTTTGGCGGCGGGCCGTGCGTTCTTTCTCCTGCACACCGCTTAGGGGTGCGGGCAAGTTGGGGTCTACGCAGGCATACGTATGCCAAGTGACTTCCATCTGGACGAGTCCCCTCTGAGTGAATCTTCCGCCAGCAAGGCTCTGGGAAACGACTTTAGTGGAGCTCCCGCGATTTCTCACAGTGGACGCACCAGCCGACGCGACCGCAGTGTCTGTACCCCGCCCTCCACCCTGTTTCGCTATCGGGTGCTTAAGCGCATTTTGGATATCTTTGTGGTGCTGCTTGGATTGCCGGTTTTGCTGCCGGCGCTGTTGATTGTCGCGGCCGCCGTCCGCCTCACCTCGCCCGGCCCGGTCTTCTTCTCGCACCGGCGCGTCTGCCGTGACGGAGCGTTCTTTTCCATGTGGAAGTTTCGGACCATGTGCGTCAACTCGTCCGAGGTGTTGGAGCAGTATCTGGCCAGACATCCCAAGGCGCGCGCGGAGTGGAACCGCACCCACAAGCTGCGCTCCGACCCGCGCGTGACCCCGGTGGGCGACTTTCTGCGCCGCTACTCGCTCGACGAACTGCCCCAGGCCTGGAACGTCATTCTGGGTCAGATGAGCATGGTTGGGCCGCGCCCCATCGTCGCCGCGGAGGTGGAGAAGTACGCGGAAAACTTCGATTTCTACTGCCGCGTAAAACCCGGAGTGACCGGGCTTTGGCAAGTCTCCGGCCGCAGCAAGCTCAGCTATGAGGCGCGGGTAGAGCTGGACTGCTACTACGTCGAGCACTGGTCGCTCTTTCGCGACGTTCGGCTCATGTTTGCCACCTTCCGGTCCGTTGTGAACCGGGATGGCGCCTACTAGGCTACCACTCGCAGCTAGACTGGAAAGTGTGCGGGTTGCGATTGTCCATCACTGGTTTGTGACCAAAGGCGGCGGGGAGCGTGTGGCCGAGTGCCTCGCGTCGCTCTTCCCGGACGCGGAAGTGTTTACCCTGGTGGCTACGCCAGAGGGTTTGCCGGAGAGTCTTCGCGGCCGCGTCCTGCATACCTCGTTTTTGCAACGCGTTCCGCTGGCCAGGAGTTACCACCGTCACATGATGCCGCTGTATCCCGCTGCGGCCAGGAGCCTGGATCTGCGCGGCTTCGACCTGGTGATCTCGTCCGATAGTGGCCCGGTCAAGGCGGTGCGGGTCGATCCGGGTGCGGTCCACCTCTGCTACTGCCACTCTCCCATGCGCTACCTTTACGACGGCTACGAGCAGTATCGAGGGCAGATGAGCGGACTTGTTCGGGCGCTCTTCACGGCCAGCGCCGGTTTTGTGCGTCGCGCGGATGTGGCCGCCGCCGAGCGCGTCACGTGGTTCCTGGCCAACTCCCGGTATGTGGCTGAGCGCATTGGGCGCGTTTACGGACGCGAGGCTGAGGTCATCCACCCGCCGATCGATCTCTCGCTCGCCCGGCTCGCTTCGCCCGGGGACCATTACTTATGCGCCGGACGGCTGGTCGGCTACAAACGGACGGAGATCCTGATCGAGGCTTGCCGGAGGCTTGGCCGCAAGCTCCGCATCGCCGGCGCCGGCCCTGAAGAAGCCCGTTTGCGCCGGCTCGCTGGGCCGGAGGTTACCTTCCTTGGCCAGCTCTCGGACGACGCGCTTTGGCAGCAGTACGCGGAGTGCCGCGCGCTGCTCTTCGCTGCCGACGAGGACTTCGGCATGGTGCCGCTCGAGGCGCAGGCGTGTGGGAGGCCCGTGGTCTGTTACGGCGCGGGCGGGTCGCTTGAGACCGTTCGCGGTTGGGGGCCGAGCGCCACCGGGGTCTACTTCCCGGAGCAATCGGCTGAATCTGCCGTCGAGGGAATGGAGCGTTTTGAAGCGTGCGAGTTCCAGTCAGCAGCTATCCAGGCGTGGGCTAATGCCTTTGCGACTCCGGTCTTTCTGCGCCGCATACGGGAGTTCCTCCTGGCGCGCGTGCCGGAAGCCGCCTCCGCCATGGGGGAGGCCTAGATGGAGCGGATGCGTGATCTGCTTAGGCACAATCTTGGGCGAAGCCTGAGCGGACTGTCGGTTGCCGACCGTCTCGACGCGGCGTGGCCGGTCGCATGTGGTCCTGCCATGGCGCAGCGCGGAGAGATTGTTGGATTTGCCGAGGGCATCGTCGAAGTGCAGGTGCAGGATAGTGTGTGGCTTGACCAAATGCGGTCGATGGGAGCGGTTCTCGAGCGCGAGCTGGCCCGCGTCGCCGGCGTGAAGGTGGCCGGGATACACTTTGAGGTGAGGGGTTCACGCCCGAAAGGCTACTCGAAAGGCCCGAGATGAGTGCGGTAACGGTAGAGGAAGTGCGTCGCGTCGCCGAGCTGGCGAACCTGCAACTGACGCCCGAAGAAGAGACCCGCATGGCACGCGATCTGGGGGCCATTCTGGGCCATGTGGCGCAACTGGCCGAGCTCGACACGAAGAACGTGGAGCCGATGGCGCAGGTGAGCGACGTGCTCGGCCTGGTCAGTGACGGCGCGGGAGGTACGTTGCGCACCGATGCCGTTCGAGCCTCGGTCGACCGGCGCGCCGTGATGGCGGTGGCTCCGGAGTCCGATGGGCGGTTTTTCAAGGTGCCGAAGGTGATCGAACGGTGACCGTGCGTACGAGCAGCATGCAAACCATTGCGGAGGCACGCGCGCAGGCCCAGGCCGGGACCGCGACTGCCTTGGCCGAACGTCACTTCCAGCTCATCGCAGAGCAGGACGGCCCTGACGGGTTGGGGATTCATAGCTTTCTGGCACTCAGCCGCGAGCGTGCCCTGGCGCAGGCGGCGCGCGTGGATGAGCTGCAGGCGAAGGGCCAAAACGCCGGACCGCTCGCCGGGGTGCCGGTCGCGATCAAAGACGTGCTCGCCATGACGGGCGCCCCGGCCACGGCAGGGTCGAAGATCCTGGCCGGCTACCAGCCTCCGTACGACGCGACGGCAGTCCGGAAGCTTGAGGCTGCGGGAGCCGTTCTGCTGGGCAAGCTGAACTGCGACGAGTTTGCCATGGGGTCCTCGAACGAGAACTCGGCGTACGGCCCGGTGCGGAATCCGCGGGCGCTCGACCGGGTTCCCGGCGGCTCAAGCGGTGGCTCGGCGGCGGCGGTGGCGGCAGGGTTTGCAGTCGCCACGCTCGGCACCGACACCGGCGGGTCCATCCGGCAGCCAGCGGCTTTTTGCGGTGTGGTCGGCGTGCTGCCGACGTATGGGCGCGTCAGCCGCTTCGGCCTGATCGCGTTTGCCTCTTCGCTCGACCGTGTGGGGCCGTTTACGGCGAACGTGTCGGACGCCGCGACCCTGCTGACCGTGCTGGCTGGCCAGGATCCGCTCGATGCGACCAGCGCGGACCGGCCGGTTGAGGACTTTTCCGCCGCACTTGCCCGGCCAGTCGAGGGGCTTCGGGTCGGCGTGCCCGAGGAGTATTTCGGCGAGGGCCTGGACCCCGAGATCCGCGCCGCCATCGAGCGCACCCTGGACGGCCTGCGCGCGCGCGGCTGCGAGCTGGTCAAGATCAGCCTGCCGCACACGCGCTACGCCATCCCGACGTACTATGTGCTTGCGACGGCCGAGGCGTCTTCGAATCTGTCGCGCTTCGACGGGGTGCGCTTCGGCCTGCGATCTTCCGAGAGCCAGACGCTCTCGGCGATGTTCCGCCGCACGCGCGAGGAGGGCTTCGGCGCGGAGGTCAAGCGCCGCATCCTGCTGGGAACCTACTCGCTCAGCGCCGGCTACTACGACGCGTACTATCGCAAGGCGCAGCAGGTGCGGATGCTGGTCGCGCGGGATTTTCTCGACGCATTTACCAGGTGTGACGTGCTGGTCGCGCCCATGACGCCGACGCCGCCGTTCAAGCCGGGCGAGAAGGTCGACGATCCGATGGCCATGTACCTGGCCGACATTTACTCCGTTGCGGCGTCGCTCGCGGGAATCTGCGGGATGAGCGTACCGTGCGGCGAAACCAAAGACGGTCTGCCGATCGGCGTGCAGGTGATGGGGCCACACTTTGGCGAGTCCACCATGCTGCGCGCCGGACTGGCGATCGAACAGATGCAGGAGAAGATGTGAGCGAAGAGACGCAAGTAGCCGTGCCCGAGGGGATCCGGGCGTTCGATGGTGAAGGCCGCGAGGTTTTTGTGCCGCGGGAGCAATGGCAAAGTGAAGTGCTGCCGGGCCTGCTGCAGCAGGCCTGGGAGCAGCCGGACCAGCTTTATATGTTGATCGTAAACAGCCTGAACGACGGCTTTCTGGCCGAGGTGGGCGATGCGGCGCGACATCTGTACGAGACCGACACGGTTCCGGCGCGCGGAGCCTGCATGTGGGCCATTGTGCTGATCCAGACCGGGCGGCTGATTGAGGCGGAGATGGTCCTGACCGGCTTCGGCGAGCGCCACGGCGAGGACGCCTCCGTGCTGGTGAACCTGGCCAAGGTGTACGCGGCCAAGGGCGAACAGGCGCGGGCGGAGGCGACGCTCGACCGGGCGCTGGCGATCGAGCCGAACCACGAGAACGGCCTGGGCTGGTTCGCCGCGATGGCGCGAGAACGCGGCGGAGACGAGGGATCGGCGCGGGCGCTTGAGCAGATGCGGGCCAATCCGGCAAGCTGGCGGGCACAACTTTGGCTGGCCCGCACGGAGCTCGAGGGCGGCCGGCTCGATGCCGCGAAGGCACTGTATGAGGAGGCGCTGAATCGCGCGGCGCGGCCGGTTCCGGCGGATTTCCTGATGCAGATGAGCGGCGACCTGGGCGGACGCGGCTACCTGCGCGAGCTGCTTGAGCTGACGGCGCCGCACTTTGTGGCGGAGATGCATGGTCTGCCGGTCGGCAACAATCTGATCAAGGCGAGTGTGGACACGGGCAATCTAGACGCAGCGGCGGCGATCGTTGGCGTGCTGACGCCGTTCAACCGGCCGGACTGGCGCAATCCGCTCGCCTTCTGGGAGCAGGAGATTGCCAAGCGGCGCGGAGGTGCTCCCACGGACGCGCTAAACCCGGCGCCCAGCCTTGCTGCCGCCGAGCAGTCGCAGCAGATCCAGATCGGGATGCTGCGGGTAGACGGGCCGGTGTGGCTTCCGCCAGGGTCGCCGGCGCGAGCCATCTTTGGGGCAAAGCCCGCAACGGCTGCCTCAGTGACGTTTCTGGGCGGGACGGCGGAGGCTCCCGAGGGGAGTTCCGGCGAACCTACGCCTGAGCAGCGGGAGACGGCCGATCATCTCGGGCGGCTAACGCGCTCGCTGCCGTTGTTTCTGGCGGAGCAGACCGATCTGCGGACCTCGGCGACGGGCCGGGCGATGCTGCCGTGGGCGGTGGCTCCGGCGGCGAGTACGGGAGGTCATCCGGGCGGCTTCGTGGTGGCTGCCGCGCAGTGGCCGGACGCGACCGCGGTGCAGGCGGTGCAGGACCCGGCCAACCGCAGCGACTACGTGGTGACGGTGCACATCGACGCGGAGGTCGAGCCGTGGGAAGCTTCGCTGGTGTTTTTGCGCACGAGCGACGGCGCACGGATCGGCGAGTTGAGCGCCGAGTTCTCCCCGGATGAGCTTGAGCCGGCGCTTGAGGATCTGGCGGATGAGGTGGTTGAGTTGCTGAGTGCGCTCGGACCGAACTCCGAAGCTCCCAACTATATGATTCCAGAGAACTTCCCTGCTTACCTGGGACAGTTGGAACAACTGCTTGCCCTGCGCTGCGTCACGGTCGAGGGTGGGCAAGGGCAGCCGCTGAACGTCGAGCGGCCTCTGCTCGACAATGCGTTCGGCCTGGAAGAGGAGGCTCCGGACAACGTGCCCGTTCGGCTGCTGCTGCTGGAGACAGTGGGGGCGATCGAGCGCAACAAGCCGGAGCTCGCGGCGGAGTACCGGCCGAGGCTGGAGCAGGTCGTCCAGGAGCATCCGCTGGCGGCGGTGGATGCGGTCTTCGCGGGAATGTAAAGAGGAAGGTGGCTTAGGGTTGCGTCCTAAGCCACGCTTCTACCTCGTCCAGGCGATCGATGGCGAGATAGGCTCCCGGGCAGCCGGCTGGCTCGGTGCCGGCGATCAGGAAGGCCTGGCGGCAGCCAGCGGAGTTCGCTGCGGCGATGTCGGAGCAACGATCGCCGATGAGGATCGATTGGGTGAGGTCCAGGCCGTGCTCGCGGGCGGCGCGTAGCAGCATCCCGGGCGAAGGTTTACGGTCTTCGTGCTCGCGGTGGAACTCGCCCTGGCCGTACTCCGGGTGGTACGGGCAATGATAGACGGCGGTCAGGGTTACGCCTTGCTCGGCGAAGCGGGCGCGCATCCAGTCCATCAGCTCCTCAAATTGCGCGGTGGTGTAGAGGCCGCGCGCGATGCCACTTTGGTTGGTGACGATGACCAGCCGGTAGCCGAGCTGCTGAGCGGCGCGGCAGAGCGGGAAGATTCCGTCCAAAAAGCGGACATCGGCTGGGCGATACAGGAAGCCGACCTCGTGGTTGACCACGCCGTCGCGGTCGAGAAAGAGCGCCGGGGTTTGCGTCATGCGATGGTTTCCGCGATATGGACCAGTGCCTGGGACTGGATCGTGCTAGGGGGCACACGCACCTGCGGGGCTACAAGGGTTCCGTTAGCGCGATCTTTGAGCATGGTGAGTACCTCTTCAAGGACCCGCTCCGGGGTGAGCTGGCGGAGGCAGTCATTGGCGGGGCACGGGGCGTAGGTGCGGCCGTCATAGCAGGGGCGGCAGCTGAAGCCTTCGCCTCCCCAGAGTGCGACGGCTCCGGGGCGCTGGGGAAGTTTTTCGCGGGGATTGGTCGGACCGAAGAGCGCGACGATGCCGGTGCGGGTGAGGCCGGCGAGATGCAGCGGGCCGGTGTCATGAGTCACCGTGACGGCGGCGGAGTCGAGCAGGGCAAGGGTTTGGGGCAGGGAGAGTGTGCCGATAGTGTCGAGGACGGGGAGCGCGGTGAAGAGCGGCTGCACCCATTCGTCTCCGGGGCCGCCGACGAGGACGACCTCCAGGCCGCGCTCGAGGAGCATGGCTGCCAGGCGGACGTAATTCTCCGCGGGCCAGCGGCGCAGGGCGTCATCGGCGAGGAGATTGCGGGCACCGGCGGGGACCAGGACTACGCGCGGGCGGAAAGGCTCGGGCAGAGGGCTGGAGAGTAGCGCAGAGAGCGGGACGGGAATGGGGGCGAGGGAGGTTGGGGTGACCACGTCCGGAAGGCCAAGCAGGATGCGGGCTACCTCATCGGTATGGTGGCGGCCGGGAAGCAGGCGGTGTGCGCGATCCTGCGGTGAAAGCTGGAGACGGCGGCGCGCACGAATCGGCAGGGTGAGCAGGCGGTAGCGGCGGTCGTAGTAGAGCGTGGCGATAAGGGCATAGGGTTCGCCCGCGCTGAGCCGGCGCAGGCTGCGCCACAGCCGGGCGAGCTCGCGCATTCTTTGCACGATGGACCCGCGCAGAATGTGCTGCTCGTCGGCGACGAGGGGGTGAATCCAGGGATAGAGACGCAGGACGGGAAGCACGGCCGGGCCGCATACCCAGTCTACGGAGTGTCCGGCAGAGTGAAGCTGGAACGCCGCCGGAATAGCCATGATGGCATCCCCGATGGCTCCGAGTTTGACGATGAGAACGCGTGCCATGCCAGGTATCAGGATAGCGTAGCGAAGTTCTTTTGCCCTAGATCAAGCACCTACAGGCGCAAATTTCGTTCGCGCGCTAGGGTCTGGGCGTTCTGCCTGGAGCTTGGGGGAATGCGTCGGGTCGAAGCGCCACGGTCACGATGCAGTGGTCCACCGTGTTCGAACCGGGCCGCTGCAAGAGCAATTCGAGCGTCTGTTGTGGCTTCTTCCAGCGTGCGGGATAGTAGCTGGCCAGTTGA
>CALMVK010000293.1 GCA_937873145.1 uncultured Granulicella sp. | reverse complement strand
ACCTTATTGCGGGGCTCGCCGGGGCGCATTGATTTGTCGGCGGGGCGCTGGAGCAGGGGCAGGGTGCGCTCGCTGGCGGCAACGGTGACTCCGGGGAGCTGGGCGGCGAGTTCGTCGACCGAGCCGACGTGATCGACGTGGGCGTGGGTAAGGAGGATGCGTCGGATGGGCGCGCCGAGCGACTGGGCAATGGCGAGGATCTGTTTTCCGGAGCCGCCGATGGTGGTGTCGATGAGGGTGAAGCCGTCGGACTCCTGGACGAGGTAGCAGTTGATGACGCGGAGGCGGGTGAGTTGGTGGGCGTGGGGGGAGATGCGGGTGAGTCTCATGAGGATAAGACTAACACAGTTAGTCTTTAGGGAGAGGGATAGGGCGATACCGTCCAGACTACCTATGCTTGCTGGGCCTGACTGTAGTTGCTCTAACTGCCGCGTGTCTCTCCCCGGCTCTTTTTCGTAGCTTCTGGTGTCTAACGTAAAGACGATGGTTATCAGAAGGCAGGTCAGACTCGTTGCGCGAATAGCTGTTGCGGCGACTGTGTTCCTCGTGCTTACCGCTTTTTTGTCTGTCCAGATACAACAACGAACCTTATGCTGGCGCGCGGAGCGGCTGTCTGCAGACATGCACCAAATTCGCCTGTACCAGAGCACATGGGCAGATGCGCAGCAGTTGATGCAGCGGTGGGGAGCATGGGGACAGTATGACGGAAGCTGTACGGCGGCAAGCTGTAAGTACGAGATCCAGATGGAAAGCATTGGATTTTCTAACTCGCGCACTCCCCGCCATGCTTGGCTGGATTGGCTTCTCATGCACGACCGGCTCAATCTTTACACGTGGTTCGGCGGGCGTAGCTCAGCCTATTTAGCATCGTTTACCGTTCACGACGGGACTATCTGGAGGATAAACACTGCGATTGGCGTCAGTGTTCCCACAAGAAGGATGCGGAGCAGTCCTTGGGGACACGATAACGATTGGGAAGATCTCGATCGATTTCTCTCAGTCGGTGCGGATAGTGCTCAGAGGCTCCGTCGGACGCTACTTGATGGAGATCCATTCCTGAACGTGGGTCCCGCAGATACCCTTGCCGGACATCCGTATTACAAAGTGGGTGGTCCGGATGGTTGCATGCTGAATTGCGAGATTAAGACTGCCTACTACTCTACTCATACTCCACCCGCTGAGATCGAACGTCTCACCTCCTACAACTTTTCTTGCTTCACCCGGTTTAGCCCATGTACTGAGATTGAAGACTTATTGCCGGCTGCGCAAGAGTGGCACCTTCACAGAAAAGACGAAGTGAGGCAAAGCTCTTTCCCGGAGAGACGTTGCGATGTTCCTGTATGGGCTCTGGCACGGGACGCCCGCTATGTTCTCGGCATCGAGGTACTTTCGACGAAGGCCGAAAAGAGTCAACCGTATCTTCGCCATATGGCAAAGGTTCAGGTTGTCAGTTCTTTTAAGGAGCCCGCTCCCTGGCTGCCCGGTGCGGTCGTAAATGCCGATGTTAGCTTATGGCTTAACGATTCTTCGCCGTCGAGCGAAGACCAACACTTGATTCCAGGAAGACGATATATCGTGTTTCCCACCGGAAACGACTTTCGGGATCGACGAGTAACAAAGGACTCGCCACTCACGTTTGAACGATGCGGTGTGCAGGAAGACACTCCCGAAAACCGGCACGAGCTTGAAGAAGGATTTGCGCAAAATGATGTGCTGCGACCTTAGCTCAAAGTTTAGCTAAGTGGACTGGCCTGTGTCAGCGATCAAATGCTTGCTCATGCTCTACGGCGATGCATAGTCACAAATATTCTTTAACTCGGAGAAAGGATGCTTAGGGATTAAATGAATTAAGGGTGGTCGAGACCAAACAGACCAGGCGACAGGTCGTAAGTTAACCCGCTCGGTTCTACAAGCGTGACCATACGCACGTCCATGCTGTAGTACTTCACCCATGTTGCCTGGTAAAGCTCATACCATTGTAAAAGGCTCGTTTTAAACTGCGGTGGCATCTTTTGCCAGTTCAGTTCGTTGCTAGAAAATAGCCACAAGTGCTGTAGGACATTCTTGTTTGTTTCTGTTGTACTTACATCCTGTGGAACCACGAAGATAACGAGCGGCTTCCCACTTCCTCTCGTGTCGATCCACACGATGCCTCTTGCGCTACATGCACGAGGTACACATCCGTCCATTGTCACAAAGCGGTTTTGGTCGAGTTTCACACCCTCCGGCACACCGAGAAATTCCGTTACGAGCTCAGGCACTGTGGAAAACCTGCCGTGATCACGCCAAAATGTCTGCCGTTGATGGAATGAGCTTTGCATGAGGGCTTGGAACTGCGGGTCCCATTTATTGTCGGCGTCCTTTTTGTCCGGCGAGGCGAAGGCACGCGCCCAGTCCAGATCGTACGAGGTCTCCGGCACCTTACGGGTTAAGCTCTGTGCGCCAGCCAACGGCAACATGCAAAGTAGTAGTAGCGACGTGAAACGCATCGCAAAAGTCTATCGATCTGCGCCGATCAAGTCGAGCGTAATTTTACAAGCCGAGTATGTTCAGGATTAGTCCTACAAACGTCGTTAGAGTAAGTAGCAAGATGACAGCTTGTCTCAGCTATACATTGAACAGCATCGTGTGCGACTGCGACCCATTCGAGGCTCTCTCCGGTAGCATGTAAGGATGCCGAAGATTGCGTATCTGGAGTCCGTTCGCAGCCACAACCACATATCCGCTGACACCCCGCAGACGCTTGATCCGGAGACGGCGGAGGGCCTGTATGTCCGCTATGACATGGAGGAGTTGAAGCGGACCGCGCACCGGGACGCGCCGGCCAGGTATGCGTCGGCGTCGGCGGCTTCGCTGGGGATGTGGCGGTATAAGGATGTGCTGCCAGAGGTGACGCCAGTGACGCTGGGCGAGGGGTGGACGCCGATGGTGCGGTCGAAGCGGCATGCGGGGCTGTATATCAAGGAGGAGGGGAACAATCCTACGGGGAGCTTCAAGGCTCGGGGGCTGGCGCTGGCGGTGACGATGGCCAAGCACTATGGGTTGGAGCACCTGGCGGTGCCTTCGGCGGGCAACGCGGCGGGGGCGCTGGCGGCGTACTGCGCGGCGGCGGGGATTCAGGCGCATATCTATATGCCGCAGGATGTGCCGTTTGCGAACTATCTCGAAGGCGTGATCTATGGGGCGGATGTGCACATGGTCGATGGGCTGATCTCCGACTGCGCGCGGATGGTGGGCGAGGAGATCCGGTCACAAAAGGCGAAGGGGACGCCGGCCAACCAGGTGTGGTTCGACATCTCGACGTTGAAGGAGCCGTTCCGGGTGGAGGGCAAAAAGACGATGGGGTACGAGCTGGTAGAGCAGCTGGGCTGGACGTATCCGGAGGCGGTGTTTTACCCGACCGGCGGCGGGGTGGGGCTGATCGGGATGTGGA
>CALMVK010000292.1 GCA_937873145.1 uncultured Granulicella sp. | reverse complement strand
CCTGGTCTTTGTTCTAGAACTCACACGAACCGCCGATGCCATCATGGTTCCCTTGCTGATTGCTGTGGTGTCCGCCACAATCGTTTGCAAGTTGTTCGAAGAAAAGTCGATTTACTCGATCGAGTAGCTTTTTATGAACAAGACGCATAGCAGAATCGAATTAATTCGTATAGAAGGTCTCATTATGTTGAGAGCGATGATCGGTTTTATTCTGAGTGCAACTGTCACCGCGGCCGGAGCCGGACAAACGCTTCATGTATACGGCCCAGGCGGACCCATGGCGCCGATGAAAGAATGTGCAGAGCTATACCAGCAGAAGACCGGAGTGAAGGTTGAGGTTATGGCCGGACCGGAGCAGTCCTGGATCGACGCCGCGCAAACGAACGCGGACGTGATCTTTGGCGGCGCCGACTATATGCTGACCAAGTTTGAGCTTGACCATAAAGGATTTCTACTACCCGGCTCCCGTGTTGAATTATTCGACCGCGCTGTGGGCATTCTTGTGCGCCCCGGCAATCCCAAGAGCATCCGCGGCATGACCGATCTTGCTAAACCTGGCATGCGATTGTTGGATGTAAACGGTGCCGGACAAACGGGCTTATGGGAGGATTTGGCAGGCCGCAAGGGCCTGATCTCGGCCGTGTCTTCCAATGTAATTGCATCCGTAGCAAACTCGGCTCAAGGCATCGAACAATGGAATGCCCGGCCCGAGCTGGATGCTTGGATCACTTTTGAGTCCTGGGCCAAACGTCTTCCTGGAAAAGTGGAGTTGGTCCGTTTGCCCGAAGGTGAACGACTTTATCGAGGCACACCCGCGGCCGTCGCTAGCCGGTCAACTTCGCAAGATCAAGCACGGTCTTTCCTCGTTTTTCTGCAGTCTTCTTCCGCTCATGCCGTATTTGTAAAATGGGGCTGGCGCTAGGCATTCACCCATAAACATAGGGACAGAAAAGCATTTTGAACGCTGAATCTGTGACGGCGGTCTTGTCGAACAGATGAGATTTTGCTCATGAGTATGCACAGAACTGATCTGCCAACTTATAGCGCTTCACCAAAGCTTCAGCATGAAATAATTTGCTTACGGCGCAAGCTCTCCACGTGCATAGTCAAGCGATCGTAGCGCTAAGAAGTAGTCGTAGCGGGCGTTCACAGCGGTTACCGAGGCCTGCGTACTTTGGAGTTGAGCTTGACTAAGTTCAACAATAGAACTCAGGCCAAGCTTGTATCGAGTCTGCGCCAGAGCAAGGGCCTGAGCGGCCTGACTGCGGAACTGATCGGCGACGGCGATCCGGCGGAAAGCCGTCTGAGCGTTGAGAACTGCCACGCGCACATCCCGGGCAATGGTGTTGGAGAGCTCCTGCGCTTGCTTCTCAGTGGCCTTTTGTCTAAGCCTAGCTTCTTCTGCCTGTGCATCGATTCGGAAACCCGTGAAGAATGGAATTGAAAGATTAACTCCTCCGGCCGCATACCACTTTGGCATGAAAATATTATCGGGAGCGACGGGAGTAATACCTCCCGTTGCTATCGCCGTGATGGTTGGAAGATGCTGCAACTGCTGAGCCCGGGCAAACTTTTGATACGCTTGCGCGTTGAGCTGTAAGGACTGTAGATCTGGCCGTTGCTTCTGCGCCTCAACGTTCAAGGCTGCCGAGCTACCCGGCGCAGGTGGAGGAGGAGGTGCGCTCACGCTATCTTCTACCGCCGTATAAACCGTGTCGGGAGATGCAGCAAGAACGGCCGCTAAAACAGCGCTGGCCGAAGCTACGGCATTCTCTGCGTCCAGTTGTAAGAGTTGTGATTGGGAGACATCGGCCGAGGCAATGTTGAGATCGAGATCGCTTTTAAGCGCACTCTTTGTTAAGGCTGAAGTTAGCTTCTGGGTTTCACTTCTAGCCGCAACGGTAGCCTTCGCCACCTGTAAAAGCGATTGTGCGTTAAGCAGCCGATAGAAGGCTGCATCGGTAGCCATCAGAACATCTTGTTGTGTTGCAATCGTGGTCTTGTCCTGCGCCTTCTGCTGAAGTTGATTGGTTGCGACAAGACTCCTCGTATGTCCAAAATCAGTGAGAAGCTGCGAGAAGGTGCCGCCAACACCGGCATGGGTAAACAGGTGGGAATCGGTAAGCGAACCAGCTCCGATGCGGCTGTCGTCCTCAGCTTTTTCCGCCGTTATCTGGCCATATGCCTGCGGCAGTTCGTTCGATCGCGTCTGCCGTGTGACCTGACCGTCAGCCAGCGCTAGAAGATTGCTGGCTGTAATGCGTGGATTGTTCTTGAGCGCAAGCGTTTCCGCCTGAGACCGCGTAATAAGCACAATGGGATTTGTCGGATCGAGCAAAGGTAACTGCTGAGCTTGGATGGATGAGTTCTGTTCCTCAGCAGAAATGGGGTGGAGCGCCGAGAGCTGAAGGGTGGACGGTGCCTGACTTGGAGCCAACGGCAAATCCGTCATCGCTTGTCCGAAGATCGGTAGAGGTACAAGCAGAAACAAGACCAGACTTGTTCTCATGCCGTTGCCTCCACAGGCTGGTTTGCCGATCCGGGTTTGTTTACTTTTTCCTTGCGGGCTTCGATGCGTGTGTGAATGAGCAGATAAGCACTGGGGACAAGGAAAACCGTGACAATGCCTGACACCGTGAGGCCGCCAAGAATCGCGCGGGCAAGTGGCGCATACTGTTCGCTGCCGGCTTCAAGCGCAAGCGCCATGGGAATCAGCCCCAGGACGGTGGCCAGGGTAGTCATCAGAATGGGTCGCAGACGAACCTTGCAGGCCGTAATGATTGCTTCTTCGAGCTTCATGCCTTGTTCGCGCAGCTGCCCGGTGAACTCGACGATGAGGATGCTATCGGATACGACGATGCCGGTCATCATCAACACACCCATCAAGCTCATGATGTTGATGGTGGTGCCGGTGACCAGCAGAAAAAGGATCACGCCGGAGATACCCGGGGGAATGGCGAGCAGGATAATGACAGGATCGACAAAAGACGCAAACTGCGCCATAAGAATAAGAAAAACCAGAACGATAGAGAGGATAAGACCGATTGCGAACGACTTAAACGATTCGTTCATGTTGTTAATGGAACCTCGCACGATCAGCTTCGTTCCGTGTGGCAGACTCGTTCCGGCAACTACCTTGTCAACCTCTTTGTTAATGACTGCAAGATTCTCGGCCGTCGGCATAACGTAGACATCGAAGACTCGACGGAGTTGGTAATGATCAACTTCAGTAGGAGTATTAATCGATTTAATTGAAGCGACTGTTTCGAGCGGCGTTGTAAATTTGCCATCGGCTGAACGCAGCGGAATCTGCTTGAAATCGTTCAGCGTCTGTACCTGGGTCTCCGGGTATTGCACGGTAAGCATGTAGTTGTTGCCCGTCTTTGGGTCGATCCAGTAACTGGGCGCAACCACGCCGTTTGAAGTCATGGCCGTGATCACACTGTCAACGATTGTTTTTGGGGTAAGCCCTTCAAGACTGGCCTGTTGACGATCGATGTTGAGAGCTAGACCGGGATAGTCAATGTCCTGCGGAACCAGGACATCGCTGACGCCATGAATTGCGCTCATCTTTTTGGCTATTTGCTGCGCGATCGCGTATCCGCCATCCATGTCATTGCTGCTGACCTGGATGTCGAACGGGGCCGGCAAACCTTGATTCACAATTGAGTCCACCAGGCCGCCGGTCTGGAAGTAGGTCTGGATGGAGGGGAGGTCGGAGGCTAGCTTCGCACGCACCTTATCGATATAAGCAAAGCTGCTCAAGCTGTGGTCTTCTTTCAAACTCACCTGAACGAATGCCGTGTGCATTCCTGAGTTCGGCGTATAAATGGCTGACAGGTCAGGGGTGACCCCAATATTCGAGACGATCATGTTGAGATCTTTTGGCGCAACGACAGCCCGCACATCTTGCTCTACGCGGGCGATATATTGATCCGTCAGCTCAATGCGTGTGCCCGTCGGTGCCTTGACACTGATGACGAACTGGCCGGGGTCTGTGCGAGGAAAGTATGCCCTGCCGAGCAATGGAGCGAGCGCAAAGCTGAGCACCACGAAGACAGCGAAGCCCAGGATGACAAGACCAGGACGTCCGAGACAAGAGTGAATGGCTCCATCGTATCGCTCTTGCAGCCAACCGAAAGCCTGATTAAAGTGGAAGACGATTTTGGCGAAGATATTCTTCTGCCCGTGCCCGCCGCGCATATGCTCCGGCACTTCGTCATCCTTCTCTGCTGACTCATGTTCCTCGCCATGGCCGGTATGCTTGATGAACTTCGCACAGAAGAGCGGGACGACCGTCATCGCGACAACGTAGGAGCAGAAGAGTGCAATCACCACAGCAAGCGCCAATGCGGTGAACAGATACTTGCTCACACCAGTAAGCAATACGACCGGAAAGAAGACGATTGCCGTGCTGAAAGTAGCGGCTAGCACTGCGAGCTGAACTTCCTTGCCGCCCTCCTGCGACGCTTTGACGCTGTCTTCTCCCATTTCAAAGTGGCGGAAGATATTTTCCAGGACTACGACAGAGTTATCGATCAGCCTAGATAAAACAAGCGCCATGCCACCGAGAACCATGGTGTTGATGGAGTCTCCGAACGCTTTTAGAATTAGGAAGGTGGCGATGCAGGAGATTGGAATCGACAAAAGAACAGCTACTGTCGCCCGCAGATTTCCTAGAAACAACAGGATCATGATGCCGGTAAGGCAGAGACCGATAGCACCTTCACTAATGACGTTCTTGATTGCTGTTTTGACGAAGACCGACTGATCGAAGACAACAGCGGTCTTGAGCTGCTGAGGAATGTCGAGGAGATGAGCCGTGGCTTTGCGAACCCCGTTCACGATGGTGATGGTGTTTGAGTCTCCACCTTGCTTGAGGACCGGAATATAAACAGAGTGTTGCCCGTCGACCCGCACGATGTTTGTCTGAAGCTGACCTCCATCGACAGCATGGCCTACATCGCCAACCAGAATGGAAGCATTGCCAACGGTTTTGAGGGGAATACTGTTGACATCGTTTGGCGTGGGGACCTGGCTATTTGCATAGATGTTGTAGTCCTTGGGACCGATCCGCACATCGCCCGCAGGAAGAATAAGGTTGGAGTCGTTGACGGCATGGACCACATCCATCACGCCTAGCTGCGATGCCTGAAGCTTCAGCGGATCGACATAGACCATAATCTGCCGATAGGTCCCTCCATACGGCTGCGGAACAGAAGCCCCTGGAACATTGGCGACTTGATTGCGAACGCTGAATTGCGCGATATCCTTCAACTCCGTCTGGTTCATGCCTGCACCCTTCAAGGTGATCAGGCAGACGGGAAGATTCGCAGCATCGAAGCTCAGGACGACCGGCGGCAGAGTACCGGGAGGAAGCCGGCGCAGGTTGGCCATCGCAAGATTCGAAATGCTGCTGACTGCAGCAGTGGGATCTGTCCCCGGCTGAAAGTAGATTTTAATCAAGCTCACGCCGGTCATGGAACGCGATTCGATGTGATTGATGTTGCTTCCCAAAGTGAAGAAGCGTTCGTCGCTGTCCGTAATATCGGACTCGATTTGTTGTGGAGGCATGCCCGAATAGAACGTCGCTACAACGACGACAGGGATTTTGACTGGCGGAAAGAGATCCACCGGCATGCCCAAGATGGCAGCCACGCCAACAACCACAACGATCATGCAGGCCATAAGGATGAAGAAGGGATATTTAATCGCGAAGAAGGACATGCCTATTTCCCGCCCTTCTGGTTCGCACTCTGGAACTCGGTCAAACTGTCGGAGGCTTCTTGCGGGGTCACCTTCTCGCCTGGTTGCAAAGTGGAAAGTCCGCCGATGATGACCCGGTCTCCGGGCTGCAGTCCAGAGGCAATCTCTTGCTGGTTGGCTCCGGCGATTCCCAGGTCAACAGGTCTTTTCTGAACCTGGTTGTTAGCGTCCACTAGCATCACTGACGGCGTATCGCCTTGAATGACTGCACTCGCGGGAATAATTAAAGCATTGTTTTTCTGCTTTAGATTGAAGGTCACATCCGCGTACATGCCGGGTGTAAGCGTGAGCGTAGGATTTGCCACATCGACCTCGGTCATCATCGTCCTTGTAGCGTTTGAAACATCACGCGTAAAGCGAACCACCGTTCCCGGGAACTGCTGGCCGGTCGCCTGCACGTGAACCGTGACGACAGAGCCTACGTGCACAAGCGGAACATCGCGCTCAGGCACAGGCATACGAAGGCGCAGAACATCGCTTTGTGCCAACCGTACGACAGCCTGACTCAGCCCTTCTGCGGTACCAGCCGGAATCAGGGATCCGGTGTCGGCATACCGCATCGTGACGACTCCACTGTAAGGAGCGGTAATCGTTGCGTATTGCGCCATGCTGCTGACCCTGAGATCCTCTGCGCGCGATACCCCGAGCTGCCCTTGTGCCGCCGCTACGGCCGATTTGGCGGCATCCACCTGAGAAGCGGCAGACTGATCTTTCGCAAGCGCATCATCGAGTTCCTGAGCAGCCACAAGCCCAGGCTGCTGGTCTGAGGCCTGCTTGAGCCGAACATAGTTTGCGTGTACCGCTGCGTAGCCCGCCTGTGCACGGGTCACTTCGCTTTGCAAGCGAATGATGTTCTGCTGCGTCTGCGAGACTCCGGCTTGAGCTCCCGCTACTTCGGCCTGCAGTTCGGGCACCTCCAGCACAGCTAGAGTCTGACCCCGCCGAACACGGTCCCCGATGTCCACGTAAATATGACGAATGTACCCGGAGACTTTGCCATGAACATCAATCTCCTGAAAAGCCTGGAAGATGCCTGCGACGGTCAGCTGATTTGCGATGGAACCGCTATGCGCCGTGGCAACGGCGACAGACGGCGGCGGTGCCGTAACTTCTGCAGCATCCTCGGAGCCATGATGTCGGTGGACAACATAGCCGACGACACAGGCGGTCAAGATGCAAATAAATACAAGAATAAGGCGCTTTGAGCGCATGACAGACCCTCTTCCAAGGCAGCTTGTAGCTGAATAGAGTGGAACGCAGGACGTTAGCAGCGACCCTTCAAGAAGGGAGCCATGGTGTATCGTCGTCCAGCATTGCTGATAACTAAATTCGCCAGGACAGGCATACTTTCCTTGAATACAGAAAAGTTGCAGGCTGCAAACTGGTCACCAAACTAGAGAGACGTGGGAGGGGGTCGACGCTGGAAAGTGACACAGGTCATCTGTGATCGAATGGGATTCGATTGTGGATCTACACCTCTCCACATATCCCAAGCAGGACCAGAGCTGTCGTGAAAACTGCTTAACAATAACGCAAATACGATCGGAACCGATGGTTCCCGGTCATCGCGCTGAACTTCGATCGACTTCAGCATCGTTGCGGACTGCGTCTCTTTCGATAACTTCGCAGAGGCTATGTGAAGATTTGGATTTGCTTTATAGAGTGCGAGACGTGCCTGTAGACCAAGACCAAAAACGGCGAGAGCCAGAAATAAAAAGGCAAACTTGCGCATCAGGGATACGGTTTTTCTCGATCCTACAGACATGCCGACCCCGCGGCAGGCATGACGGTGAAGAACCGGCACCCTGTCTCTATACTTATATGCGGAACCTAGAACCCACGTTGCATCTTGCTTGAGCGCGGGCTCCGTCTTAGGCACAGCCTGCATGTCTGGGACAGCACAGGTCATGTCTTTTTCCATGCTGATTGAGTACATCTTCAGCACATGCGAATACATGACACCGCTCTCCTCAACGAAGGTCAGCGCGCTTTACCGAGGAGTCGAGCCCGGCCATGAAGGCCCCGAAAAGGATGACCAAGGCAATGCGCCGCACTTCAGGAGCAATGCAGTCCGATGATGGTGTTTCTGTGATCATGGCTTTTTGCGATACCTGGGACTGCAGTTGACTGCTTTCCGCGATGCTTTCGAAGCCTACAACCGACAGCGGGGAGAGGGCAGAGTTGGAGCGTCTCACGCGAAACAAGATCGTCGCCGCGGCAATCAAAGTTCTCGACAGGGTTGGCTTTTACGCCCTGACGACGCTGCTGGTAGCGCAGGAACTCGGAGTGAAGCAGCCTGCTCTGTACTGGCACTTCAAGAACAAACGCGACTTGGCCGATGCCATGGCTTCCGCAATGCTTGTAACAAACTCCTGGCCTGGACCGGAGACGCCACACCTTCAAGTGCACTGGCTGGTGGCTCACTCCCATGCCTTTCGTCGCGCCCTGTCTGCGCATCGCGATGGAGCATTGCTCACGCCAGGGCGACACCAGCGCGAGCTTCAACTTCGACGATTACTTGTGAGAATGAAGCGAAACTGTCTCTTGAGAGCCATCCAGCAATGCCTTCAACCGCGCAAGTTGTCGCCGGTAAAAGGGCTCGGTGAGTTGGTTGAAGGATGCCTGTTCCGTGTAGGTTCGCGCAATATCAGGTTGTTGCCGAAGCATTGCGAGTCGAGCCTGGTCAATCTTCATCTCAGCCGGAAGCTCAGCGTAGCCCGGATACTGAAGAATCACCGGAACCTGCACGGTCGCCAGCAGGTGATCCAGTTTCAAGACGGCTGCTTCGTTTAGCTTTCTGCCCGCGTTCTCAGCGGAGTTGAGCTCGCACTCGGCCAGGGTAAACGTGCCAACCTGTGTGAAGAGCGGCTGCGCTGCCGGTCCTGTCTTGCTTTCTTCGATAAGCGTTTGCGCATGCCGGTTCCCACTGGACACGTCTCCGTTCCGGCACTCAATGGCTGCCATCGCCGCCAGACTGTTCGCCGCCATAAACTCTGCAGACGGGATACCGATCGCAATGGTGCGGATCATGGCGTCGTCCTGGAGAGCCGAACGGCTGTCGCCTAAAGCGTCTTCGGCCTCAGCCTTGATAAAGCGTGCCGCGAGTGCCAGCTGGTTCTCCGGCCCGAGCGTGCGGTCAAAGACTGCCGTGTCGCTTTTGCTCTGTTGCAGTGTTTCCGGGTACTTCTCCTGGATGAACAGCGCCTCCTCAAGCACCATGCGGGGCTGAAAGGTCGCAGCGCTGTCACGACCATAGAGAGTAGTCGCTGACCCGACCAGATCGCGTGCTATCTTTTCCGATCGTCCGCCATCGTTCAGCGTTAAATAGAGATTGCACAGACGCAAGCGCATCGCTGCCAGCAGCTTGGGACTAAAGCCGGGAGTTGCGGCTGCACGGCTAAGGGCTGCTGTCACAGGAGCGATCGCTCCTTGCGGCGTGGGTCCGAGAATGAGAGTGGCGCTCTGGGTGAAAGCCTCCCAAAACTGCAGCTCGGCGGATTTCTGCGGAAGCTTCGCGATCAGGTTCTCCTCGGTCATGAAAGCCGCGCGTCCATTCGCCAGGTCGGTTGCGGTCATCCCGCGCATGCCAGCGTTGATGCCGCGCAGATCGGCAATGATGGCATTCTGCGAGAGCGGACCCTCGGCGCGTCGAAATCCCTGGGCCGCCAGCGAGAACTGTTGTGCTGCCTGTGAGTAGCGGGTGCGCGCGTCGAACGTGGCGGCGAAGGTGCTGTGCAGACGAGCGGCAATCTCCGGCGTGTCCCGGAAGCGTTGGTCGATGCTGGGCAGGGCCCGGTCCACCGCTTCAAAAAGGGTTTGCTGGGAGATGGGAGTTGAACGTGGAGAAGCCGCCAGGGAATTACTTTGTCCAAGGAAATCGACGGTCAGGAAATCGGTGACGCCCGCAAGAGTCGCTTCGCTCGAACGGGCGAGATCGCGCTGGTAAGCTGCACGCCGAGCAAACCATAGGCTCAGGAGCAGACCTGCGATGAGGGCTGCCACCGCAGAGACGATCCATGGGCGGCGCACTCTGCTTCGCTCCATCGCTGCCCTGGCACTCGCGTTGGCCAGCAGGTCGCGTTGCCGGCGATCTTCTTCAGCGCGGCGTTCCGGCAAGGTCTGCAGCCGGATTGCGAGTTCAGCAGCACTTGCAAGCCGCTTCCGAGGATCGACATTGGCTGCATCTGCGATGTCCTGGCGCAGGAGCGGGTCGTCTACGCGAGCCTCCCAGCCGGGAGACGGCGTTTCCAGGAAATCACCAGTCAGAGTCTGGTAGAGCAACACTCCGAGAGCGTAGACATCCGCACGTGTGGTGGGCAGCGCTCCCGGACTAAAAAGCTCCGGCGCGCAATACATCGCAGTGCCCAACGGGCCGGCGTTGCTGGCGTTCCCGTCTGCTGCAAACTCGCCATGGTGCGTGATGAGCAACTTCTCGAGCATCTCCGGCTGGTTGAGCGATGCCACCCCGAAGTCCGCGAGGCACACCTGCCATGCACCGGGCAGTGACGCTACGTTGGACCTGATCGGCTCTGGCCGGCGTTCCAGCAAGATATTCGTTGGCTTCAGGTCATTGTGGAGCACACCCAAACTATGGGCGGCGGCGACCGCGTCGCAGATCTGCCATGCAAGCGCGATGCGATCTGCCGTCCCAGCATGCCGAAAGTCTTCTGTCTCTGCGAACTCACAAAGATTCACACCCTGATATCGGCTCGCCATAAAATAAGGCGCTTGCTCAAAGTTCCAGTTTGCGACGGAGACGAACCGGGTATCCAATCCAAAGCTTCGCTTGAAGATGCGTGACAAGGTCACTTCGCGCTGGAGAGCACGCAGGCGCAGCCCATCTACGGCGAACTTGAAGACGCGTGCTTCATGAGTATTTTTTTGTTCCGCCAGCCACACCATTGGGGATCCGCCAAGACTTAGCCTGCGCACCGCGAGCCACTCAGAACAACCCGGAATAGGCTGCCCCTTCCCCAACTTGAGTGTCGGCGAATCAAGTTGGGGATCGAAGGACGAGCAGACAGGAACTGCGATGCGGTATCCAACGCCGGTAACGTTGAGCATGACACTGTCGCGTTCGCCGCCGAACGCCTTCCGCAGCTTCGAGACGGCAGTCGCAAGGGACTGATCGGTGGCCGCCGTACCCCAGGCATTGCCGATGAGCTGATCTTTGGTGACGACATTGGGTGCGTGCTCAAGCAGTTGTTGCAAGACATCGAGTGGTTTGCTCTCAAGGCGTTGCAACTCACCGGCGACCCTTAGCTGTCGTGAAAGCTCGATGTACTCACAGTGCGCAAAGCTCCAGCGCCGGCCGCGGACGCCCAATGATACGGAAGATAGGTCCACAAACATGCTCCTTAATCTTTCTTAAGAACCGCTTCAACATTTGGTGAAGACCACTCTTGCAGAATCTGCGATGTTCTTTTCAATAGCTGGGGTGGAGCAAGTCTGCCACAGACAAATGTCACCACACAATGCCAATGCACCGTGAAAAAAACACAGAAAGGTGGAATCAAGGATGAAACGTGGAAGAATTTTACGAGATACCAACATAGGCGCAGGCCTGCTTACCGTCGATGGAACGCAGTATACCTTCTCGCTGGAGGGCATGTGGAAGTCAGACGTGCCGCCTCGCATCGGTATGCCCGTTGACGTCAACTTCGATCAGGCAGGAGTACCGGAGACGGTGTACGCCGTTTCAGACGCCCAGGTCGCCCGCGATCATACGGAGACGGCGCTCGCCGGGGCACGTTCCCAAACCGGCGCGCTGATGACAGGCGGCAAAGGGCGGTTTCCCATCTCCATCCTCGTAGTCGAGGGAATCATGCTGCTGGCTTTCCTGGTGCTGCCAAGCCTGCAGGTCGGCGCCGGGTTTGGATCGCACGCCCTCAATGGATGGGAGGCGGCCAACTTTGACATGGCGAGCATGGGAGGAAGCAGCCAGAGTGCCATGGGACTGGTGGTTTTGCTGTGCCTGCTGGCACCGTTCGCAATACCGATAGTCAAGGCTGGCTGGGCGCGCTGGCTATACATCCTGCCGTTCACGGCGAGCGTACTCGCATGCGTAAACGTGATCCTGCAGATTGAAAATGCCGGTAGGGCCGCCGGCGAGATGGCGGGCGGTTTCGGAGGCGCGCAGATGGCACGGCAGATGGGCAATGCCGTCGGCAGCATGTTCAGCCCAGGCGCAGGCACAGCGATCGTGCTCTTGTGCGCGGCGTTCTTGCTTACCCGCGCTTTCAAGAAGATCCACTGATGCTTCGGCCCGACTTGCACACGAATGGAAATGAATGTACCTATCTTTTTATTTCAGTTGCCAGCATGGTGCTGGCAACTGCATCGATGACTGCCCCGCAAACATCGGGGCTGCGCAGATTGCCCTTTCAAATGCCGGAAAAGACAAGCCCGGCGCTATTAACCTGTCAAGTGCTCCTGGCGTACGCGCCGTCATTCTTTTCGGAAGGTGTCAACGACATCGGCCACGCCACCGATCCGGAAAAGCCGTATGACTTTGTCTCCGCCGACGAACTCATCCAGGGCCTTTCGCAACTGATCCTGCGCGCACACGCAAACAGTTGAAGGTCTACGGCGCAACGCTCACCCCATAGGTCGGCGCCAAGGATCAATCTGCCGCCGGAGAATCGATACGCGAAAATGTTGAATTCCTGGATTCGCACTACGAACCAGTTTGATGGCGTACTGGAACTTCGCTCAAGCGACCGAGATCCAGCGCGCCCGGGTCGATACCTCTCCGCTGACGCTCTTCTCTCCCCTCCTGCAGAAATAAATCCAATGACTGCCAAGCGCTTAGAACGGCTCCGAGGAACTCACCTCACTCGGACCGCATGACAAGAAACGGTTCGACGCTTTCTGTTCGATATCATTCCACCGGCTTATCCACCTGACTTTGATACACCTCTTCCACCCGCTCCACCGTGTCGATCTCCGCCAGCGGCTTGTCCGTCCGAATCCGCAGAATCCGAGGAAACCTGAGCGCAAACCCGCTCGCATGCCGGTCGCTTCGCATAATGTTGTTGAACGCCACCTCCAGCACCACCAGCGGCTCCACCGTCCGAAAATGCCCGCGATCTTCGAGCGTATGCGCCTTCAGAAACTCCGTCAGCTCCACAATCTCGGCATCGGTCACCCCGCTGTACGCCTTGCCCACATTCAGCAGCTCACCCTCCGGCCCCCGCACCGCAAACGTGTAGTCGCTCAGAAACGGAGCCTTCCTCCCGCTCCCGTACTCCGCCCCCGTAATCACCACATCGAGCGTCGCCAGCTCGCGCTTCAGCTTCACCCACGCCAGCCCCCGCCGCCCCGGCTGATAC
>CALMVK010000291.1:2296-8619 GCA_937873145.1 uncultured Granulicella sp. | reverse complement strand
CCGGCTCGAGATGCTCGAGCGCGCCTTGTTTGGTTTGGCGCAGATAGTGGACCAGGCCTCCGGCGGCGATCGCGGCGGCGTCATGGCCGCTGAGTCCGAGGCCGTCGAGAGTCAGCACCTTGAACTGCTGGCGCAGCAGTGGCAGGGCGTGTTCAGCAGTCAAAACCCAATCGTCTACGGGCGTTTTGGTGCGAATGGCGTCGAGCGACGATGGTTCAGGCTCGTCGTCCTTCAACGTGCGCTGCGAGCTTGTAAGTCCAAGGCCGTTTTGCGACGCGAAGCCGAAGCCGTTTTGCGCGTAGACGAGCTCGAGCGGGCGGACGCGATTGAGCTCGTCGGCCGCAAGCGTCCAGCCGTTGGGGGAGGGAAACTCGGTCGCGCGAAAGTCGCCGGTAGAAAGATCGATCAGCGCGAGTCCGGCGCATCCGGACTTTTCCACGGTAACGGCGGCCAGCCAGCAGGATTCGCCCGCGCCGAGAGCTGGATCGATGGCGGTGCCGGGGGTGAGGATGCGGGTGACCTCGCGACGGACGATCCCCTTGACCGTCTTCGGATCTTCCATCTGCTCGCAAAGAGCGATGCGGTAGCCCTTGCGGAGCAGGCGCTGAATGTAGATCTCGGCAGCATGGTAGGGGACGCCGCACATGGGCTGCTTCTTCTCGCGGTCGCGTGCGGTGAGGGTAAGCTGCAGCTCGCGCGCGACCAGGATCGCGTCTTCATAGAAGAGCTCGTAGAAGTCACCGATGCGGCAGAACATCAGGCAGTCGGGATGCGCCTGCTTGGCGGCGAAGTACTGCCGCATGGCCGGCGTAAGCAGAGTCTCGTTTTGGAGAGGTGCGGAGGTCATGATCGGCGGCACGCGGCGGCTCAAAGGCCAAGCATAACCCACACCTGTATGTTGAAGGCCGGGTACACTTTTGAAGATTGGTGAAGGAGAACGCATGATCCAGATCGCGATGACACCGAAGGAGTTTGCCGAGACCGGCCGGGTGCTTGAAGAGAAACAGGGAGTGACGCTGACCGGCGATGAAGGCAAGATCACCAAGATGGGCGTGACGGCCGGCTACCAGTACGCCGAAGGCATGCTGCGGGTGACTGTCCTCGATAAGCCGTTTTTTGTTACCACCGAGTATTGCGAGGAGCAGTTCAGGGCAATTTTGGGGATCAAAGAGGCTTAGCCGTGGCTCCTTCGAGGATTCTCATACCCCCTCCCCCTTCTTGCGCAAAATCTTGCAAGGATTGGAGCTATAGGTGGACCCTGATCTATCTCTGCTCCAAAAGTGGTGCAGAGGTCCCGGATTTATGCAGCGTGCCCCTATCATGGAGAATGAGTGCGAAACAAAGATCAGAACACTCCAGCAGAAGAGAAAGGAAGTTGCCATGCGTATCGATCTCGCGTCCAGTCGGAAGGAGGCCATCGACCATCTGGAACGTGGCTTGGCGATCGCTGTTCCGGGGCCTACCCCCTTTCCCTACGTGCTTGCCGGCTTGTCGGCGGCCACAGTCAATGAAGCCAAGGGACGCCCGGCGGACCAACCGGCTGTGCTGATTCTTGCCGATCTGGACACGATCTCCCCTTTTCTTGCTTTGGAGGAAGAGACACTGTCCTACGCACGCTGGCTCACGTCCAGTCAGTCGATCCATCTGCTTCTGCCCGTGACCGGCGAACTGCCGGAGTGGGCCAAGGGTGCCGTCTCCAAGGAAATGCTCGGCGTCAGCATGGCCTGGCACCCTGAGTTGCTTAACCTGCTGAGCCTTCGAGGATACCTCTTTGCCACGAGCGCCAACCTGACCGGCGATACACCGATCGGTTCGGCGGCGGAGGTGGACGCCTCATTTGCCTCGCGCATGCTTGTGATCGAAACCGGCGCCGAGCGCGATCAGACCCCTGCGGTGTCCGGCATGATCGTCAAGGTAAACAACGGTCTGAAGACGGAGTTGGTGCGTGCCGGATTTCAACATGAGCAAGCTGGCCTTTCAGCTGAGGAGTACATCGCACATCTTCCAGCCCTGTGGCGAAGCCAAACGACGGAACTGGTCGAAACCCTCGACTGAACCACACTCAACAAGAACGTCGTTGGAAGGTGATGAGCATTCCTCTCTCTGTCCTTCGTGGCCGATCCGATCTTCAGATTGTGATGACGCTTGGCATCTGCCATCATTGATCTGAGCCGTACAGAAGGAGTTAGTCACTATGTCTTTGTCCAATGGAGCTAATAAGGATTTACTTCGTCCACTCAGCGGGTACGAACGCTTCTTGTGGACCTTCAATCAGGTAAAACCAATCAACTTCTCGTTGGTTGCCTCCTTTGAGGGCAGGCTCGATCCCACGCGCTGGACCGCCGCTCTCGCCGAGGTACAGAAGCAACATCCTTTACTCGACGCAAGCATTGAACAAGACGGATCCCAGGCACCGGTCTTTCTGAGTGGTACAGGGTCTCCCATCCCCTTGCAGATCAAGGAGCGAACTTCCTCGACGCAATGGCAGCGCGAGCTCGAACGTGAGTTGTCAGAACCGTTTGCACTCTCCTCCTCACCGTTAGCACGAACTGTTTTGCTCGCAGACGATCAGCGCTGTGATTTAGTCCTTACGCTCTATCACAGCATCGCGGACGGCATAGGGGCTCTCCTATTCTTGCGGAATCTGTTGCAAGCTCTTGGCGGGGAGAGCCTTTCTCCTTCGGCTTTGCCTCCTTCTGCGGAAGATCGCTTAAAGGCCCTGGCCTCCCCCACGCAGCCGGCTGCCAAGCCTGCAGACGCAGAGCAGGAAGAGACGAAGCCAAGCCCGGCGCAGCCGGCGCGTACCTTCACCTATCATCACGCGCCAGATCAGCCGCAGGTAGATTCAATCGACTTCTCCTCGGAAGAGACTGCGCATATCCTCCGCTGTGTTCATCGCGAGCAGACCACGGTGGGTGCTCTGCTGCTGGCGGCTCTAGAGTCTGCGTTCCGGGAACTCTCCCCGGTCTTACGGGATACGGATCTTCATCTGCACATGCCGGTGGATGCGCGTCCTTATTTACAGAACGAACGCGATCTTGTGCTTTCTATCAGTGCCGCGCAAGTGGCGTGGGCCCACCACGAGGGTGATCTTTGGCAATCCGCACGTCAGCTTCAATCGGACCTTGCCTCTGCGCAATCTCTGGCCGGGATCGCAGATGTCTATGCTCGCGTGGGTGCGGCCGTTGAAATGCCCGGCAATGCCGTCGACATGGTGGACGCAATGATCAAGTCGGACGGCTACGATCTCCACCTAAGCAATCTCAAGGCGCCCGATCTCTCTGAGACGGTCTCCGGATTGCACCTGAAAGCACTTTGGGGCCCCGCCGTACTCTTTGGCATTGAAGGAGAGCAATCGATCGGTGCTGTCACCTTTGCAGGTGAGCTGCGCTTGATCAACACGAGCTTCACCCCCGTAAAGGGCCTTCTTGGCACAGCACGGCAACGCATCCTGGCTGCCTGCGAGCTTGCCGCTTCTTAGGGGGCCTGCAATCATTCCTTCGAGTGGAATACCTCAGGCGCGGCCGGCGAAGTCACTGGTTTCCGTAGACACTTTTACCTTTTCACCTTCGCGGATGAAGAGCGGGACGCGGAT
Organism: uncultured Granulicella sp.; assembly: GCA_937873145.1. GTDB lineage: Bacteria > Acidobacteriota > Terriglobia > Terriglobales > Acidobacteriaceae > Edaphobacter. The sequence continues at coordinate 5,024 of CALMVK010000291.1, read as the reverse complement.
TTGGAGGCCGGTTTCTAGTCTGGCGACTTTGGTTTCCTTGCCGCTCGAGGTGTCGCTTTTGACAGCGGGTTCCGTCTCGGCCACGGTGAGCTCGACGAAGATGGGAAGCTGCAGGCCGATGGGGTTGCCGTTGAACTTGTGAATCTGGAGCAGGAGGCCGTCGATGAGGAAGTCGCGGGCGGAGGCAAGCATCGCGTCGGCGAGGGTGAGGGTCTCGAAGGACTCCTGGTCGAGAAAGTAAGAGCCGTCCGCGTCCGAGTAGAGGTAGGTGGCGGGGACCAGGACGAGGTCGGGTTCCCTAAACTTATCGTTGGCCTTGAAGGTCTTCTCGAAGACGGCAGAGGTGAGCAGGTTGCGCATCTTGAGGCGGACGAGCGTCTGGCCGCCGCGGGCGGTGGGGGAGTTGACCTCGGCGTCGAGGCAGGCGTAGGGGGTGTCTTCAAACTCGAATACGGATTTGCGCTTGACGCTGAGGGCGTCGATCAGTGCGGCCATGGGTTCCTCGGACAGGTCTGAACTTTGGTCTGAGTATAAAGCTTGGCGGAAGGGCTAAAGTTTGGCGCGCACCAGCCGATAGAATAAGGGAGAGCGCTTGCTGCTCCTGTGTGTATGCCCCTGCTTTGGCTCAGACTCGCGGTGCTGCTGTACGGCGTGGCCGCTTTGGCGGTGTTGCCGGCGGCGCTCTATGAGCGGCCGCGCTGGCGGCATGTGGCCCTGCCGGCGGTGCTGATCGGGTTGCTGCTGCAGTTTGTCTCGCTGGCGGAGATGTTGAACGCGGCGCACCATGCATTGCCGGTCGAGGCGCATGAGACGCAGTCAACCTGCGGGCTGCTGCTGGCGCTGGCGTTTGTGCTGGTGTACTGGCGGTATCGCACGATGTCCTTGGGGGTGGTGCTGCTGCCGCTGGCGTTCCTGATGGGGCTGTTGCCGGCGTTTCGGCCGGGGGTGGAGACGGCGGCTTTGCCGGGGCTGCATTCGGGTTGGCTGTTCCTGCATATCGCACTGCTGCTGGCCGCGTATGTGGCGCTGATGGTTTCGATGGTGACGAGCCTGATGTATCTGGTGCAGGAGCGCCGGTTGAAGGCGAAGTCGGTGGCGCGGAGCCGGGTGAAGCTGCCGCCGCTTGAGACGATCGACCGGATCGCGCTGCGGTCGCTGCTGATCGGCCTGCCGTGCATGACGGCGGGGTTGCTGATCGGGTCGTTCCTGGCGGAGGTCGCGTACGGGCCGACATACTTCGGCGATCCAAAGATTTTGCTGGCGTTCGCGATGTGGATTGCGTACGTCGGAATGATCCATATCCGGCGCATCTCCGGGCTGCGCGGGCGGCGGGCGGTGTATCTGTCCAGCTTTGTGTTTGTGGTGGTGCTTGCCGTGTGGGCGTCGAATAGCTTGTCGGCGGTGCACAGGTTTCCGGCGCCATGAGCGACGAAACGCGGATGAACGTAGAACAGACCGAGTCCACGCTGGTGCTAATGGGGGTCAACCACCAGACCGCGCCGATTGATGTTCGAGAGCGTCTGGCGATTCCGGCCGGGCAGTTGGCGGAGGCGACCCGCTCGCTCGTGAGTGCTCCGGGAGTGCAAGAGGGGCTGATTCTTTCGACGTGCAACCGGGTCGAGCTGCTGACGCTGCAGGATGGAGCCGCGGCGCGAGCAGGGGATGCGAGCCGGGCCGATCTGCTGAAGTTTCTTGAGGGATACTTTGCCGTGCCGACGGCGACGATTCGTCCGCATATGTATGAGTATCGGGAGCGCGAGGCGGTGCGGCATCTGTTTCGGGTGGCGTCTTCGCTGGACTCGATGGTGGTGGGGGAGCCGCAGATTCTGGGGCAGGTGAAGGAGTCGTATACGGTGGCGCGCGAGGTGGGAGCGGTGTCGACGTCGCTCGACCGGCTGCTGCAGAGCGCGTTTACGACGGCGAAGCGGGTGCGGAGCGAGACGCAGATTGGGTCGTCGTCGGTCTCGATTGCGTCGGTCGCGGTCGATCTGGCGCGAAAGATCTTTGGCTCTCTGGCGGATAAGCAGATTCTGCTGGTGGGTGCGGGCAAGATGTCGGAGCTGGCGGTGCGGCACCTCATCCAGCATGGCGCGGCGCATCTGCTGATCGCCAACCGGACAGAGGCGCGCGCGCAGAAGGTGGCGGCGGAGTTTCGCGGGCCGAAGCTGACGGTGGAGGTGATTCCGTTCGACGCGCTGTATGCGGAGGCGCAGCGGGCGGACATTGTGATTACCTCGACGGGCGCGCCGCAGCAGTTGTTTGGGCGCTCGCATGGAACGCACTTCATTCAGAGGCGGCGTGGGAGGCCCATGTTTTTCATCGATATCGCGGTGCCGCGCGATGTGGACCCGCGCATGAACGAGGTGGATGGCTGCTTCGTCTACGACATTGACGATCTGCAGCAGGTGGCGCAGGGCAACCGGGCGGAGCGCTCGCGGGAAGCCGAAGCGGCGGAGCAGATTGTGCTGGCGGAGGTGACGCGCTATCAGCAGCGGCTCAAGGCGCTCGACGCGGTGCCGGCGATCCTGGCGCTGCAGGAGCAGGCCGAGGCTCTGCGGCAAGGCGAGCTGGCGCGGGCGGCAGGCAAGCTGGGGACGTTGACGGCGGCGCAGCAAGGCGCGGTCGAGGCGCTGACGCGGTCGTTGACGGCAAAGTTTTTGCATGGCCCGATGAGTGCGATCCGCAGCGCGGCGGAGCAGGGCGATGCGGCGGAGCTGGCGCGGCTGCG
>CALMVK010000291.1:0-2196 GCA_937873145.1 uncultured Granulicella sp. | reverse complement strand
GCCTTGTGGCAGGCCAACCACATTGCTTCCGAGCTGCGCGGGCAGGGTCACACGGTAGAGATTGAGATTATTCGTACCACCGGCGACCGGATGCAGCAGCCGGGGTTTGTCGCGCCCCCGGGGCTCGACGGCAAGGGCATCTTCATCAAGGAGATCGAAGATGCGCTGGCGGAGGGGAGAATCGACCTCGCGGTACACTCGCTTAAAGATTTGCCGACGTGCCTGAATCAGCGGTTTACGTTGGCCGCGATCCCGCCGCGGGCCGACGCGCGCGATGCATTTGTGTGTGAGGCGTTCTGGGGGTTGCATACACTGCCGGCGGGTGGGAGGATTGGCACGACCAGCCCGCGGCGGCGGGCGCAGCTGCTCAGTCTGCGGCCGGATGTGGAGTTTGTAGAGCTGCGCGGCAACGTGGACACGCGCCTGCGCAAGCTGGAGCAAGGCCAGTGCGATGCGTTGGTGCTGGCCTGCGCAGGGCTGGAGCGGCTGGGGCGGACTGAATCCGTCCACCAGCGTTTTGCGGTGGATGAGCTGACGCCGGCGCCGGGGCAGGGCGCGCTGGCGCTTGAGACGCGCAGTCCGCAGTATGCGCTCGGCACGGACGACACGGCGCGCGATCCGGCGATCTTCGCGGCAGTGCGCGAGCTGGACGACCAGGCGGCGCGGTTCGCCACGGACGCGGAACGGGCATTTCTAGCTGCGATGGGCGGCGGTTGCGAGCTACCGCTGGGGGCGCACTGTTTGGCGCTCGACGAGGGTTGGCGGCTGCATGCGCAGGTACTCTCGCCGGATGGCGAGGAGTCGGTGCAGGTGACGTGCGATGCAGAGCGCAGCGAGCCGGCCGCGAGGCTCGGGGAGCGCGCGGCGAAGATACTGATCGAGCGTGGGGCGCTGGAGTTGCTGGGGCGCTAACGAAATCTGCCTTCAGTCGAGCCGGGGAATGTCGGTGCGGTTGAGGACGGTAGCGAGTGCGTCGACGACCATGCCGTGATCCACACGCTGGGCCAAGCCACTGGCGATCACCGAGCCGATCAGCCCCGTGCCGGTAAGCGCGATGGGAAAGCCTCCGCCATGCAGGGCGTAGTCGGCCAAGGTAAGGCCGTGTCGCTCTTCGATCGTCTTGCCCTCCTGCGCAAGCTGCAGGCCGACGGCATACGAGCTGCGCCCAAAACGCATCACGACGTTGCGCTTGCGGCGAATCCAGTCGGCCTGGCCGGGGGCGGCATTGCCGGTGGTGGTGAGAAAAACCGTGCGTCCGGCGATCTGAATCTCGAAGGTCATGGCGGCCTGGCGCGCAATGGCATCGGCGCGGAGATGGCTGCCCACGGCCCAGGCGATGTCGGGGCTGAAGAAGTTGAACTGCAGCAGGTGTTCTTGGGCAGTGATGGTGTCGAGATCGCCGGCAAAGATCACAGGAAGGCCTCCGTCTGTGACATCATAGCCGTTCATGTCTTCCTCAGCACAGGCAGGTGAGGGTTCGATCGGGATCGACTTCGGGACGACGAACAGCTCCGTGGCACTCGCGACACCGCAGGGCGTGGAGCTGGTGCGGTTTGGGCCGGAGAGCTTCAGCTGGCGTTCGTTGTTGTATCTGGAGCGGACGGCGCGGGGGATCCGTTCCAGTTCGGGCCAGGAGGCGATCGAGCGCTATCTGCGCGGACATCGGGAGGGCGAGCAGCCGGGGCGGCTGATCCAATCGCTGAAGTCGTACCTGCCGCTTCGGTCGCTGACGGGGACCGAAGTGTTCGGGCGCAATTACACGCTTGAAGACCTGATCTCGCGGATTCTAGGCGACTTGCGGGTACAGGCAGAGGCGCAGTTTGGCGTTCCAGTGCGGCGCGCGACTGTAGGCCGGCCGGTGCGCTTCGTCTCGGCAGAGACGCCGGAGGATGACGCGTATGCGTTGACCCGGCTGCGAGCGGCGTTTGTGCAGGCAGGCTTTGAGGCGGTGGAGTTCGAGTTTGAGCCGCTGGCCGCGGCTTACTCGTATGCACGGACGCTGGACCACACGGAGACGGTGTTGATCGGGGACTTTGGCGGCGGCACCAGCGACTTCTCGCTGATTACGGTGGGTGCAGGCGCGGAGCGGCGGGTGCTGGGCAGCGCGGGGCTGGGCTTTGCGGGTGACGCGTTCGATGCCCGGATTGTGCGCAAGCTGATCTCGCCGGCGCTTGGCTCGGAGTCCGTGGCGCGCGG
>CALMVK010000290.1 GCA_937873145.1 uncultured Granulicella sp. | reverse complement strand
CCGACGTGATCAACACCGCGCCGTCAGCCGAAGCCTTTCTGGCCCAACTCCGCCCAAGACCCTAAAACGCCCAGCCCTGACCGTCTTAACACGCGAAGCGTCCAGCACCGCACGAAGGTCCTGCCGCAGGCCCCGTGCTGCCCGCCCGGCGTTAGGGCGCACTTAACCTTGTTCTGACCAAGACCGCCTTCCACCAAAAATGCCGACGTGTCCTAAATCATGGCTCAAACTGCATGGGAGCCGCGCTCTAGAACTACTTCGATGTTGGTGTAGAGGCAGCTTTCGCTTTTGTTGTCATTCCCGCAGGGAATCTGCGGTTGCTTTTGCCGTCGTTTGTCTCTAACAATCAGCAAATCCGCTCTGAATGACATCCCTTTTGTTGACACTGAAACAATCCTTACGCAAGCATCTTCAATCCATGCTTCTGCACGATCATCAGCAGCTTAATCGCCATCCCACTCGGCTTCTTCACGCCAGCCTCCCACTTCTCCACCGTCGATTCACTCGTGTTCAGATAACGCGCAAAGACAGGCTGACTCACCCGTTGGCTCTCTCGAATCGTTTTGATCAGCGACGGCTCCATCGATTCAGGCATCGCCAGGCAGGACTCATCGAAGCTCCGCATCGTCTCCTTGTCCACGGTGCCCGCCTTGTACATCCCCGCAACCGCGCCATGAACCGCCTCAAACGCCTCGCTCTTGTATCTCTGCTTGCTCTTCATAGGCATATCTCCACCAGTTCCTTGAGCTGCACTTCTTTGGCAAAGTCCTCATCCGTCTTGCGCGCATACAGCGCCGCCAGAGCCCTGAAGCTGACAAGCTCATCTTCCTCAATGTTGGCTCGATCCTTCTTGGCGAACAGGTAAGCGTAGACCCAGCGGCGGTGGCCTTTGGTCAGGATCAGAGACCGATACAGGTTCTTGCCCAGCCGCTTCTTGAAGACACCGCCACCCAGATCATCCGCTTGCCCCAGCATGACCTGACGAACAGCCGCGCAAAGCTCGTCGTCGAAGATGCGGGCCTTCTTAGAAGCTTTGGCAAACCACGCTGTTTTAAAGATTCGTTCCGGTCCCACCATGCTGCATAGTAGCACCTGGTGCTATCCCAATTGCCATCGTCGTTCCTGCGACGTAGCCGGAAACTCCCGCACCCCGCGTCTTCTCGTAAAGAACGCCACTGCACACCATCTCTCCTCACGAATAACAGGACCCATGCACTACACTCCGAGCATGCCTCGCATGTTGCTCCCTTTCCTTGCCTCGCTGCTCTCACTCGGCATGCTCGCCTGCGCCTCAGGCCCCAGCACGCCAACGACCATCACCTTGCCCGCCCCACCTACCACCCTCGACGGAAACTGGAGCCTCGCCGGCACGCGCACCCCGGCCACCTATCCCCTGCTCTCCACTTTCCTCACCGTGCAGGGCAGCCAAGTGTTTGGCGGGGGCTACGTACAGATTCAATGCTCTCCCGTATCCGGCATCAGCGGCAACTTCAATCTCGCCGGGCAGATTGCCGCCGACGGCACCTTTACCGCCACCTACTCCACGCCACCCTCACCCACTCTCGCCCTCGGCGGCTACACCGTCACCCTCAGCGGCTCCTCACCCACCGCTGCCTCCCCCGGAAGTTGGACCGGCTCCTACACCCTCACTGCCTCGCTCCCCAATTTAGCCTCTCCGCCCCTCACACCCTGCACTTACACCCACTCCGCCAGCTTCACCGCAACCCCCATTACGGCCCTTACCGGCACCTACTCCGGTCCTGCCGTTAACTTCCTTGCCAGCTCGGGACCTACCCTCGGCGCCAACGTCGCCCTCACCTTTCAAGTCGCGCAACAGCCCGCCACCCTCGTCACCACAGGCACCGCGCCTAACTACCAGCTTCCTTTGGTCGCCACCCTTGGCGTCACCGGATCCACCTGCTTTACCTCCGGCAGCAGCGAACCTCTTCCTGTCTCTAGCCAAATCACCGGCGACTCCTTCAATCTCTCTTTCCTCATGAACGACGGCTCCCAGCTCCTGCTCTCCGGCAACCTCACCGACCCCTCGGCCGCCTCGCTTGCCATCTCCGTTCACGTCATCGGCGGTTCCTGCCCAAACGTCTTTGGTGTCGCCACGCTTGTCCGCCACTAAGCAGCCGACAGCTCGCGCACACGGACTACCATCTCTCCGCTTGGCTCCCACCTGTCAAGCTAGAAATCGTGCAAGTGTCACAGAATGAACAGCTTACATTGGCGCACTCGATATCCTGAGAGCGTATACTGGAAGTAGATGGAAAGCCCGCAGTCCAAGTCTTTGAACGCTGCGGTAAGTCGTTTGTTTTGAGGAATTTGGCTATAAGTCTTTTTGTTTCAATACTTTGTCCTTAAGGTCACCATGCAAATGGTTGAAACGAAAGAACTTGCCCTAAATAGTGGGGGGGAGGGCGTATCGCCCCTGGCGCCTATACGAACAACCATCCCTAAGCCTTGGAAAAAGAGTTCAGGAAGGCAAAACTGACCTCCGCCGAGGCCATCTGCGGCCGCGTATACGGCGCCTCTTGCTCCGCAAACACATGCACGATCCCCGCGCCGCGAGCCGCTGCCGCTGCGAAGATCGGCTTGTAATCGATAAACCCACGCCCAAGCTCCACGCCACTCGGCCGGTCCGGGCCGATCATGTCCGTCGTGGGCCGCGCGATCGGCAGGAAGTCCTTGATGTGCAACATGCGAAAACGATCTGGATACTGCGCAAAGTACCGCACCGGGCTGACCCCGGCAGCCACCATCCAGCCGCAGTCCACCTCAAACTTCACCAACTCAGCCTCGGTCCGCCGCAGCAGCAGGTCGTACCCCAACGTTCCATCCGGAAGCTTCTCAAACTCAAAATTATGGTTGTGGTAGGCATACTGCAGACCGGCTGCCTTCGCTGCCCGGCCAATCTCGTTCATGCGCGCCGCCATGCGTTCAAAGCCGTCCTGGCCCATCGGCGGCATGGCCGCCTGTTGCACCTTGCTGTTTGAAAGACTCATCCGTCCGGGATCGTTCAGCTTGCGCAGGAACGAGCTGACCGCATACTGCACTCCAAGTCCGTTGGCCTCCGCCAGCAACGGGCCAAGATCGTTGTCCATGCGGAACTCAATGTGCGCGCTCGGCAGCGCCAGGCCCGCATCGACGACCAGTTGCCGGAACTCCACCGGCGTATACCGGCCCGTGCCCGCGCTCTCCACCTCGCCATATCCGATGCGCTTCAGTTGCTTCAGCGTGCCCGGCGCATCGGCAGCCAGCGGTTCGCGTACAGCGTACAACTGAATGCCCGCGGGCAAACCGACCGGCCCAGCGAACGCGCGGTCCATTCCTGTCAGCAGCGTTGCCGCAACCGCACTCGAACCCCGCAGGAACTGCCTTCTACTCGACCCGATCTGGCGCATCTTCGGTCTCCTTTGCGCTGCTTTCTCAGACCTCTGAAAGGTTACCGTACGGTGACCGTTCCCGTCACGAACCTGGCCGGATAAGAAAACCAGAGCGTCTGCCCTGCTTTGGTCTGCGCCCGTTGCTCCATCGTGTACGCGGCCGGGAGTGCAATTCCTGGCCGCCACAGCTTTACACTCAAGAACATGCACGCGCTCCACACTGTTCTGTTTCTGACGCTGCTCGTTCCGGCAAGTCCGGCTCAGACGGCTCCTCAGCAGGCTGCCACACCTTCCGCAACCACCTCCACCACCCAGCCCTCCCCAGCCGCTCGCGAGCCCTTCGACC
>CALMVK010000289.1:29966-40834 GCA_937873145.1 uncultured Granulicella sp. | reverse complement strand
TATGATCTCGATGGCTTTCGCTTCGATGCCGCGGGGGAGATGCCCACAGACTTCTGGGCTCAGGTGAGAACGGCGCTCAAGGCGGTCAAGCCTGACTGCCTTTTGCTCGGCGAATCGTCTAAGCCGGAGTTGATGCAGCAGGCCTTCGATTTGGACTATGCCTGGCCGCTGCTCGACACCATCGATCAAGTTATTCGGCAAGGCGAATCCGCAACCGCCATCCACGCTACCTGGACCCGGGAAGAGAAAGCGTTTCCCGCGCACACCGAGCACCTGCTCATGACGGACAACCATGACAAAGATCGCGCCGTGGTTCTCGATGGAGCCTCAGCCGCTTTGGCTGCGTCGGTGATGACCTTCACCTTGCCGGGCGTGCCGCTGCTGTATAACGGGATGGAGATTGGCGATGCGGAGCCGACCGCGGGAGCTGCACTGTTTGAGAAGCTGCCTATCTTCTGGGCAGGAGCGGATGCCCATCGCGACTTCATCCGGACGTACGCGGCTCTTATTCCGCTGCGCAAAAGCGTTGAAGCACTGCGCACCGGCGAACTGACCTGGGTACACAACTCCGACGAGACGCATGTCGTTACCTTCCTACGCAGCACTGCAAGTGAAAGCTACCTGGTGGCCATTAATCTTTCGAACACACTCTTCCGCGGCAACGTTGAAGGAGGTGCAGGAAGCTGGCAGGAGATTCCTCTCGGCGCTCGAGCTTCCGCACCGGCCAGCCTTCCCGCGTTATCCCTCGATGCCTTCCAGTTCCGTATCTTCCGCACAGCTTCAATGCGTTCGCCAAAGGAGTAACCCATGAAGCTGGGCCGAATCTCTGCTTTTGCTCTTTGTTCCGTTCTGCTCTGCACAGGACATACCGCGCTCGCGCAGCAGATCACCGCGGAGGCGCATGGTTTGACCGCGAAGGCAGGTGCCGTTACGCTCCAGGTGATTGCCTTGCGAGACGATATTCTTCGCGTTCGCATGTGGCAAGGCAACGCCGTTCCAGAAGACGTCTCCTGGGCGGTGCTGCCGGCGTCGCGCACCAGCAGCGTTGCGGTTACGTCGCAGCCGCAGGGCTTCGCGACGCGTAGTCTGCGCGTGCTGATCAACGCAAACCTGGACCTGACTGTCTCCGACTTATCAGGAAACGTTTTGCAGCAGGACGCAGCCCCGGCGCGCTGGGAGGGCAAGCGCTTCACGTTGAGCAAGCAGCGCGGAATGGACGACCATTTCTTCGGCCTCGGCGATAAGGCCGGACCGCTCGACCATACCGGCGAAGTCTTCACCTTGTGGAACACCGACGCCTTCGGCTGGGCGGAGACGACCGACCCCCTCTACAAGAGCATTCCATTTTTCCTGCACGTCGCTCACGGACGCACGCTCGGCGTGTTTCTCGACAACACCTTCCGCTCAAACTTCGACTTCGGCCGCTCCGATCCAAGCCAATATACGTTTGGCGCACTCGATGGTCCGATCGACTACTACCTGATGTATGGCCCAGAACCCAGGCAGGTGGTCACCGCGTGGTCCTGGCTTACGGGGCCTACCGCGCTGCCACCACTTTGGGCGCTTGGCTTCCAGCAGTCCCGCTATACCTACTTTCCGGAGTCGCAGTTGCTCGATGTTGCGGCTCGCCTGCGCAAGGATCGTATCCCTACCGACGTGCTTTGGCTGGATATCGATTTTCAGCATAAGAACTGGCCCTTTACGGTCGATGAACAGAACTATCCAGACTTTCCGGGCATGGTGAAGCGTTTAGCCGCGGACAGCTTCAAGCTGGTCGTCATCACGGACCTTCACATTGCCAAGCAGCCTAACGTCGGCTACGCACCGTACGACTCGGGCGTGGCAGGCGACCACTTTGTGAAGAACCCGGATGGCTCCACGTACGTCGGAACCGTGTGGCCGGGAGATGCGGTCTTTCCCGACTTCACCCAGGCCAGCACGCGGCAGTGGTGGGGCACACTCTTCAAGACCTTTGTGGACGACGGTGTCGCTGGTTTCTGGAACGACATGAATGAGCCGGCCGTCTTCGATGCTCCCGGGAAGACCATGCCGGCCCAGGTGCAAAGCCGCATCGACGAGCCCGGCTTCCAGAAGCGTACGACCAACGAACTCGAAGTGCACAATATTTTTGGTTTGCAGAACGCACGCGCTACGTGGGACGGTGAACTCGCGCTGAGACCGACTGAACGGCCATTTGTGATGACGCGCGCCAGCTATGCCGGGGGCCAGCGCTATGGCAGCACCTGGACCGGCGACAACAGCTCTACGTGGAACCACCTGCGCATGACGGTGCCGCAGATCCTCAACCTTGGCCTGAGTGGATTCGCGCTTGCCGGCGCGGATGTCGGCGGATTTGCAAGCTCTCCTTCACCGGATCTGCTGACCAAGTGGGTGGAGGTCGCGGCCTTCCAGCCGATCGATCGCATCCACTCCGCCAAAGGCACACGGATGCATGAGGTCTGGGTGGACGGGCCGGAGCAGGAGGCGATTCGCCGAAGATTTATCGAGGAAAGGTATCGGCTGATGCCTTATCTCTATACCACGGCGGAAGAAGCCTCCCATGATGGACTACCGATCGACCGGCCCCTCTTTCTCGAGTATCCCGATGATCTCAACGGGACCGAGTTTTTGTTTGGCAGCCGACTGCTGGTCGCCCCGAGCGAGTATTTTGAGGACGTTGTGCCCTATGCGGTTCATCTTCCTCCGGGAACCTGGTACGACTACTGGACCGGCGCGCAGATCAGGAGTGGTACTCCATCCGGTCCGATCGATCTGGAGCAGCGAGACAAGGTGATCGCGCAGAAACCGTTGATGATTACGCCTGCGCTCGATCAGCTTCCGGTCTTTGTGCGCGGAGGAAGCATACTGCCCATCGCTCCCCTTACGCAAAGCACCGCCGAGACGCCGCAAGGGCCGCTCACACTGCGAGTCTTTCCCTTGACGCCCGGCTTCGACAACCCGGCAGCCACCTGCGCCGGTGAGGTCTACACCGATGACGGACACACCTTCAACTTTCGTACGGGTGAGTTTGCGCGCGTCCGCTTCAGTTGCTCGGTGGCTGCGGATGGAGCGATTACTATTGAGATCGCAAAGCAGGAAGGCAACTGGAAGCCGTGGTGGCGCGAGTACCGCATTGAGGTCGTTGGCATCACTCCGCAAACCTCCGTGGTCACGGCAAACGAGCGGCGCCTCACTCTAAGCCAGGTGGACGGCCGCTGGGGCGTGATTGTTCCGGCGTTGACTGCCGGCAGCAGGGTTGAGATCCGCAGCTTACTGCCACGTTGAGCCAGGAAAGAGGCTGATGCGCCCGGGTGTAGTGCCCGGGTGGCCGTATGCCACCTTTGCGGCATTGCCGGCCCTGACTGGGGAACGCTAGGATCGCTATATCGGCCTCCGAGTTCTTTGCTTGCAGGATGTACGGGCCTCGAATGCGGCACTTGTGGTGCTCAAGGTTAACGCATGACTCTATTAGAGAAAAGGGATCCATTCGCGGATTTGATCATTCCCGCGCCGCTGCAGGAGAGTCTCGAGCGGCATCGTGAAAACCTGGCTACCCTGGTTGCGAACCTGCAATCGGCCGGCGTTCACGAGGCACAGATTGAGGCGAGCGTCTCGGTGATCGTGGACTCGTACAAGCAAGAACTGCTGCGCGCAATCAAAGCGATGGTGAGGTAGCCGTGGAGGATCGAAAGCTTCAGGATGAACCCGGACGCGTCGCCGCGCTGCATCGTTACGAGGTTCTCGACACACCGCGTGAGGCGCCGTTTGAACGTATTACCGGCCTGGTGCGTGCGGTGCTTAATGTGCCCATCTCTACACTCTCGCTGATCGACACGGACCGCCAGTGGTACAAGTCTTGCGTGGGGATGGACAGTACGGATTTGCCGCGCGAACAATCCTTTTGCACCCACACCATCCAGGCGCGGGAACCACTCTTTATTCCGGACACCTTAAAGGACGCACGCTTTGCACAGTATCCGTCGGTGATGGGGAAACCATTCATCCGCAGCTATCTTGGCGTTCCGCTCGCGTCTCCGGATGGCTACAATCTAGGCTCTTTGTGTGCTCTGGATGTGCAGCCGCGAGACTTCAGCCTGGGACAAGTTGAAGTGCTGAAGAGCTTTGCTGCGCTGGCGGTGGACGAGCTGGAGCTGCGCAGGATTGCGCAGATGGATTCGCTGACCGGCGCGGCGACACGCCGCAGCTTTCTGCTGGAGCTGGAAAAAACGATCTCGAAGTTCGTTCGCCGCGGGCAGCCGGCGGTGCTGCTCACTATGGACATCGACCACTTCAAGCGGGTCAACGACACCTTTGGGCATCCGGCCGGTGACACCGTCCTGCGCACGGTAGGGCATCGGCTGCAGGCCATCCTGCGTAAGGAAGATCTGCTGGGCCGGCTGGGTGGCGAGGAGTTTGGCATTCTGCTGCCCGACATCGACCTGCACCAGGCGGTTCAGGCGGCAGAGAAGCTGCGCACCTGCCTGGAGGAGGCTCCCATGCTGCTGCATGAACCCTTGCGGGTGACGGCCAGCTTCGGCATTGCGGCCCTCGAAGCAGCACATGCCTCTCCGGTGCTCTGGCTTGAGAGAGCCGACCAGGCGCTTTATGCCGCCAAGCGGGCCGGCCGCAATCGATGCTGCACCGCGCCCACTGGAGAGATCCTTGCACGGGCTTGAGATCCAGGCGGCAGGACTTAGGTGGAGTCAATTCGCCAGAGCGAATTTGCTGATGGTAAGAGACAGACAACGGCAAATGCAGCCGCAGATTCCCTTCGGGATGACATCAAAGAGCGAAAGCTACCTCTACACCCATGTCAAAGTAGGTCTAGGCTGCTGATCTACTGATCTGTATCAGCCTTCGATATCCCGATCGCCGACCATGTGCAGCCGCATGAAGTTCGTCGCACCTGATCGGGTGCGGGTTCCGGCGACGATCCCGACGACCTGTCGCTGCTGTACGAACCCTAGATCTTCGAGAATCTTCTCAGCTTTATCGACCAGCTTGTCGGTGTCACTGAAGCGCTCGCACAGGATCGGGTACGTCCCCCACAGCATCATGCTGCGATTGATCACTTTTTGATACGGGCTCATGGCGTAGATGGGCGGGTCCGGACGATATTTGGAGAGGAGCCTGACTGTGGATCCGGTCTCGGTGAAGATGGCGATGGCGGAGACCTCAAGGTCTTCCGCGGAGTGCGCCATACACTCGCAGATGGTCTCGGCAACGCTTAGCTTGGCGGTGCGGCGTGTGCGTTCCTTGGCGACAGGGTCGACCCGCATCTGGTGCTCGGTCTCGCTGACGATCTTGGCCATCATGGCGATGGCCTCGACGGGATATTTGCCCGCAGCCGTCTCGCCGGAGAGCATGACGGCATCGGTGCCGTCGTAGATTGCGTTGGCTACGTCCGAAGCTTCGGCGCGGGTCGGACGCGGGTTTTCGATCATCGACTCAAGCATCTGGGTGGCGGTGATGACGGGTTTGCGGAACTCCGCTGCACGCCGGATGATGTGCTTTTGGATGGCGGGAACCTTCTCCGGCGGCACCTCGACGCCGAGGTCTCCGCGTGCGACCATGATGCCGTCTGCGACCTCGAGAATCGAGTCCAGATGTTCAATTGCCTGCGGTTTTTCAAGCTTCGCAATGACCCAGGCGTCGGAGTTGAGCGCCGCCACGCGCTGCTTGACGTGGCGCACGTCCTCAGCCGTCCGCACAAACGATACGGCGACCGTGTCCACATTCTGGCCGATCGCGAAGATCAGGTCTTCCTCATCTTTTTCGGTCAAGGAAGGGACGTTGACTGCGATGCCGGGCAGGTTGATGCCCTTTTTCTCTCCCAGCAGGCCGCCGTTGACGATCTCGCAGACTACGTCCGTTCCATCAATACGAGCTACGCTCAGCTCGATGAGGCCGTCTGAAAGCAGGATGCGTGAGCCCGGTTCCAGGTTCTCCGCCAATGTCGTAAAGACGGTGCTGACCAGCTCCGCGGTTCCCTCGACGGGTCGCGGCGTGATCGTCAGCAGCTTGCCGGCTTCGAGCAGGACCGGAGTGTGATTCTTGAGTACACCGGTACGAATCTTCGGCCCTTGCAGGTCGGCGAGGATGCAGATCGGCTTGTGCTCTTCAAGAGCCACCTGCCGGATCATGCTAATCAGCTCGGCCTTCTGCTCGTGAGAGCCGTGCGAAAAGTTGAGCCGCGCTACGTCGAGGCCCGCTCGCACCAGCTGCCGGAATAGCGGCAGCGTGCCACAGGAAGGACCGAGGGTGGCGACGATCTTGGCGCGGCGACCGCGGCCCTGCGCGAGTCCGGCCGATGCGTTGCGTGCAATTTCAGAGGTGCTGATCATGGAACGTTGTCCGAATCTTTCTAAACCCTCAACCGTGCGGGCGAGGGTTTACTGGCCTTGAAATGCCCTGTACGAAGGCCATTCTACCCGCTTCGCACGCTGGGGGAAGCCTCTCTCTGTACAACTTACCGGACAGAGGACCAAGCGAGCCGCCCAAAGCAGGTCAACCACTCACACGATCTCGATGCCAAAGACAGCGCCGGCCCCCCTATGCCTTCCATTTATTGAGGAAAGCCTGAACCGATCCCTGGTCCATATGCCGCATATCGCGGAACTCTCCCGTGCGCTGCGAGGTAAGCACCTTGCCATTGGCGTTTAGCACGGCGAGTGCCGGAACTCCCTTATTGATCGGTACGCCGTACTTCGCGGCCAGATCAATGTTTTTATCCATGTGTCCGATGAAGACATGCACCAGGACGAAGTTTTTCTCAAGCAAGGCGCTATTCGGCTGCTGATGAAAGTAGATGTCGAGCACCTGGCAGTCGCCGCACCAGTCGCCTCCAAAATCCAAGAGGACGCGTTTGTGTTCGAGCCGAGCCTGCTTCAGCCCTGCGGCGATATCAGCCCTGGGATCTACCGTCTCCGAGTAGATGGCGCGAGGAAAATATGGATGCGCGGGCGGTTGCGGCGCCTGCGCGCGTACGTTCCCTGTAAGAGATGCCGCCCCGAAGATCAGGACCCATGCTGCCATTGCCATCGTTTTCCGAATCTTCACTGCTGCTCCTATCGATTGCTGCGGGTTGTTTTTCCTTGTCATGGAGTTGACGATCGCGGAGGCCGGTTCGTCGCAGATTCAGCGACAGATTACGCTCACTTGTGAATAAATGCGGTAGTCTCCGGGTATGCCTGATTTGGCGCCCAGCTTGATTCCGCTGCTGCAGGCTCCGGCAACCACGCCACCCGGTGCTCTGCCATGACCCCCGTCTCCGCTGCCGATGGTTCACCGCGCGGTGGCCGGGTTGGCGTTCCGGTCTGGCTACTCTGGACCGGCGTAGCGCTGCTTACCTTTTTCGTAGCCTTCGTGCTTCCCTTCTTCTTTCCGCCCCATCACCCAAGCTTCTCGCGAGCCTATAGCGCGGGTGCGAACAACCGCGTGGCCATGGTGGGAATTGCCTGCATCAGCCTGGCCGTGGCGGCGATGTGTTACTGGATGCGCGTCCACCCCCTTGCCAACCGAACCAGAACCGACGGCAGCCAACCGGACCCGGCGGAGAAGCACGGTCCGCTCACCTACCATCATCTGCTTTGGGGCGTGGCCGCCCTGGTGGGCTTTACGGCCGTGCTTGGCTCCTTCGTCATTCGCGATGGCTTCTACTACTCGGACGCAGGCTACTTTCTCACGCAGCTGCGCACGGGGCTCGTGTTCCATGAGCGCCTCTTTCGTGACTTCGAATTTCCCTACGGCGTCCTCCTGTACGAGTGGCCGGCGAGCTTCCTCCGGGTGCTTGGAGCGCTGGGAGTGTCGCGGGTAGCCAGCTACGTGGTCTCGCTCGCCGCGGCGGAGACGGCCGGAGTCTGCCTGCTGTTCTATGTCGTGCGCGCGCTGCCCATGCGCAACAGTCTGCGCGTGGCGGCTTTTGCGTTGATCATCTTCGGCTCCATAGACCCGCTGCTCGGGTTGAACTACTCCCTGTTGCGCTTCGTTTTGCCGCTGGCGGCGGCGGTGCTGCTGGGCACGCGCCGGACGCTCGGCGGAGCGGTGATGGTGGCCGGTGTGGGCGAGTTGCTGATGCTATTTACCTCGCCGGAGCTCGGCCTGGCGTTTGGCGGAGCGGGGCTTGCCTTCGGCGTCTATCGCACACTGAGCGGTCGCCGTTCATGGCTCCTGGTAAGTGTGGCGACGCTTGCCGGGGTCGCCGTGTATGCAGGTGCCTCCGCACAGGAGTCGCTCCAGACACTTGGCAAGTTTGCCAGCGGTGGCTTCAACCTGATTATTCAGCCCATACCGCATATTCTCGTGCTGCTGGTTACTGTAGTAGCTTTGGCGCCGCTCGTCGTGGTCTGGAGTCTGCGCGAGGCACCCGCGAGCACACCTGTGCTGCTGCCGTTATACGTCGTCTCGCTCGGTCTGCTGCCGTCGGCGCTCGGCCGCAGCGACCCGCTGCACGTTTTCTTCAATGGCCTGGCAGGATCTCTGCTGGCGTTCGTTGCCCTCGATAAGGCCGTGCCGCGCTGGCGCAGAATCGGAGTTGCGATCCTCGCGCTCACATTCCTTTACACGCAGGTGCAGGAGTTTTACTTCTTCAAGCCGCTGCTGAGAAATACGTTCTACAACATCGACCCGGGCGACACATTGAGTGCGACGGCCTTGCAATCGCTCAAACAGACGCTTGGACCGCATCGCGTGCTCTTCCCCTGGAGTATGCCGCTTCGTTTGACAGATGCCTTGACGGCGTCCGGCCAGTTCCAGCCGGATTACTTCTGCGTCATGCCGCTCGACCGGGACTCGGAGGAGCAGAAAGTCGCCGAAATGCGCCGTGCCGAGTTCCTCATGGTTCCGCGCGGATGGCAGCTGATCACGTCGGATGAAATCGACAATGGTGGGTTTAAGCGCTTTCTGCGACTGGGCTACACGTACAAGGTGCGGCAAGCACCTTTCCGTGCCGGCTTGCTCATGTCCGACGAACTCAAGCAGCACTGGACTCCGGCCGGGGTCTTCGGCACGTACACACTCTACCGAAAAGCCCAGCCGCGCCCCTAAGCGACGCAAACCTTCTGGATGAGGTCGCCATCCTACTAGATGGTTTACGGGGTGCGGTCTGCAGCAAGGATCTCCGGCAAACCAGGAGGAGTCTCCATGCTTTCGCTTCGCTCTCACACATTTCGCAATACGGTTTTAGGCGCCTCGCTTGTGGCCTTGACGGCATCGCCTTTGGCAGCGGCCAACGTCTCCACGGACTACGACCACAACGCAAACTTTCGCAGCTATCACACCTTCTCGTTCTACAAGGTTCAGACGTCGGACCCGCTTTACGATCAGCGCATCAAGGACGAGGTCACCGCTGACCTGAGCAAGGCCGGCTTGCAGATGGTCGCTTCAGGCGGCGACGTCAACATCACCGCCATTGGCGGAGTCAAAAACGAGCAGGAGTACAACACGTTCTACGATGGACTTGGCGGCGGCGGCTTTGGATGGGGCGGCGGTGGTTTTGGAAGAGGCTTCGGAAGAGGCTACGGGGGCTTTGGCGGTGGTTTGGGCGGTGACTCGCAGACCACCGTGCAGAACATTCCCGTCGGCACGCTCATGATCGACATGTACGACGCACATACGCACCAACTAGTCTGGCGCGGGCGGGCAACCGATAATGTTACCGATAACAGCGGAAAAGAAACCAAGCGGGTGAACAAGGATATCGACAAGATGTTCAATGGCTTTCCACCCAAGTCCAAGGGCTAGCCTAAAATAATTTGCTTCGAGCAACTATTCTCTCCAAAGCCATTTTATCTTTCGCCGAAAGCGGAAATTTTCTTCGCGCGTATAGGGGTGGCCATCCTCAGAAATGGAAAAACGCGCCGTCCTCCCTATGCCTATGCCGCGATAGGGAGGACGGCTTTTCATTCAACGATCAAGCCATTCTTCCAAAGAGCTAGAACGACATCCATCTGGCTTGCATGTTCCCCTGCCTCCCCATCGCTTACCACGGACCACAACTGACTTACCGTCGTGTGCGTTCCTTCACGCAGCAAGTCGATTGCTTGCACTGCGTACGTCTTGTTGCGCATCGCGCTTGAGGTGCCCGGCTCCGCTACACCAGGCTCGATTCCCTTGACAAGACCCGCCTCGCACAGCCCCACAAAGGCATTTCTTGGACCGCTCTTTTTTTGCCCGATCGGTGTCGTCGGGTACACCTGCCGAACCGCGGCACTCCACCGCTCTGCCGGGGACACCGTCTTGCCAAAGGTCGGCATACGCACCGCAAGCAACGCCGCTTCACCGTAACGATTCGCCATGCTTCAGAGTATGCGGGATCGCGTGCTTTCACACGATGAATGCAACGCAAACACTGGAGATTTAGAATTGTTTGCAGTGACTGCGCCTCCACTCGACATCCGTCCAGGCCGCAAGCCGCACCTTCCTGCCGGCCCCGCTCTTTTACCGCGCGTGCTGAATGGCCGCGCCTTTCGCCAAAGTACCGCCGACTTTGTTTTAGAAAACGCACAGCGCTATGGCGATCTGGTCTTCTATCGCGCATTGAACCGTAACGTGTACCAGCTCAACCATCCGGACCTGATCGCCGACATGTTGGTGAAGGATGCGCCGAACCACCATCGCAACCTGGTGATGCAATCCGCGCGGCAGGTGCTCGGCCACGGCCTGCTCACCTCTGAAGAGCCGCTGCATATGCGCCAGCGACGACTGGCCCAGCCTGCGTTTCTGCGTGAGCGCATTGCCGCTTATGCCGCGATTATTGGCGTACAGACCGAGTCGCTGATTGAGCATTGGCCGGCCGGCACAATCACAGATCTGCACCCGCAGATGCTGGAGCTTGCTCTGCGCATCGTCGGCAAGTGCCTCTTCGATCT